>JANLWG010000384.1:0-5840 GCA_031364405.1 Hyphomicrobiales bacterium
GCTTGGGCGCAAGTTCGGCGGCAAGCGCTAGCGTGAGTCCCTCCACTCCCCCCCCCTGGCCATGGCGATGGAAGCATGGTCCGTAAAACCCTGGGCAACCGTCACGCTCGAAAACAACACTGCGCTGCCGCGCAAAATCTGACCAATAGTGCCTCTTTCCATTCAATGGAAAACAATGCACCATCAAATGCCGGGACTAAACACCTAGCGGAAATGGCGAGTGCCAAATCGCGATCCTCACCGCCATCGGCCGTTAGCGCCGTCAATCCATCTGTGACTGCCGCTCCTTCAGTACCTGGGCATAGACGTTGATCACCAGGGCGGCGAGCAGAATTAGGCCGCGAATCAGAATCTTCTGGAAGCTGTCCATCTGGATGTGGTCCAGACCGTTGTTGACGACGCCTAAAACCAGCAACCCAATGATCGTATTGCCGATGCCGCCACGGCCGCCGAACAGGCTGGTTCCACCCACCACGACCGCCGCAATGGCATCCAGCAGGAAGGTATCGAATTGGTTCTGCTGGGCCGAGCCGAAATAAGCGACACCAAGCATGCCGGCCACGCCCGAGCAAAAAGTGCAGATAACCATTACCGACGCGATGATGAGCTTCACGTTGACGCCCGAATATTCCGCGGCCTCGCGGTTGCCACCCACCATGTAAACATAGCGCCCGAAGCGCGTGTAGATGAGAACGATGTGGGCGACGAGCAGGAAGATGGCGAAGACGATAATGGTCCAGCCGATGGGAATGAACAGCGCCTTGCCGGCGGCGTCCAATCCCAGCGGAATACTGAAGGCCGTCTTGGAGCCCAGAGTCGTCACCAGATCCGGATACTGATAGGCGATCTGTCCGCGGATCAGCATGGCCGAGACGCCGTTGGCAATCTGCATGATAGCCAGCGTCATGATGAATGATGGGATGCCAATGACCGTCATGCCAAAGGCCGTGACGAGTCCGAAGGCAATGGCCGCGGCCAGCGCCAGGATAATGGCAATCCAGCCCTCGGCCGGCATGTTGTTGATGTTCACATAGTCGGGCTGGATGGTGAAGTAGGCAACCGTGATGCCCACCGCATTGGCCACCGCGGCGACCGAAAGATCAATCTCGGCCGTGAGGATGACAAAGGTGAGGCCAATTGCGATGATGCCGGTGATCGACATTTGCCGGAAGATGTTCATGCCGTTGTCGAGCGACAGAAATGAAGGGCTGGCGAGGGAGAAAAAGACGACCAGCGCAACGAGTGTGAACACCGGCGCTATATTGCGCAGCTGATCCGCGAGGAAATGCCTGACGCTGAAGCCTCTGGTGGTGATGGTTTCCGTGCTCGACATTCTCTCCCCAGTCCCCGTCATGCCGCCGCGAGGAGATCGGACTTCTCGATTCGGCCTGTTGAAAATTCCTTCACCGCCGTGCCCTTTTTCATGACGGTCACCCGGTCGGCGAGCGTCAAGATTGTTTCGGGTTCGGTCGACAGCACCAGCACGGCAACACCCTTGTCGCGCAGCGATTTGACAATGCGGATCACGTCTTCCTTTGCGCCCACGTCCATGCCGCGGGTAGGCTCCGACAGGATCAGCACCTTGGGCATGTGGGTGAGCCACTTGGCCAGCGCCACCTTCTGCTGATTACCACCGGACAGCGAACCCAGCGCGATGCCAACCCGCGGCGGCCGGATCGACAGATCCTTGACGTGGGCCGCGGCGATCACGCGCTCCTGGTTTGGCTTCAGCAACATCCAGTGAATGCGGCCTAGAATTGTGATAGACACGTTCTTAAATACCGGCTCGGTGCGGAACAACATCATGCGCCGGTTTTCACCGACGAAGGCAATGCCGGCGCGGCGCGCCGCCGCTGTCGAGCGGAATCTCACAGGCTTGCCGTCGATCTTCACGCCGCCACGGCGCAATTTCAGTTTTCCGAACAGGGCGCGCGCCAGCTCGATTTGGCCCGAACCCATGAAACCATAGACTCCGGTGATCTCGCCCGCCCGCAAATCCATGGTGAAATCGTGCAGATACTTGCCGTCACCGATACCTTCGACCGACAGCACGATGGGTTTGGTATCGTCGCCCTTCAGGATTGCTTCCTCGCCCATGTGCATATCCTTGGAGCCGCGGCCGATCATGTGCGAAATCAACGCATCCTTGTCGAGCTTCGCCGTCTCCTCGGTGATTACCTTCTTGCCATTGCGGAACACCGTGACGCGGCCGGAAATCGCCAGTACGTCGTCGAGGAAGTGCGAAATGAAAATAATGCTGCGGCCTTCGTCGCGCAGCCGGCGAAGCACATCGAACAGCCGTTTCACTTCCGGCGGCGACAGGGCCGATGTAGGTTCGTCGAGAATGATGATCTGCGCTCCGGAAAACAGCACGCGCGACAGTTCAACCAGCTGCTGCAGTCCCACCGGCAGCGAAGCCATGGTGCGCTTCGGGTTAATGTCGAGGCCGAGGCCGTTGAGCAGGCTGCGGGCTTCACGGTTCATCAGCGCCCAATCGATCTTGCCAATGGCATTGGTGGGCTGATGGCCGAGGAACACATTTTCAGCGACCGTGAGATCGGGAATGGCCGAAAGCTCCTGGTGCACCATGCCGATCGAATTGGCTAGCGCATCGCGCGCCGAGCGCAGCCTGACCTCGCGGTTCTTGAGCTTCATCACGCCGTCGAATTCCGTATGAACGCCGGCTATGATTTTCATCATGGTGGACTTGCCGGCGCCGTTTTCTCCGACGAGGCCGTGTATTTCGCCCGGCCGCAGTTCAAAACTCACGTCCTGCAGCGCCAGTACGCCACCGAAGTGTTTTGACACATTGATTAGTTCGAGAAGGGGCGGCGAACCGCCCCCGCCCTGTGAAGTTGAAGACTCCTGCATGGAGCCGAGATCAGATCAGGAAATTCTTCTGCAGCCATAGGTGGCCGGCAGCGCTCTCTTTGGTGATGACCGGACCATCGGCCAGTATGAAGTTCGGAATGTCCTTGCCCGGCTTTTCGCCGCCGACCACGGCAGCAACGCCAGCCGCAACCGACCATCCGTGAATGCGGCACGACGGATTGCGCACCGTTGCCACCATTACGCCTTCCAACACCGCGTTCACGGCGGGGGGCATGGCATCAACGCCGGCGATCAGTATGTCGGTCCGGTTCTTTGCCTTCATCACGTTGTGGGCGGCCAGCGCCATGTCGTCATTGTGGAAGAAGGCCCCCTTAATGTCTGGATACTGGGTCAGCAGCGAGTCCCAGATGCGGGCCACCTTGGTGACATCCCAGTCGGCCGGCTGTTCGTCGAGCAGCTTGATATTCGCATTGCCATCGATGACCTGATGAAAGCCCTTGGCGCGACCTTGGGCGCCCGAGTGGCCGAGCGCGCCTTGGGTCATGGTGATGTTGCCAGCGCCTCCCATGGCGGCGATCAGGGCAGAGGTCACAACCGAGCCCATCATGATGTTGTCGGGTGCGATGAAGGTGTGAAGCGCCAACTGGCCCTCCGGCGCCATCATCGTGTCCATGGCGATTACTGGTGTTCCAGCATCGATCACGCGCTGGATAGGTTCATTGAGTGTGCCGATGCCGAAGGTCTGCAGCGCAACGAAGTCCCACTTCTGGGTGGCGAGGTTTTCGACCGTGGCGCGCTGCTTGGTAGCGGAAAGCTCACCGTCGAACCAAGTGATCTCGACATTCATCAACTTGGCCCAGGCCTCGGCCGCCTGCTTGCCCTGGGCGCACCAGGTGGCTTGCAGACCGGCGTTGCCCATGGCCGCCTTGAGAGGTTTTCCTGATGGTTTCAGTTCCTGCGCGATCGCTGGATCGAATCCTGCATCGGCAAGAAGTGCTGCGCCCAGTGCAGCGGCGCCAATTTTCTTGAACACATCACGCCGGTTGGCGGCTTCCTTAATGAGATCGTCGAGCATTGCCTTAGTCTCCCAGTGGTTCTCGGTTCACGGCATCTTCACCTTGCCCGTCCTTCTTGCGGACACTGGCGTACTCCAGAAGTGGATGCCTGACGATTAGCATCCAACAGGACATGGAATTTGTCCAGCGAATACGTATGGCTGGCGAGGGTGCGGCCGGCGTTTGGAATTTTGCATTTGCGAAGCCGCGATTATTCGGTTTTCATGGTACAAATCAATCACCGGAAATCCGCAATGAATCGATCCGCCGAATCCTACGCGCCGCAAACCCCCGCGACACTTGCTGCCTATTTATTCGGCATCCCCGGCGTGCGAAACGTCCTCGGCGGCCAACCGTCGAAATGGCGCATCAACGAGGTCGGCGACGGTAATCTCAATCTTGTCTTCGTCGTGAAGGGAGCGAGCGGTGGCGTTGCCGTCAAGCAGGCGTTACCATATGTCCGTCTCGTTGGCGAAAGCTGGCCGCTGCCACTGTCGCGGGCTCATTATGAACACATGGCGCTCTCGGAGCAGGCCAGGCTCGCCGGCGGATTGGTGCCCACGATCATTCACTACGATGACGTGCAAGCGCTCATCGTGATGGAACTTCTCGAACCCCATATCGTCATGCGACAGGGAATGGTTGCCGCCACCATCTATCCGAGATTTGCGGAAGACATCTCCACGTTCATGGCACAGGTCCTGTTTTTTACGTCTGACCTGGCACTGCCCGCCCATGCCAAAAAATCGTTGGTTGGAGCCTTCGCGGGGAACTCGGCTCTGTGTAAAATCACCGAAGACCTAATTTTCACAGATCCCTATCATGTGACCGAACTCAACCGGTGGACATCGCCTCAACTCGACGGTTTTGCCGCGCGATGGCGGAACGACACCGAACTTAAGATCGCGGTCTCCCGCCTCAAGCTCAAGTTCATGTCTTGCACCGAAGCCCTGCTCCACGGCGATTTGCATACCGGTTCCATCATGGTGACCGAAAAGGATACCCGCGTCATTGATCCTGAATTCGCCTTCGTGGGACCCATGGGCTTCGATGTGGGTGCGGTTATTGCCAATCTGCTGCTGAACTATTTTTCGCATGACGGCCATGAGATCAGGCCGGGGGAGCGCGATGCCTACCGCGAGTGGGTACTGACCACCACTGAGAGCGTTTGGGCGAGGTTTTACGAAAAATTTCTTGACCTGTGGCGCCAACATTCAACCGGAGATGCGTATACCGTCTCGCTATTTCTGGGAGAAAAGGATCAAACCGCTCTTGAGGCTGAACGCATTCGATACATGCAACGCCTGTGGACCGACACCATTGGATTTGCTGGCACCAAAATGATCCGCCGGATCCTGGGCCTTGCCCACAACATCGACCTTGAGTGGATCAAGGATGCCGACCGCCGTGCGCTTTGCGAGGCACGCGCCTTGTTGTTGGCGCGCGATATGGTAGTCAATGCCCCAGCTTACGCCGGAGTCGCAACAGTTACCTCCGCCGCCCGCTCGATGCGCAACGAAATTCCAGTCGCGTGACAGTTGGGTTTTCGGCGTCCACGATCAACCGCAGGACGACACATCGATACAGATATTTGTAGCTGCAATTGGCAGCTCATGGCCCGAAGCGGCCTCCTTCGCAGTTTCGAAATTGGTCTGCAATAATGGGGGTAAGCCGACGTGGCCCGGACACCGCCACGTCTGCCACAGTCCGTATTAACGCCTGAAACAACGTATCTAAACCCTCGCGGGACAGTGAACAGGGATCAATTTGCCATGGCTACAATCTACGGAACCGATTTTTTCGAAAACATTGACGCACAAACAACAGCGCCGTCATATTCGGTTATGGCGGCGATGATGTGATTTTTGGCTACTCCGGAAATGATGACATTTATGGCGGCGCTGACAACGATGTCATCTACGGTGTTTGGCATGTATGAGGAACTAAGCGACG
>JANLWG010000420.1:0-1698 GCA_031364405.1 Hyphomicrobiales bacterium
CGCGGTGATACCGCCACCGGGCATGACGATGATTCTTTTTCCGGCGCGGGCGATGAGTTCGGCAATCAGCGGCAGCCCTTCCAGCACCGTCGCCTCCTGGCCGGAGGTGAGTACCCGTTCAACGCCGAGGCCTGCCAGCGTCTCCAACGCCTCGAAAGCATCGGGAGTCATGTCGAACGCCCGGTGAAAGGTCACCGGCAGCGGCCGAGCCCGCGCCAGCAGTTCGCGCGTCCGTGTGACGTCGATATTGCCGTCGTCCATCAGCAGGCCGATCACCACGCCATCGGCACCCTCGGCCTTGGCGGTCTCGACGTCGGCTTCCATGATGGCGAATTCATCGGCGTCGAACAGAAAGTCACCGCCGCGCGGCCTGATCATCACATTGAGTCCGATGCCAGCAATCGTCCGGGCTTGGCGGATCATGCCACGGCTCGGCGTGGTGCCGCCTTCCAGGAGATCGGCGCACAACTCGACCCGGTCAGCCCCCGCGGCCCTGGCGGCGCGGACACCAGCCGCTGAATCGACGCAGATCTCGTAGATCATTGGAACTCCCATTCTTGGGGGCGACAGAATGCCAGAACGCACATTCACATAGCACAGGAGTTCGCCGTGACCGCAACGGGCAAACGCCTGGGTCGTGGGTCAGTTTCAATTTCCGCTAGGGGCCATGACCCGACTTGCCCTCAACTAATTCGATTTCTGGGCTTCATATTCCACGCGATTGCTTCACTCTCCTCACAGCGTGCTGATCCTCAAGCCCCAGTCGCCGCTATTTGGGCCTCCATCCGATCGACCAGCGCGACAAATCGGGGATGAGTGCGGATCGGGTCAAGGTCGCTATCTTGCTGCATCCAAGGCAAACGAATAAGGAGGTTCGCGTGCGATGCCGTGAGCTGACGTTCAAGGCAATCGATTGCTTGATCCGACTTGCCCAGCTTTGCGTAGCAGCAGCCTAGATTGTACTGAATTTGAATACTATCTCCGGAGAACATTTCAGCACGAGATGCCCAGGACAGCGCACGATCGGCTTCGCCAATTTCCGCCAGCATGATGGCGCCGAAGCATAGCGCGGTGGAATTGTCGGGATGCGCTTTGATTTCTTTCCCTACTCGCAGCACACCTTGTCGTGCTGCTTCCTTGGCGTCGTCGCTACGGCCAAGTGAAACATAGACCATCTGTAGATGGCCCCAAACCCGATAGTCATCGGGCGACAACGATACCGCGCGCTGGAACAGAGTGAGAGCTTTTTCGTATTGACCCTGAACAAGACAGTGCCGTCCGTAAAAGAAATGAGCCTCGAAAGAACTGGCATCCAACGCCAAGGCTCGCTCGAACTCCACCTCTGCCTCCGCATACCGGCCAATGATGAACAGGGCCCCGCCACGTGATGCGTGGGCATCGGCGAGACCTGGCTCAAGTTCCAGCGCCCGTGCGCTGTTGGCAAGGATTGCCTCGTAGCTGGCGTCAGGATCGTTGGCAATCAATAGATGAGCCTCACAATCAGCCAAAGCGGCATAGGCACGCGCATAATTTGGGTCGATTTCAATGGCTTTGGCAAACAGCCGTTGCGCTGTCTTCATAAGCCGGGTCTCAATTCCCCGGTTGAGGAATGACCTGCCCATCAGCAACGCCTCGTAAGCCTCTGGGTTGCCGGTTGAGCGATTTGTAATAGTCGCCAGCTCTTCGGGCAACAGCTTC
>JANLWG010000008.1:0-2399 GCA_031364405.1 Hyphomicrobiales bacterium
ACGCCTTTGATGGCGAGATTATTGGCTTCGCTGCCGCCGCTGGTGAACACCACCATGGGGGCGATGACGCCCAGCGCCCGGGCGACGGCCTCGCGGGCCTCGTCGATGAGTTTGTGAGTGGCCCTGCCCTCGCCATGCACCGAGGAGGCGTTGCCGGTCATGTCCATAGCCGCCAGCATTGCCGCCTTCGCGGAACTGCGAAGCGGGCTCGTCGCATTATGGTCGAGATAGGTTCTCACCGCTCGGCCCTCGCGTGGCGTTCGGTGGCCTGCTTGATCGAGGCGGCCAATGCCAGATTGCGCTTCGAAACGACATCATCAAGGGTGATTGAGCCCAGGAAATTCAACATCTGGCGGCCGAGTGAAGACCACAAATCATGGGCGCAGCAGCGCTCGCCCTTGACACAGCCTTCAACCGCATCGCCCTCGCAGCGGGTGACGCGCAGGGGTTCGTCAACTGCCTCGATGATGACGGAAACCGGAATTTCCGCCGCATCGCGCGCCAGTCTGTAGCCACCGCCGGGGCCACGGGCACTTTCCACCAGCCCAGCTTTACGCAGTTTGCCAAACAGCTGTTCCAGATATTCCTGGCTGATGTCCTGGCGCTCGGCAATTTCAGCCAGCGACACCGGCGACCCTTGCGAATGGCTAGCAATGTCGATCATCGCCATCACCGCATAACGGCCCTTGGTGCTCATCTTCATCAGGCTACATCCTGTTCCCAGTACACGAAAAGCTTGCTTTTGGACCCCGCACCCGTGCTAAAGCCGGGGCTCCCCGGATGACCGGCTGCGGACATCCATTTCTTGAACCATTCTAAACAATGAATATAGAAAGCCCGAGCGCTGGAGTCAACTATTCGGTAGAAATCCGCCGAATGATTCCCGAAGGGCTTTCAGACGAGGATCTGAGTTTCCCATGCCTGAGGTGATTTTCAACGGCCCCGCCGGACGTATCGAAGCGCGTTACCATCATAACAAGGCACCCGGTTCGCCCATCGCCATCCTGCTGCATCCCCATCCCACATTCGGCGGCACGATGAATAATCCAATCGTGCATTCGCTTTACCAAATGTTCGTCAGCCGGGGTTTCTCGGTTCTGCGGTTTAATTTCCGCGGCGTGGGCAGAAGCCAGGGACTATTCGAGAATGGTGCTGGCGAACTTGCCGACGCTGCCTCGGCACTGGATTGGCTGCAATCTTTCAACCGCGAGGCCAAGGTGTGCTGGATCGCCGGAGTTTCCTTCGGAGCCTGGATTTCCATGCAGCTGTTGATGCGGCGGCCGGAAATTTCCGGCTTCATTTCGATTGCCCCCTTGGCCAAGCATTATGATTTCTCGTTTCTGGCTCCCTGCCCGGCCTCGGGCCTGTTTATCAATGGTGAAAAAGATACGGTGACCTCGGCCGAGGCTGTCCACACTCTGGTATCCAAGCTCAAGACCCAGAAGGGCATCATCATCGAGCACAAGGTGATTCCTGGTGCCAACCACTTCTTCCAGGACAAGATCGACGAGCTGACCAAACTCTGCGCCACTTACCTCGACAAGCGCATGGCTCAGGAAGGCCAAGCCTGAGGTCTGCTCCCTAGGCCGCACAAGAAACGGGTCGACGCGGCAAACCGGCTGGTCCACTGCATCCTTGTCGCAACGAAGAAAAATTGGCAATGGCCCCAGCGGAGACCAGCATCAATCCCAAGGATTGGCTTCTCCTCGTGGTGCTCTCAATCCTTTGGGGCGGCTCCTTCTTCTTTATCGCTGTGGCGGTGAAGGAATTGCCGCCGTTCACCATCGTATTCGCACGCGTCGCACTGGCAACAGCAATTTTGCTGCCTGTTCATTGGATTATCCGGGGGCAATTGCCATGGGGCTGGCGCAACTGGCTGCCGTTTCTGGTCATGGCATTGCTCAACAACGTCATCCCGTTTTCGCTGATCGTGACGGGACAGACCCTCGTCCCCAGCGGCTTGGCTTCGGTAATCAATGCCACCACCCCTCTATTTGGCACTATCATTATGGCAAGCTTCGGCAATGAGAGGCTGATCCCCCGCAAACTGGTGGGAATTGCCGCCGGCATCGGTGGCGTTTTCTTGTTGCGCGGACCGGCCCTGGAAACCGGCGGCGCGCATACGGTGGGAATGTTGCTGTGTCTCGTCGCCGCCGCGAGCTACGGGTTTGCTGGCCTGTGGGGGCGGCGGCGGCTCGATGGGGTGGCCCCACTTACATCGGCGACTTGTCAGCTGCTCTGCTCTTCCGTCATCATGGCGCTGTTGGCGGCCGTTACCGACAGGCCATGGCAATTGCCGCCGCCCAGCTTTTCCACCTGGGCGGCACTCCTGGGTTTGGCTATTCTTGCGACTGCGTTGGCCTATATCATCTACTTCAATATTCTCGCGCGGTCGGGTG
>JANLWG010000009.1:0-5561 GCA_031364405.1 Hyphomicrobiales bacterium
GCCGCCTATAATTGGACGATCGAGCGCGTCGCTTACCGCCCCTTGCGCGGATCGTTCCGCCTGGCTCCCTTGATCTCGGCCATCGGCATGTCGATCATCCTGCAGGAATTCGTCCGCATCGCCCAGGACGGCCGCCCCAAGCCTTTGCAGCCCATCGTCACCGGCGGCTATGAAATCATGCGCCGTGCCGCAGCGCAGGGTGAATTCATCGTCCGGCTGTCCAACATGCAGATCATCATCATCTTCACCACGTTGGTCCTTATGGCCGTGTTCACCGCGATCATTACCCGCACATCGCTCGGCCGCGCCCAGCGCTCATGCGAGCAAGACATGAAGATGGCCTCGCTGCTCGGCATCGATGTAAACCGCACCATCTCGATCACCTTCATCATGGGTGCGGCTCTCGCCGCCGTCGCCGGCCTGTTGTTCTTCCTGTATTACGGCGTCACCGATTTCTACGTGGGCTTTCTGGCCGGCATCAAGGCCTTTACCGCGGCGGTACTCGGCGGCATCGGCTCAATTCCCGGCGCCATGATCGGCGGCCTTATCATCGGTCTGATCGAAGTCTTCTGGTCGGCCTATTTCTCGGTCGAATACAAGGATGTGGCGGCCTTCGCCATGCTGGCGGCGGTGCTGATCTTCCTGCCCCAGGGCATTCTCGGCAAACCCGAAATCGAAAAGGTCTGACGCGAATGGCCCCCGCTCCGAAATCCACCAGCGTCATGGCCGAAGCCCGGCCGCTTGATGCGATTGCCGTTGCCCGCGACGTATTTCTTACGGCTCTCCTCGCCACCGTCATCCTCGGCCCCATCGTCGGCCTCAAGACCGTCACCGCCACCGGCAGCCTGGCGCTGCAAGAGCGCTGGGGACTGGTGGCCGTGCTGGTGGCCATCGTCGCCGCTGGCCGCCTCGCCTATCATTTATTCGTCTGGAACAAACCAGCGGCCAAGCCTGCAAAACCCAGATTGGCCATCGCCCAGCCGATCCCCAATATCGGCAAGTATCTGTCGATTGCCCTGCTGGCGGTCGCCGTCATCCTGCCTTTCATTCCCGGCGTCGACCGCCGCGTCGTCGATCTCGCCATTCTGATGCTCACCTACATCATGCTGGGCTGGGGATTGAACATTGTCGTAGGCTTGGCCGGTTTGCTTGACCTGGGCTACGTCGCCTTCTATGCGGTAGGTGCCTATTCCTACGCCCTGCTGTCAACCAAATATCTGCCTTTTTGGTTCGGCGACGGCATTATTCCATGGGCGTTCTTTGTCACCCTGCCGATCGCCGGCATACTCGCGGCCCTGTGGGGCGTCATCCTCGGCTTTCCGGTCCTTCGGCTGCGCGGCGATTACCTCGCCATCGTCACCCTGGCGTTTGGTGAAATCGTCAGGGTCATCCTGCTCAACTGGATTGATTTCACCGGTGGCCCCGCCGGCATCGGCAACATTCCGCGGCCATCGTTCTTCGGCCTCCCGTTCATTGAAGGCCCCGGCGGCTTTGCCGATTTCTTCGGGCTGGAACACAAGCCCATCTACCGCATCATCTTTCTCTACTATGTCATCCTGGTGCTGGCGCTGATTACCAATTTCGTCACCACGCGGCTGCGCAAGTTGCCGGTTGGCCGCGCCTGGGAAGCGCTCCGCGAGGATGAAATCGCCTGCCGCTCGCTCGGCATCAACACCACAAGCACCAAGCTCACGGCCTTCGCCATCGGGGCCATGTTCGCGGGGTTCGCCGGCAGTTTCTTTGCAACCCGGCAGGGCTTCGTCAGTCCGGAGTCGTTCGTGTTCATGGAGTCGGCCATGGTGCTTGCCATTGTCGTCTTGGGCGGGCTTGGCTCGCAAATCGGCGTGGTGGTCGCGGCGATCGTCATTATCGGGGCCTTTGAAGTGTTCCGTGAAATGAGCTTTCTGAAATACATCATGCCCGCCGGTTTTGACCCGGTGCAGTACCGCATGCTCGCTGTCGGCCTCGCGATGGTGCTGATCATGCGCTGGAAACCGCGCGGCTTCGTGACCAGGCGCGATCCCACGGTTTATCTCAAGGAGAAGAAAGCCGTGTCCGGCGATCTCGTGGCCGAGGGGCACGGCTGATGGTTGCCGCCGATCAAAACTCCCTGCTCCAGGTGGAGCACCTCAGCATGCGTTTCGGCGGCCTAACCGCTGTTGGCGATTTGACGTTCAATGCGGCCCGCAACGAAATCACCGCCTTGATCGGCCCCAATGGCGCTGGCAAGACCACGGTGTTCAACTGCATCACCGGATTCTACAAGCCAACCGAAGGCAGCGTCATCCTCGCCCATGAGGATGGCCAGCAGTTCATGCTCGAACGCATGGAGGATTTCCGCATTGCCCAGCGGGCCCGGGTGGCCCGCACTTTCCAGAACATCCGGCTGTTTGCCGGCATGACGGTTCTCGAAAACCTGATGGTGGCCCAGCACAATACGCTGATGCGCGCCTCGGGCTTCACCGTCACCGGCATCTTCAATTCCCACACCTATACAAAGGCCAACCGCGAGGCTGTCGAGTTCTCCAAATACTGGCTCGACAAGGCAGGCCTCACCGACCGCGCCGACGATCCAGCCGGTGAACTGCCCTACGGCGCCCAGCGCCGCCTTGAGATCGCGCGGGCGATGTGCACCAAGCCTGTGCTGCTCTGCCTCGACGAACCAGCAGCCGGGCTTAATCCGCGCGAGTCGGAGCAGTTGAACCGCCTGCTTCTCGATATCCGCACCGAGCAGAATATCGCCATTCTGCTGATCGAACACGATATGAGCGTCGTCATGGGAATTTCCGACCATATCGTAGTGCTCGACTACGGCGTGAAGATTTCCGACGGAACCCCCACCCATGTGCGCAACGATCCAGCGGTGATCCGCGCCTACCTCGGTGTCGAGGACGAAGAGGAAGCCGAAATTCTGGCGGAAGGCCGTAAATGAGCGAACCCCTCCTCTCAGTCCGTGGCGTCGAGACGTTCTATGGCAAGATCCAGGCGCTCAGGGGCATCGACTTGGATGTCAGCAAGGGCGAGATCGCCACGCTGATCGGCTCCAACGGTGCCGGCAAATCGACGCTGATGATGACCATCTGCGGCACGCCGCGGGCCCGCAGCGGAACGATTACCTTCGACGGCCGTGACATAACCAATATGCCGGTGCATGAAATCGTCCATCTCGGCATTTCGCAATCGCCCGAGGGCCGCCGGATTTTTTCGCGCATGTCGGTTGAAGAAAACCTGCAGATGGGGGCGACCGTCAGTGACCCCAAATTCTACGAAGCCGATCTGGCGCGGGTGTTCGCCATGTTCCCCATTCTCGAAAAACGCCGCGGCCAGCGCGGTGGCACCCTTTCGGGCGGCGAGCAGCAGATGCTGGCCATCGCCCGCGCCCTGATGGCAAGGCCCCGCCTGTTGCTATTGGATGAGCCGTCTCTGGGTCTGGCGCCGATGATCGTCAAGCAGATCTTCGCCGCCATCAAGGAACTGAACGAGAAGGAGGGCCTGACCGTGTTCCTGGTCGAGCAGAATGCTTTCCATGCCTTGAAACTGGCGCACCACGCCTATGTCATGGTGAATGGCAGTATCGCCATGTCAGGCACCGGCAAGGAACTTCTGGCGCGCCCCGAGATACGCGCCGCCTATCTCGAAGGGAGCCATTGAACCATGTCGCTGTTCGTCGAAGACAGTTTCTGGGTGTTCTTTTGGATGACGATGATCATCGGCGGTGGTGCTGCCTTTCAGACAGGCCGCGGGCTGGCGTCGAAGTGGCGCCCGCTGTGGATGCCATTCGCCTACATGCTTCCCCTTGGGTTGGCGCTACGCTTCTTCCACTATGCCCTGTTCAAGGGCGATCTCCTGTCGCTGCATTATTTCATGACCGACACGGTCGTGCTTGTGGCCGCCGCCCTGCTCGGTTACCGGCTGACCCGGGTCAGCCAGATGGTCAGCCAGTATCCCTGGGCCAACGAGCGTTCTGGCCCCTTCGCCTGGAGATCCAGGAGCCCCACATAAATTTGGCAGCGGCCATATTGGCCCCTTCCCAATCGCATGCCTTTGGGCCTAGATTTAGCCCAAGGGGTGCGTCAACCCCGAAGACCAATCGGTCATAAATCCCAAGGGAGTCATCTAATGAAGAAATATCTGTTGTCGGGCGTAGCCTTCGGTTTCGCCGCCGCTCTTTCGGCCTCCGCCTCATGGGCGGACGTCTCGATTGGCGTGGCAGGCCCCATCACCGGCCAATATGCGGCTTTTGGCGAACAGCTGAAGCGTGGTGCGGAAATGGCGGTGAAAGACATCAACGCGGCCGGCGGCGTCAACGGCGAGCAGCTTGTGCTTGAAATCGGCGACGATGCCTGCGATCCCAAGCAGGCCGTTGCGGTTGCCAACCAGATGGTGTCAAAGGGCATCAAGTTCATGGCTGGCCACTTCTGTTCGGGTTCCTCGATCCCGGCCTCGGCGATCTATGCCGAAGAAGGCATCATCCAGATCACCGGCGCTTCGACCAACCCGCTGTTCACCGAAAGCGGCCAGTGGAATACCCACCGCGTTTGCGGCCGCGACGATGCCCAGGGCATCGTGGCAGGCAACTTCCTGGCCAAAAACTATGCCGGCAAGAAGATCGCCATCATCGACGACAAGTCGCCCTATGGCAAAGGTCTTGCCGACGAAACCCGCAAGGCCCTGAACGCGGCTGGCCAGACGGAAGCCATGAACGAATCCTATACCGCCGGTGAAAAGGACTACACCGCGCTTGTCTCCAAGATGAAGGACGCGGGTATCGATGCTGTCTATGTCGGGGGATATCACACCGAAGGCGGCCTTATCCTCCGCCAGATGCGTGAACAGGGCATGGAGTCCCAGATGATCTCGGGTGACGCGTTCAACACCGAGGAATTCTGGACCATCGCCGGCCCCGCCGGTGAAGGCATGATCTTCACCTTCGCGCCCGAACCCCGCAACAACCCGGCCGCCAAGGCCGTGGTCGAAGAGTTCAAGGCCAGCGGCTACGATCCGGAAGGCTATACGCTTTACGAGTATGCCGCGATCCAGGCCTGGGCCTCGGCGGCAACCGCCCTCAAGAGCACCGACAGCAAGGAGATCGCCAAGTGGCTCCGGGCCGGCAACACGTTCAAGACGGTCCTCGGCGACCTGTCGCTGAATGAAAAGGGTGACATCAAGGACGCCAAATACGTCTGGTACAAGTTCCACGAAGGCAAATACACCGAAGACCCCTCGCTCAATTAGGCGGCGGCATTTCCCAATAGTTGCGACCCGCGCAAGCAATTGCGCGGGTTTTTCATTGGGGAGCGGAACCAGCGGCCTGTGGCTTGCCCTCACCCTGAGGCGCCCGGCGCAAGCCGGGCCTCGAAGGGGTTGCCGGCAGCGGGACTCGTGGCCGATGCTTCGAGGCTCGCGCGGCGCGCGAGCACCTCAGCATGAGGATGAAGGGGAAGAGGATCAGAGTTTTGAAACACGGCCCCAATTTAGCCAGTGTTGCTGTTGCGGAAGAAAGCCGGTACGGCGATACTGGAACTTCGATCAGGCCAACCCATGATACGTCTTGCCGCCGC
>JANLWG010000026.1:0-1917 GCA_031364405.1 Hyphomicrobiales bacterium
GACATGGACCAGTCGGCCCGCCTCAAAACCCTGCTGGCCTTCCGCAACAACGAGATCACTTATCTCATTGCATCGGATGTTGCTGCCCGCGGCCTCGACATTCCGGACGTCTCCCATGTCTTCAACTTCGATGTGCCGATCCATGCGGAAGACTACGTCCACCGCATCGGCCGCACCGCGCGCGCGGGCCGCGAAGGCCACGCCTTCACCATGGCAACCCGCGAGGAAGCAAAGCATGTGAAAGCCATTGAAGCCCTGATCAAGAAGGACATCGAGTGGTTTGATATGGGTCAGGTGGTGGATGACAGCGCCGAAGTGGCCCCGCGCGAGAGGAAACCAAGGCGCAGCAGCGCTAAACCGCGCGAAGCCAAAGTGGCAGAGCCGGTGGTTGAAGCCGAAATCGCACCAATTCAACAATCAGCCCCCAAAGCCCCCCGCCCACACCGCGAACGCACGCCTCGCCCCGAACGCGAGCCCCGCCAAGAGCGCAGCGCCAACCCGCCCCGCTCCCTCCCCGATGCACCAGACTCGCGCGGATTTCACGAAGGCAACATGCCAGCGTTCCTGATGCGGCCGATGAAGGTTGGGTAAACAATCCGCCCTTGCGGCATAACGCTTTCCGTACTACGTTTCTGCCATGATCCGTTCATGGCGAAATTCCGCCACGCGAAAAGTTTGGGATGAGCAAACGCCGAACCAGTTTCGCGGGCTTGATTTCGGGATGGCTCTTGAATTGCTGGCGGCCTTGAACGCGGCCAAGCGGCTGGATGATCTCAGTCCGTTGAAAAGTATCGGCCTGCACAAACTCAAGGGCGACCGGAAAGGCCAATGGGCAATGACGGTGAACGCACGCTGGCGCATCTGCTTCTCGTACCGCGACAGTGACGCATTCGATGTTGAAATTGTGGACTATCACAAGGGTTAGACAATGGCACCTGCGATACACCCCGGACGCCTGCTCCGCCGCGAGTTGGATGCCCGCAAACTAAGCGCCAGCCGCCTGGCGCTCGACTTGGCCGTGCCCTCGGGCCGCATCACCGATATCCTCAATGGCCGCCGCTCGATCACCGCCGACACGGCTTTGCGCCTCGCCCGCTATTTCGGCAACAGCGCCCAATTCTGGATCGACCTGCAAAGCCAACACGACATCGCCATAGCCGAGAGAGAAAAAGGCGCGGAGATCACGCGGCGCGTGCAGCCCGCGGACGCGGCTTGAGCGTGATCGGGTAGCAGAGCTTATCGTCAACCGATTCCCAGTTCGAATTCAGGTTTCATTCTAATCGCAACCCACGTAATTCGATTTTCTACACCTATTCGCAAGTCTCTCAGCTTTGGTAATTTGCGCCGATGTCATTTGCTGACGCAAGGTTTCGCGAATTTTCTCAGTGCCACACGGCGAACAGCCCGCCAACTCATACCACATAAGCGCCTTAACATTATCTGTCGCTACACCAAGCCCCTCATGATACATCTCGCCAAGATTGTGCTGCGCCATATCAAGACCCTTTTTAGCTGCAAGTCGAAACCACTTAACAGCCTCTTCGGGGCTCCGCTGGACGCCGTTTCCATGCAGATACATCGCGCCAAGATTATTCTGCGCTTGAGCAAATCCCTTTCGAGCAGCCCCTTGAAACCACTTCACGGCCTCTTTGCCGTCAACCGCAACACCCAGTCCATCGCGATACATAACTCCGATATTGTTCGATAGATTGGCATTTCCCTTCTCGGCCAACGGACGCCAATATTTCAAAGCGGATTGATAGTCGCCATGATCAAAGGCAGCCCACCCGTCCTCCTTCGGACCGGCAAACGTGCTCTGGCCGTTCATGAAAACGATCATTAGGGCGACGATGATTCGCAGTTGGAGAGCGAAATTTCGCATACGCATCTCCCCTTACCATATCCGAGATTAGGCCA
>JANLWG010000033.1:0-5322 GCA_031364405.1 Hyphomicrobiales bacterium
GCGCCTTGTTGTTGGCGCGCGATATGGTAGTCAATGCCCCAGCTTACGCCGGAGTCGCAACAGTTACCTCCGCCGCCCGCTCGATGCGCAACGAAATTCCAGTCGCGTGACAGTTGGGTTCATCGAGGAAAAGGTGACTGCGGCCTTTGAGAGTGGAGCGAAGGCCCTTTACGAACGGCTGCATGAGAGCCCGGAAGATAGGCCGCAAGACTCGAAGTCCTGAGTACCAGACCGCAGTCTGAGTCCCCACATGCACGAGAGCTTGGTGCCACACATTCCGAAGAGTGAGATTTGCAATCCCCTATGCCCTTTCGGCCTGCTGCCGGGCAAAAGTAATGCACGGTCCAGTGGCAGGACAGATGGTCGGACTGTCTTCGAGTTAAAATCTGATTATTAAATAAATTCAATTAGATAGACGTATATATTGGCGGAGACGGAGGGATTCGAACCCTCGATACGCTGTAACACGTATGACGATTTAGCAAACCGTTGCCTTCAGCCACTCGGCCACATCTCCGGTGAGGGGGCTTTTGCCCCGATTTGATCCTACATGCAAGGCTGCGTGTTGAATTTACCGACCGTTGTTTTGAACCATTCTAAATCCGACTAATTTAGTCGGTTTTTGTTGACAGGCCCAAATACCTTGCGATAGAGACGGCCATTCGTGCAATTCATGAGGTTTTCACATGCCGATCACCCGCCGTTCCATGCTTGCCGCAACCAGTGCCGCCATCTTGCTCGGATCGATTGGGCCGGCACTGGCCGATGGCGCGGTCAACGTCTATTCCTACCGGCAGCCAACCTTCATCGATCCCCTGTTCCAGCGCTTCACCGAGGCCACGGGGATCGAGGTCAAGACCGTGTTTGCCGAGAATGGCCTGATCGAGCGTCTGGCCCAGGAAGGCCGCAACAGTCCGGCCGATGTGCTGCTCAGTGCCGATGTGGGGCGGCTGGTCGAGGCGGCGAACCGCGATCTGGCCCAACCAGTATCATCGGCGGCAATCATCGATCATGTGCCGGCCAATCTGCGCGATCAAGGCAATTTGTGGTTCGGCCTCACCATGCGGGCCCGGGTCATTTATGCCGCCAAGGACCGGGTGACGGCGACGGCGATCAGCTATGAGGAACTGGCCGATCCCAAATGGAAAGGCAAAATCTGTATCCGCCCGGGCAATCACCCCTACAATCTTGGCCTGATCGCCGCGATGATCGCCCACAAGGGCGAGGATGCAGCACGGGACTGGCTTAAAGGTCTCCGGGCCAATCTGGCGGTGGCACCCAATGGCAACGACCGCGCCCAGGCCAAGAGCGTGTTTGCCGGAGAATGCGATCTCGCCGTCGCCAACACCTATTACATGGGCGTGATGCTCGGCAATGACGCCGAGCCCGAGCAAAAGGAATGGGCCAAGTCGGCGCGCATCATGTTTCCCTCCTCGGCCGATTTCGGCACCCATGTGAATATTTCCGGCATGCTGATGACCAGGAACGCCCCCAACCGGGCCAATGCCCTCAAGCTCATGGAGTTTCTGGCCAGCGACGAGGCCCAGCGTCTCTATGCCCAGGGCAATTTCGAATACCCGGTCAATCCGGCAATTCCGCCATCAGAACTGGTGGGCTCGTGGGGAACTTTCACGCCAGATAATTTGAGCATTGGCGAGATCGCCAAATATGAAGCCGATGCGGCACGCCTGGTTGACGAAGTTCAGTTCGACGACTGATGTTGCCGAGCGGCGAACATTACAGGATCGTGATCGTGGTTAAGATATTATTGATGCCTTCCCGGCCAATATCTAGTATGTAGTCCTCATTGAGGGAATTGGACATGCGTATCTGGTTTGCAGCTTTGATGTTTGTTTTCGCTTTCTCGCCGGTTGAGTCTCAGGCTTACGAGAATTTCATTCCGCTTGGCCAGAACTATTCGCCCGATGATTCCACTTTGCCCGCGCTCAACAGCGAGCGGGAAAAGTTCAATACCCAGGTCGATATCTACGAGACCGATATCTACACCAAGCAGCGCACCACCAAGGAGTTCTGGAGCAACCTGCAGCGGTTCGTCAACGACCAGGAACTGAAGGGCGCCAACACCTTCATCGACTATTGAAAATTTAGGGGCCCGCGTGCCCTGTTTCACGCGAGCCCCCGAGCGGGCCGAATGCCTGTTTTTTTATCAATGCAACGTGAGCCAGGAGCGGGCTTGACGCTGGGCTTCGTGGATCTGCGAAGGCGTCATTTCACGTGACAGTTCGCAGCGATAAGTCCTGGCGTCTTGATTTCCCCTCAGCGCCGCAAGGTTGAACCATTTGTGCGCTGTCACATAGTCCTGGCTGACACCGCGGCCGACGCAATAGATGATGCCGAGGTGAAACAATATATCGGCACTTGCGGCATTCGGTGTGATGTCCGCGAGGGCCTCCCCAGGAATTTCCATTCTTGCCATTTAACGTCCCCTGTTATGGTTGCCGCCAGCAGCTTCAGTTCCCCGCCGAAGTCCGCTGGATGCCCAATGTTTTTCAACGCCGGGCATGGCCCTATATTCAGCCAGCCGCCGCAACAGCGGGTTAAGCGGCAGGCTTAAGGGCTGGTCAACGCGATTTGCCGCCGGTGCCGGGGACACAAAAGGATACGAATCGAATCAATGATTTAGGCGAATGGAAAGACGGCGTTCACCGTGTTGCGTTCACCGGCGATAAACCAGGATGGCGAAATCCGCCGGTTAATTCGCCGGAACCGCCAGCGTCATGGTGATCGGATAGTGATCCGAACCCGCCGGTTCGCCGATGCGCTCTTCCTCAACAACGCGAATGCCTTCTGAAACAAAAATATGATCGATCGACACCTGCGGCAATCCAAAGCGGGCGGGCCAGGTGGGCAGAGAAGTGAGCCGCCGCAGTCCGGTCTGACTGGCGATGGTCGCGGTGATGCGCGAAAATGGCGTGGCGTTGAAATCACCCATCACCAGTTTGGCGCCGGGAATTGTTTCGATCAGACCCGCTAGCCCCTTGACCTGCCGGTATTGCGCGCGCGAATGGGGAAACCGAATGGTGTGCACGCCGATGACGGTCAACCCGCCAAACTCGGGCCCGAGCTTCGCCATGATCATCGGCGCGCCTTCCCAATTTACTCTCGATTCGAAGTTGGCCAGCGGAAATTTCGAGAGGATCGCCATATGGCAGTAATCAACGGCGAAGCACTGGGCCTGATAGGGATAGCGCTGCGCCAGCTGCTTGAGCAGACCGTGTTTGTTCGGACCGAATTCGATGAGTGTGATGACATCGGCATCGAGCCGCTCGATTTCGCCGCGCACCAGCTCGACCTGCTCATTATCATACCAGCTGTTGAAACTCGCCACCTTGAAGGCGCGCTCGCCGGCTTTGACGACATCGGCAATACGCGGAGAGCGGCTGGCGACGTGGGGCCAAACGCCAATTGCCAGCAGCCCGCAGATTACCAAAAGAAAAGCGGCAAACAGCCGAGCCCGCGGCAGGAAGCGCCCGATGGCGAAGGCGGCAGCCACCACGCCAAACTGCAAGGTGAATTGCGAAAACACATCAAAGGCAATCCACAATTGTCCAAGCCGCGATGCGACAAGACCGCCAACACCCAACAATAATCCCAAATCGCATTCGATCCGGCCGCCGCCGCGCTTGCGCTTCTTTTTTTCAGGCGGCGCTTCTACCGCTGCCGCGGGTCCGGCCGGTTTCATCTTTACTTCGCTCAAAGAGGTCTGTCCCGGCGCTTAAAGGAGCCTGCTCTCCATTGGCAGGATATGTTCGGGTGTACCAAAGCCGGGAAGCGCCTCAAAGCGTTTCTTCCACGCCATGAGATTGGGATAGTGCGAGAGATCGATATTGGCCTCGGCGGTGTAACGGGTGACGGCATAGATGCCGACATCGGCGATGGTTGGCTTCCTGGCGGCAATCCACTCGCTTTTCGCCAACTCGTGCTCGAGCGTGGCGAACGCGGCCTTGGCTTCGGTGTCGTACATGATGCGCACTTCATCGCCGAACTGGCGGAAGCCGCGCGACCTGGCGCGCAGCCGCAATACCGGCAAGGACAGCTTGTCCCACTGCCAGAACAGCCACTCGCGGATGCGTTGACGCTCCAGCGCTGTCTTACCGTCGAATTTCTTCAGAACCTCGGACAGATGTTCAAGGATGGCCGCCGACTGGACATAGAATGTCTGGCCATCGCGCAGTGTCGGCACCTGGCCGAAGCGGTTCTTGACGAGATAGTCCGGCTGTTTGTGCTGGCCTTCGCGCAGGTTCACATGGATATAGGAAAACGGATGCCGGCACAGTGACAGCATGAGACCTGCCGTGTAGGTGGGCCCCGAAGTCATGGTGCCGTAAAGGGTGAAACGCTGCTTGTCGCCGCTGGAGGACGAGCCGGACGTCTTTTTTGCAACCGCCTGGGTTTTGGCGGGAGCAGATTTCTTCGCCGCCGGCTTGACCGGCTTCCTTGCCACCGGCTTGACCGGCTTCTTGGCAGCCGGTTTCTTCGCAGCCTTCTTGGCTGTCTTTGCCATTTCGAATCCTCCCACATGCCCCAAAAGATAAAACTCAGGGTACGGACTATAGCGGAGAACTTCCGGAAACGGAAATCGAAAGTAACTGGTTGGATTGTCTAGTCAATCCCCAGCTTCGCGGCGAGGATGTCACTTACCGCCTGGGGGTTGGCCTTGCCGCCGGTCGATTTCATCACCTGGCCGACGAACCAGCCCAGCATGGTGGGCTTGGCCTTGACCAATGCCACCTTGCCGGGATTGGCGGCGATGATTTCATGCACGGCCTTTTCAATGGCGCCGGTATCGGTCACCTGCTTTAGCCCACGTTTTTCAACGATTTCAGCGGGCGAACCGCCTTCGGTCCAGATGATCTCGAACACATCCTTGGCGATCTTGCCGGAAATCAGCCGGGAGCCGATCAGGTCCACGATCTCGCCGAGCTGGGAGGCGGAAACCGGTGTCGTTTCAATGGTTTTACCCTCTTTGTTCAACCTTCCAAACAACTCGTTGATCACCCAATTGGCAGCCGTTTTGCCGTCGCGGCCCTTGGCCACCAATTCAAAAAAATCGGCGGAAGCCCGTTCGGCCACCAGCACGGTGGCGTCATAGACCGGCAATCCGTAGTCCTTCACAAAGCGGGCAATCTTGCCGTCGGGAAGTTCCGGCAAGGTTCGGGCGATGGCCTCGATCCAGGCTGATTCGAGTTCCAGCGGCAGCAGGTCCGGATCGGGGAAATAGCGGTAATCGTGGGCTTCTTCCTTTGAACGCATCGAGCGGGTTTCGCCTTTGCGGGCGTCGAAAAGCCGGGTTTCCTGGTC
>JANLWG010000035.1:0-3257 GCA_031364405.1 Hyphomicrobiales bacterium
AGTCGAACCCCAAACCTGCAACACCCTGCATGCCTCGTTTGCGGCAGGTGCCCGCGTCGCGGTGACGCCCTCGGGTCTGGCCACCGATTCGCTTGGCGCCAGCATGGTGGGCACGCTGATGTTTCCCATAGCCCTCGCCCATATCGATCATGTGGCGCTGGTCAGCGATGACGATATCCGCGCGGCCCAGCGCGATCTGTGGAACCGGTTGCAACTGGTCACCGAACCAGGCGGCGCCACCGCCTATGCGGCACTGCTCTGCGGTGCCTATCGTCCGGCCAAAGGCGAGCGCGTCGGCGCCGTCATCTGCGGCGCCAACACCACGGTCGAAGCATTTGGCAAGCTGTTCGGCTGACACCTTACAAGATCCGGTTGCGGTGCAGGATTGTCTGCAGCGATAGCCGGTCGCGGGCGGCTTGAAGTTCCGCCTTGATCCGTTGAATTTCGCGCGGATCGCGGAGCGGCGGGTGTGGCTTGCGTTTGGCATTCAGATTGCGGGCCAAATCCTTGGCCGCGGCAATCGTCGGGAACAGCAGATCGAATTTGAGCGGAAACATGGATCACTCCATCGCACAGCGCGAGGATCAGCTCGCGCGCGTTGAATCATTTTTGGAATCGACTCGTGCGCCTCGCGCATGACAATGCGTGTCAGCAGATGCCGATCGTTTCAGATTATATTTTGGGATGCGCCTGAGGCGCTGGTTACGCTATGCACTTGAGCACCCCGGCCCAAGCGGTCCGGAAGTTCAGCGTCGCGTACAAATCCTTACCATGGCTGACTCCTTTGCGTAATTAAGTTGGTACGCCCCATAGCGCCAACTTACACAAATTGCAAGTGCGCAGTGCAAATGGCGGCTCACTGTTGCCGTCAAATCACAGATCAGACGAACACCTGGGTCATCACACCCGCCATCCGTTTGGCAAAACCGGCGGGATCGGCGACCGGTTCGCCTTCGAGAATGAAGGCCTGATCGAGCAACAACTGGGCCGCGTCGGCAATGGCCGAAGCGCCCTTGTCGGTTACGGTCTTGGCGAGATTGACAATCAACGGATGGCCCGCATTGATTTCGAGAATCGGGGCACTGACGGCCACACCTGAATCCTTCTGGCGCGACAGAAGTTTTTCGAGCGTGCGGTCGATGGCGCCATCGGCGACCAGACACACAGCACTGTCGGTCAGGCGCTTCGATACGCGGACATCCTTGATGCGCTCGCCCAACGCCTGCTTCATCGCCGCGATCAAACTGGCGGTGGCTGCATCGCCGGCAGTCTCGCCCTTGGCCTCGTCCTTCACCTTGATCAGATCGAGATCGGCCACCCCCTGGGTCACCGACTTGAAGGGCTTGCCATCAAAACCCAGGGCGGTGCGGACCCAGAATGAATCCACAGGATCGGTGAGCAGCAGCACCTCGACGTCCCGCGCCCTGTAGCCTTCAAGCTGCGGGCTGGCGGCGGCTTTGGCGGCATCTTCGCCGGTCAGATAATAGATCGCCGTCTGGTTTTCCTTGAGGCCGGCGATATAATCCTTGAGGGTCACCGATTCAGACTTGGTGGTGCGGAAGCGGGCGATGTCATAGAGCTGGTCGCGCCGTTCCATATCCTCGTAGAGCCCCTCCTTGATGACCGGGGCGAACATCTCCCAGATGTTCTTGAAAGCAACAGCATCGCTCTCGGCGCATTTCTTCAATTCAGCCAGCACCTTGTTGGTGACCGCCTTGCGGATGGCGGCGACCTGCGGATTGTTTTGCAGCATCTCGCGGGAGATATTCAGCGGCATGTCCTCGCTGTCGATCACGCCTCGCACGAAACGCAAATAGGGCGGCAGCAATTCAGCGTCGTCGGCGATATAGACGCGCTTCACATAGAGCTTCTGGCGGCCGCGGCGGTCGGGATCGTAGAGATCGAAGGGTCTCGCGCCCGGCACATAGAGCAGCACGGTGTATTCATGGCGGCCTTCGGCGCGGTAGTGCAGGGTTAGCGCTGGATCGCTGTATTCGCCCGAGATGTGGCCGAAGAATTCCTTGTGCTGTTCCGCCGTCACTTCGGATTTGGATCTGGTCCAGATCGCGTTGGCGGTGTTGATCTGGCGCGGGGTTCCGGCGTCAACCGCCAGCATGATCGGGTGGGCGATGTGATCGGAATAGGCGCGCACCACGCTTTCGATCTTCCAGTCTTCGAGGAACTCGGCCGCGTCGTCCTTGAGGTGGAGCACGATCGAGGTGCCGCGCTGGGTTTTTTCCGCCGGCAAAACCGTGAAACTTCCGGCACCTTCGGATGACCAGACATGGGCCTCGCCGCCGGCCGTCGCCCGCGAGATCACATCGACCTTGGTGGCGACGATGAAGCTGGAATAGAAACCGATGCCGAACTGGCCAATCAGGTTGATGTCGCCCTTGGCCTTCCTGGCGGTTTCGACAAAGGCCAGGGTGCCGGATTTGGCGATGGTGCCGAGATTGTCGATCAGTTCATCGCGGCTCATGCCGATGCCGCTGTCGCTGATAGTCAGCGTCTTGGCTTTTTTGTCGGGCGTGATGGTGATTCTGAGGGCGGGATCGTCACCCAAGAGTTCAGGTTGGGCGATGGCCTCATAGCGCAGCTTGTCGAGCGCGTCGGCGGCGTTGGAAATCAGTTCGCGCAGGAACACATCGCGGTCGGAATAGACCGAGTGCACCATCAACTGCAGCAGCTTGGCCACCTCGGCCTGGAATTCATGGGTCTGCGGGGTGCCCGCCGCCTTGGTTTTCTTCGCCGTCTTGACCATGTCGCCCTCGCAACGCTCGTTGTGCTTGCGAGCCATATCGGGTGCGTGGCGGCCGCGGTCAAGGGCCGATAAAAAGGCGGCCGGAGGGTGGTCCGGCCGCGAACGCACTTCAACGCCTCACTTACTAACTGGCGATAATAGGTGGCCCGGCCGGACAAGCAAGCACCGGGGGGCTGGGGGGCTGAAATTACCGAGGCTCAACGCCAGCCGGGCCGTAGAGGCAACGCTGACTTTATCTTCCATGACAACGGCGGGAGCTTGCTGTAAATGGGGCAAAACCATGATTTTCTTGCGCCGGTCAAGACTCCTGCATTAGCCCACCAGGCACGGCCACTAGTGTCTTGTCAGGCCAGGGCTTTGGGTCCATCATCGCGTCATGATTTAACCCCGTCAGCACAGGTGGGGACGGTGGACGAACAGGAACCGATAGTTCCATTCCGGCATTGGGTGTCTGGCGCCCGGCCGGAAGGACAAGACGCCAGAGAGCAAAACAACC
>JANLWG010000041.1:0-15769 GCA_031364405.1 Hyphomicrobiales bacterium
GTTTTCTGCCAACGGAATCCAGTTTTTAAGAACCGGCTCAAGTAACCAGTCAATGATTGCCCGAAAATTTAGCCTGACGCTGAAACCCGCGCCTGACTTTGTCATTCACGACCCGGATGGCATGCTTCGTGCGATCCTGGAATGCAAGCAGGTGAATGACGGCGGAACGGCACGAGACAAGGCTGCGAGATTTGCGGCACTGCGGGGCGAAGCCATGCGGTTGGGTGGCGTACCGGTTTTTGCCGTATTGGCGGGTTTGGGTTGGACGCGCACGATGGACGCGTTGGGGCCGGTCATTCGTGACACAGATGGCAGGGTGTTCACGGCCGCCAATTTGCAGCTAATGATAGCCACGGACCCGTTTCCCAGCCTTATTGCAAAATGACCCCCGCGACCTTGACGACGAGGTGCCATTTTAAGGCAAATTTGTGACCGCCAGGTCACGAAATAGTCATGGTAAAGGGCTTTTGAAGCGCCGGATGGCGACGTATGGGTGTAGAATTATTCCCAATGGCGCTCTTTGAGCAACTGAGGGAATCACGATGAAACTCAATCTGAAATTTGCGATTGCCGGTTTGGTCATGATGGGGTTGCCGTCCGCAGCCTTTGCCGATGATGTGCTGACCACTGCCGAACTGCAGAAGCTGTTTCCGGGCACGTTCACAGTCGTGGCCCAGGGCGGGGCCAAACTCATCTTCACCGCCAAGGAAAATGGCGTGTTGATCGGCCAGATGTCGGGAAAGCAGGACAGCGGGCGCTGGAGCCTGACCAATGGCAAGCTGTGCATCATGTTGGCGAACTGGACCAAGGGCAAATCGGCCTGTTCGCTGGTGGTCGCCGACAATGGCTGGTACCGCGGGCAGGGCGTCAAATTCCGTAAGATCTAGGGGCCATTCCGGCGCCCTGGAATTATCCATATTTTATTTGAAAATCAGCCGCTTTTGATTGCTCGCAAGCCGTCTCCCAACTAGATTGGGAGGCCCTCCGAATCGTCGATATTGCGAACCTCCGCTCACTGCGGTCCGGCGGGCCCTTTGAGGGTCAATCCGAAAGTTTCCCGTGGCTGAAAAAGACGACAAAAATGGCGTGGTGCCCCCCGCCAATCCGGGTGAAATTTCTCCCATCTCCATCGAAGACGAGATGAAGAAAAGCTACCTCGATTACGCCATGAGCGTGATCGTGAGCCGGGCGCTGCCCGATGTGCGCGACGGTTTGAAGCCGGTGCACCGGCGCATTCTGCATTCGATGAACGAGAACGGCTTTGACTGGAACAAGCCCTACCGCAAATCGGCCCGCGTCGTCGGCGAGGTCATGGGTAAGTACCATCCCCACGGCGACCAGTCGATTTACGATGCCCTGGTGCGCATGGCCCAGGATTTTTCGCTGCGCCTGCCGCTGATCGATGGCCAGGGCAATTTTGGCTCGGTCGATGGCGATCCGCCCGCCGCCATGCGTTACACCGAATCACGGCTGGCCAAAGTCGCCCACGAATTGATGGCCGACATCGACAAGAACACCGTCGAGTTCCGCGAGAATTACGATAATTCCGAGCGCGAGCCAAGTGTGCTTCCGGCGCGTTTTCCCAATCTCCTCGTCAATGGCTCGGGCGGCATCGCCGTCGGTATGGCCACCAACATGGCGCCGCACAATCTGGGCGAGGTGATCGATGCCTGCATCGCCACCATCGAAAATCCGGCAGTCACCATCGACGAGCTGACCGACATTATTCCCGGCCCGGACTTTCCGACGGGTGCGATGATTTTGGGCCGCGCCGGCATCAAGTCGGCCTTCCACACCGGGCGCGGTTCGATCGTCATGAGGGCCAAGGTTCACACCGAGGAACTGCGCAAGGAGCGCGAGGCGCTGATCGTCACCGAGATACCCTACCAAATCAACAAGTCGGTGATGATCGAGCGCATGGCCGAACTGGTGCGCGAAAAGAAGCTCGAAGGGATTTCCGATATTCGCGATGAGTCGTCGCGCGAAGGCATGCGAGTGGTGATCGAGATCAAGCGCGATGCCATGGCCGATATCGTGCTCAATCAGCTCTATCGTTTCACCGCCCTGCAATCGACTTTCGGCATCAACAATGTCTGCCTGACCGGCGGCCGGCCGGAGATGATGAATTTGAAGGACCTGCTGCAGGCCTTCATCACCTTCCGCGAAGAGGTTGTCACCAGGCGCACCAAGTTCCTGCTCGCCAAGGCCCGCGACCGGGCGCATATTTTGGTGGGTCTGGCCATTGCGGTGGCCAACATCGACGAGGTGATCGTCCTCATTCGCGGTTCGAAGGATGCAGCCGAGGCGCGTGAAGCGCTGATGTCGCGCCATTGGCCGGCCAAGGATATGGCGCCCTTGATTACCCTCATCGCCGATCCGCGCCACACGCTGTCGGCCGATGGCAACTACCGTTTGTCCGACGAGCAGGCGCGTGCCATTCTCGATCTTCGCCTGCAACGCCTCACCGCATTGGGACGCGAGGAAATCGCCGAGGAATTGGAAAAACTCGCGGGCGAAATTAGCGACCTGCTCAATATCCTGCGCTCGCGCGCCCGCGTCATGACCATCATCATGGACGAGCTGATTTCGATCCGCAACGAGTTCGCCACGCCGCGCCGCACCCAGATCGTCGAGAATGATGGCGAGGTCGAGGACGAGGATCTGATCCAGCGTGAGGAGATGGTGGTGACGGTCTCGCACGCGGGTTATGTGAAGCGCGTGCCGCTGTCGGCCTACCGGGCGCAGCGCCGCGGCGGCAAGGGCCGAGCCGGCGTTCAGATGCGCGATGAGGATTTCGTCACCAAACTGTTCGTCGCCAACACCCACACGCCCATCCTGTTCTTTTCCTCGGCCGGCATGGTTTACCGCCTGAAGGTCTGGCGGCTGCCGGTGGGCAATCCGCAAGCCCGTGGCAAGGCTTTGATCAACCTGCTGCCGCTGGCCCAGGGCGAGCACATCACCACCATCATGCCGATGCCCGATGACGAGACCACATGGGGCTCGCAGCATCTGATGTTCGCCACTCGCTCGGGCTCCGTGCGGCGCAATGAACTCTCGGATTTCGAGAGCATCAACCGGGCCGGCAAGATTGCCATGAAGCTCGATGAGGGCGACCAGATCGCCGGCGTGGAAATTTGTTCGTCTACGGACGACATCCAATTGACCACTGCCAGGGGCCACTGCATCCGCTTCGCCGTCGATGATGTCCGGGTATTCAAAGGCCGTGACTCGACCGGCGTGCGCGGCATCCGGCTTGAGAGCGGCGACAAGGTTATTTCGATGTCAGTGCTCCGCCATGTCGAAGCCACCGCCGACGAACGCGCCGCCTTCCTGAAAATGTCACGTGCGGTTACTGGCGAAGACGTGGAGCAGGGCGCGTCCGACGAGGAAGCCAATGCCGAGGCCACGCTCTCTCAGGAGCGTTATATCGAAATGGGCGCGGCCGAGCAGGTGATCCTGACGGTATCGGCCAATGGCTACGGCAAGCGGACCTCGTCTTATGAATACCGCATCACCAGCCGCGGCGGCAAAGGCATCACCGCGATGGCGGTGAACGAGCGCAACGGCCCGCTGGTCGCCTCCTTCCCGGTAGAGCAAACCGACCAGATCATGCTGGTGACCGATGGCGGCCAGTTGATCCGCTGCCCGGTTCACGGCATCCGCAAGGCCGGCCGTGCCACTCAAGGGGTGATCGTTATTGATGTGGCCGACGATGAGCATGTGGTGTCAGTCGAACACATCACCGAGGAAGACGAGAGTGAGGGTTGATCAACGGGCCGTCATCGCCAATGGTTTCATCGGTTGAGCGGCATTATGCCCCTTGATCTCTTTCTTACCTTCCTTGGCGCCTGTGTGCTTCTCTTCATCAAGCCCGGTCCCGCCATGTCGGTGATCGTGGCCAACAGTGTGGAGTACCGCACCAGCGGCGGCCTCATCACCGTGGCGGGGAATATCCTTGGCTGTACCATCCTGATCGGTATTGTAGCCTTCGGCCTCGCCTGGATTGCCGAGGCGATGCGTCAATGGTTCGATTGGATCAGGCTGGCAGGTGCGCTCTACCTCATCTGGCTTGGCATTTCACGCCTGCGCAATGCCGGGCACGTATCGGCCTATGGCGAGAACCCGACGGGCGAATTGTTCCGCGATGGCTTTATCGTGACTGTCGCCAATCCGGAAATCATCATATTCCTCGCAACACTTCTGCCGCCCTTTGTCGATATGAGCCATCCGGTGGCGCCGCAGCTGGCCATCCTCGCCGCGACATTCATTGGCGTCAGCACTGTTGCCGGCGTGACGTTGGCTGTGCTCGCCGGACAGGCCCGGGTTTTCCTTACGGGCGACCGGCTCAAGTGGATTGATTATCTGAGCGGGGGATTGATTGTGATTGCCGGCCTGTGGCTTATTTGGCCCAAAGGATAAAATCATGACCCTCGAAAACTGGTTGGCATTCTGTGCCGCGGCAACGGCTCTGGCAATCGTGCCCGGCCCCACTGTCACCGTGATCATCGCCAACAGCCTGCGCTACGGCCCGCGCGCCGGGTTGCTCAATGTCGCTGGCACGCAATTGGGTGTGGCGATCTGGCTTGCCATCGCGGTGCTCGGATTGGGCGCTGCCATCCAAGTCATGGGTGCATGGTTTGATCTCCTGCGTTATGCCGGTGCCGCCTATCTCGTCTGGCTCGGCATCAAGCTCCTGCGCTCCAAGGGCGATCTCGCCATGGCCACCGACCGGGCCCGGCCCAGGGGCAGTTTCTTCCTCCAGGGCTTCATCGTCATCATGTCGAATCCTAAAATGCTGGTGCTATTTGGCGCTCTCATTCCGCCGTTTATCTCGCCCGATGGCGATTACACCCGCCAGCTTCTGTCGCTCGGATTGACTTTCGCCGCAATTGCCATTGTCGGTGACAGTTTCTATGCGCTGGCGGCGGGCAAGGCCGGGCAGTGGCTTTCACGTTCGCGCATCAGGGTCATCGAAGTAGCAAGCGGCCTGTGCCTCACCGTCGGCGGCATCTGGCTTGCGCTCAAGAGCCGGTAGGGCGATAATACACTATGGCACGCACAGGCTTTTATCCCGGCTCATTTGATCCCGTAACGTATGGCCACCTCGACGTGATCGCCCGCGCCGCGCGGCTGGTTGACAAGCTGGTGCTGGGTGTCGGCACGCATCATGGCAAGCAGGCGTTGATTGATGCAGAAGCCCGCGTCAAACTCTTGGAAGAAGTCACACGGCCGATAGCCGAGCACACTGGCATCAAGATAACCGTCGTCACTTTCGATGATCTCGCGGTCAACGCCGCCCGCCGCCACCATGCCGGCTTGATCATCCGGGGACTTCGCGATGCCAGTGACTTCGACGCTGAAGTGCAGATGGGCCAGATGAACGGCGCCATGGCGCCCGACATCGAGACGGTGTTTCTGGCGGCCTCGCCCGCCACCCGCATGATCGCTTCCTCGTTGGTCAAGCAAATCGCCAAAATGGGCGGCGACATTACCCTGTTCATTCCGAAGGAAGCCCAGGCCGTCATGGCAGCCGCCCTGAAACAACCCTAGCCTTCACCGGGCCGCGTTGATCTCAATGACATTGCGGTCGGGATCGAGCAGATAGGCTTGCGGGTATCCGGCAACGCTATTCCTTCTTGCCAGTATGCGCATGGGATCACCTTCGGCAGCATCCTCGCGAAAACCCTTGGCGGCCAATTGGCTCATCGCCGCTTCGAAATCATCGACCCTGATGGCGAAATGCGTATCGCCGGTATCGATAGCGGCGGTGCTGCGGAAAGTTCCTTGCGCATTGTCGATCAAATGGATCTCAACCGATCCGGCCGCAAGCCAGGCGCCGGCAATCTTGAAGGGCGGCCGGGCGATCTGCTTGAACCCCAGCATGTCGCAATAAAATGCAATTGCCCGCTTGAGATCGGAACTGACCAGCGAAACGTGATGCAGCACGGTAATATTCATGATCCCTCCACAACGAGCCCGCAGACCAGAAACTGCTCCTGAATCACGAAAATGGCAACGACACGCCCTAAAAAACCCTGCGCATTGACTTTTGCGCGGACTGCCTGCACTTAGCCCCGACAACAACCGGAGTCGTCCATGATCAAGAAACTTGGCCTCGCAGCGCTTGCCGCCGTCTGCCTCGCCTCACCTGCGTTTGCGGCGGAAAAAATCACCATCGAAACCACCAAGGCTTGCTCATTCGATATCAAGCTCAGGCCTGACCTCGCTCCCAACCACGTGGCGCAAATCACCAAGCTGGCGGCGTCTGGCTTCTACGATGGCGTTGTGTTCCACCGGGTGATCGCGGGCTTCATGGCCCAAACCGGAGACCCCACTGGCACCGGCACCGGTGGCTCCGAGGAGCCCGACCTTGCCGCTGAATTTACCCAGGAGAATTTTGGCCGCGGCGTGGCCGGCATGGCGCGTTCATCGGACCCCAACTCGGCCAACAGCCAATTCTTCATCATGCTCGCCGAAGGCGCCTTCCTCAATGGCCAATATACAGTGTGGGGCCAGGTCGATGAAGCCGGCATGGCATGTGTCGATAAGATCGAAAAGGGCGAGCCGCCCAACAACCCCGACAAAATGACCAAGGTAACCGTGCAATAATGGCTGATCTCGAAAACACTCTCTATCTCGACCTGAGCAACCACAAGGGTGATGCCAAGGGCCGCGTTACCATTGGGCTTCGCGCCGATCTTGCACCTGGTCATGTGGCACATATCAAGGCGCTGGCGCGTGAGGGCTTCTATGATGGCGTGGTGTTTCACCGGGTCATCGAAGGCTTCATGGCGCAAGGCGGCGACCCTACCGGCACCGGCACGGGCGGCTCCAGGAAGCCCAATCTCAAGGCCGAGTTCTCCAAGGAGCCGCACGTGCGCGGCATCTGTTCGATGGCTCGCTCGCAGAGCCCGGATTCCGCCAATAGCCAGTTCTTCGTCTGCTTTGGCGATGCGGGCTTTCTCGACAACCAATATACGGTGTGGGGCAAGGTGACCGAAGGCATGGACATCGTCGACAAGATCAAGCGCGGCGAACCGGTGCGCGAGCCCGACAAGATCGCCAAAATGCAAGTTGCGGCCGACGCAAAGTGAACATGAAACAACTCTTCGCCGCCGCTACGGTTCTTCTTGGATTGGCTGTTCCTGTTCATGCCACTGAATGGGTCAGTTGCAGTGACGGCGAGGGCAAGGTCAACTTCGATGTGCTTCTTGGGTTGATGGACGTTATCGCCATCGACACCATCAACATCGAGGTGAATGGCAAGAAATGGTCTAACAAGCCGGCAGCCGGGATCACAAAGATTGAAGTCGGCCAGGCCTTCGAAAGCGCCAACCAGATGTGGATCGATATGGTCGAGGATGGCATGGGCGCCATCGTTGCCAAGCTCCGCCTGTTCCGGGCCTCGGAAGATACCGATGGCGTGGAAGCAACCGATGCCAACGGCGGCACGCTGCACATGCCGGGCATCGGCGCTTGGGCGGTCAGTTGCGAGGGGCCTTAGGGAGCACCGGGTTGTGCGCGTTTCCGCTTTTGATTTCGATCTGCCGCCGGAATGTATCGCGCTGCGTCCGGCAACGCCGCGCGATTCCGCCAAGCTGCTTGTCGTGCGTCCAGACTTGCTCGGCGATCACATCGTCTCGGGCCTGCCGCAACTCCTGCGCGAGGGCGATGTGCTCGTCTTCAACAACACCAAAGTCATCCCCGCCGCACTCTCCGGTTATCGCACCGGACGGGGCGGCACCACGCCGAAAATCGCAGCACTGTTGCATCTCAGGCTTGATGGTTCGCGGTGGAAGGCTTTCGCCAAGCCGGGGAAGAAACTGGCGGTGGGCGACCGCCTTCGCTTCGGTGCCGAGGGCCGGCTCTGCCTGACGGGAACGCTCGATGCCACGGTTGAGGCCAAGGGCGAGGCGGGTGAGATTATTCTGGCCTTCGATCTCGCCGGACCAGCGCTGGACGAGGCAATTCAGCTCGTGGGTGAAATGCCATTGCCGCCCTATATTGCCGGCAAACGTCCAGCCGATGCTCACGACCGCAGCGACTATCAAACCATGTTCGCCGCCGAAGCCGGCGCGGTGGCCGCTCCGACAGCTGGGCTGCACTTCACGCCACGCCTCATGAAGTGCCTGCAAGACACTGGTATAACATCTGAATTCGTCACCCTTCACGTGGGCGCCGGCACGTTCTTGCCGGTCAAAGCCGACGACACTGGCGACCACAAGATGCACGCCGAATGGGGCAGCATCGATGGTGCCACCATTTCCCGCCTCAAATCCGTCCGCGCCCTCGGTGGACGCATTGTCGCCGTCGGCACCACTTCCTTGCGCCTGCTAGAAAGTTCAGGCCTCGAACCGTTCTCCGGCACCACCGAAATTTTCATCACGCCGGGTTACCGCTTCACGGCGGCCGACCTGCTGATCACCAATTTCCATCTACCAAAATCCACGCTCTTCATGCTGGTCTCGGCCTTCGCCGGGCTTACCCGCATGAAGCAGGCCTATGCTCACGCCATTGCCCACAACTATCGGTTCTATTCCTACGGCGATGCGAGCCTGCTATTCCCCGCGCCATGACAACTGAATTTTCGTTCGAACTTCACCGCACTGACGGCAAGGCCAGGCGTGGTACCGTTCACACCCTCCATGGCGATATCCGCACACCAGCCTTCATGCCGGTGGGCACAGTGGGCACGGTCAAGGGACTTTACCTCGATCAAGTGAAAGAAACCGGTGCTGATATTATTCTTGGCAACACTTATCACCTGATGCTCAGGCCCGGCGCGGAGCAAATGGCTAAACTCGGCGGCCTTCACAAATTCATCCGCTGGGATGGCCCCATCCTCACGGACTCCGGCGGCTTTCAGATCATGTCGCTCTCGAAGATCCGCAAGATCACCGAGCAGGCGGCGGTGTTCCAGTCGTATATCGACGGCAAGCGCCATGAATTATCGCCTGAGCGCGCCATGGAGATCCAGCGCCTGATGGGTTCCGACATTCACATGCAGCTCGATCAATGCATTGAATTTCCACACACGGAGAACGATGCCGGGAAAGCCATGCAATTGTCGCTGCGCTGGGCCGAACGCTCGCGCGCGGCGTTCGGCAAGCAGCCTGGCCGGGGCAATTTCGGCATCGTCCAGGGCGGCATCAACGAGAGGCTCCGCCGCGAAAGTGCGGAGGGACTAAAGTCCATCGGCTTCGAGGGATATGCCATCGGTGGACTCGCCGTGGGCGAGGGCCAGAAACTCATGCTGCAGACCATTGAAATTACCGAGCCGCATTTGCCCCACGACCGCCCGCGCTATCTCATGGGGGTGGGCACACCGGAGGATATTGTGGAATCGGTGGCGCGCGGCATCGACATGTTCGACTGCGTTTTGCCCACCCGCTCAGGCCGCCACGGCCAAGCCTTCACCCGCTTTGGCAAAATCAATCTGCGCAATGCCAAACATGCCGATGATCCACGCCCGCTAGATCCGGAAAGCTCTTGCCCGGCACTGTCGCAATATTCGCGCGCCTATTTGCATCACCTCATGCGCTCGGGCGAGCTGCTTGGCATGATGTTGCTTTCGTGGGCCAATATCGCCTACTACCAATCATTGATGCAGGGTATTCGCGCCGCCATCGAAAGTGGCACATTCGAAGATTTCCACCGTGCCACCAAAGAGAGGTGGAAACGCGGCGATATTGGCGCATAATTGTTCGAACTGATGGAGGGCGATTCCCATGAAAATGTCCGGTGAAGTAACCATTCCCGCATCGCGTGAAACCGTATGGAAGGCGCTGAACGATCCAGCGGTGCTCAAGCAGTGCATCCCCGGTTGCGAAGCGATCACCAAGCATTCGGATACCAAACTTGAGGCCAAAGTCGTGGTGAAGCTCGGCCCGTTGAAGGCGCGCTTCACCGGCATGGTCAATCTGACCGATCTCAATCCGCCCAAAAGTTACCGGATTTCCGGCCAGGGCCAGGGCGGATTTGCCGGCGCTGCCTCGGGCGGCGCCAACATCAGGCTCGAGGAAGTGCCGGAAGGCACCACGATGATTTATGATGTCGATGCGCAGGTCTCGGGGAAACTCGCCAGCCTTGGCGCGCGCTTCATCGAACCTACTTCGCGCGCCCTGGCCGGGCAATTTTTCGAGAAATTCGCGAAGCTTGCCGGCGCCATGAAGGAAGGCATCCCGGTGGCCAAAGCCAGAGTTGCGAAGAAGCCAGTGAAGAAACCGGCCGAGAAAAAAGTTGCTGCAAAGAAGGTTGCGAAAAAACCGGCAGTCAAAAAGCCCGTGAAGAAGGTTGCCAAAAAGATTGCAAAAAAGAAGCGCTGAACGTCCCGCAATTCTCATCAGCCCGCGCTCGACGCGGGTATCAGCGTTGAATGCGATGGTGACCGGGTCAAACCCGGTCATGATGAGAAGTAAGAGGTCGTGGTTACTTCCCAGCCCCTCCCGTATGCTCGCCCTCGCGCGTCAGATAGTACGCCGCGAGGATGGGAATAAATGTCACGGCGATGACGATGATCGCCACCACATTGGTCACCGGCCTTTGTCGCGGGCGGATCAATTCATTCAGCATCCAGATGGGCAGCGTCGATTGCTGGCCAGCAGTGAAGGTGGTGACGATCACCTCGTCGAACGAGAGTGCAAAGGCCAGCATTCCGCCAGCCAGCAAGGCGGAGGCAATCTGCGGCAGCACCACATGGCGGAAAGTCTGGAAGCCATCAGCCCCCAGATCCATCGACGCCTCGATCATGCTGGCGGAGGTGCGGCGGAACCTGGCCAGCACATTGTTGTAGACGACGACAATGCAAAACGTCGCGTGGCCGAGCACGATGGTCCAGGTGGAAAACGGCAGGTTCATGATGTCGAAGGCCGAGCGCAGTGCGATGCCGGTGATGATGCCGGGGAGCGCGATCGGCAGGATGAACAGCAGCGAAATAGACTCCTTCCCAAAGAACCGGGCCTTGGCCAGCGCGGCAGCGGCCAATGTGCCGAAGATCAATGCCATGAATGTTGCAATCAGCGCCACCTTGATTGACAACAGCAGCGGTGGCCAGATGTCCGGGCGGTTGAACCACGCGGTGCTAAACCAGTGCGTGGTGTATCCGGGTGGCGGAAACTGAAAGCTCTTTTCTTCCGACGTGAAGGCATAGAGGAATATCAGCGCCAGCGGCATATGCAGGAACAGCAACCCTGCGGTGGCACCGAGTTTCAGCGCGAATGCCGCGCGCGGGGTGCCATCAGAGCGCATCGAAAGCTCCCAGCCGTTTGGCGGCCATGAGGTAAATCCCCATGATCACCATCGGGACCACGGTGAAGGCCGCAGCCAGTGGAATGTCGCCGGCCGTTCCTTGAAGTGTGGACACCACGACGCCGATGAAGGGCCGCGAATTGCCGATGATTTGCGGTATGATGTAGTCACCCAGCGTCAGCGAGAAGGTGAAGATCGAACCTGCGACCACGCCGGGAAATGCCAGTGGAAAAATGACCGTGCGAAATGTCTGGCTGGGATTGGCGCCGAGGTCGGCAGCCGCCTCCACATAGTTATTCGGCACCCGTTCGAGTGCGGCCTGCACCGGCAGGATCATGTAGGGCAGCCAGATATAAACGAAAACCAGGAATGTACCGATATAACTCAGCGACAATGATGTGCCGCCAATCGCTGGAATGGCCAGCAATAGGTCGAGCGCCCAGGAAAGATGCAGCAGTTCGGCCAGCCAGGTGACAATGCCCTCCTTGGCGAGGATGAGTTTCCAAGCATAGACCTTGACCAGATAACTCGACCACAGCGGCATCATCACAGCGAGGTAAAATAGCGCCTTGGTGCCGCCCCGGGCATAACGTGCAGCAAAATACGCAATCGGGAAGGCGATGGCCGCGCTGGCGAGCGTCACCGCCGCCGCCATGACAACAGTGCGCGTGATGATTTCGAGGTTCGAGCGCTCCAGCAACTGCGCGTAAGTCGACAGCGTGAACTCGTGGATAACCAGACCGGAAAAATCATCGAGCGAATAAAAACTCTGCAATAGCAGCGCGATGAGCGAGCCGACATAAACGACGCCAATCCATAGCAGCGGCGGCAACAGCAGCACGAATGTGAGTAGACCTGGGTTGCGGAAGAAAATGTCCGAGGCCCAGGTGAAGGCGCCGTTCCGTGCAGCGGCAGCCTGAGCCATCAGGCCTCCTCCATGGCCACGAGACTATGTTTAGTCCACACAAAGCGCACCTTCTCGCCATCGCTATAAGTGCCGCTGCCCGCCGGCACCGCGGCGGTAAGCCTGGTGCCGCTGGCATCGATGACGATTCGGATGACAGCACCCTGATAGTGAATGGCGGTGATCACGCCTTCCGCCCCGCCCGCCGGTTTGGCGCTGGTTATCTTCAGTACACGAATTTTCTCGGGCCTGAGGCTGACCCACGCGCTGGGTCCTCCGTGGGCGGATGAAAATGCCGGGCTCAGCACATTGGACGACCCCACGAAATCCGCGGTAAACCGCGAGCGCGGGCGCTCATAGACATCGGCCGGCGTGCCCACCTGCATGATCCTGCCTTCGTTGAAGATCGCCACGCGGTCCGCCATCGACAGCGCTTCGCCCTGATCGTGGGTGACGAGGACAAAGGTGATGCCGAGGTGCTTTTGCAGCGCCTTCAATTCTTCCTGCATCTGCTCGCGCAGCTTGAGATCAAGCGCGCCAAGGGGTTCGTCGAGCAGCAGCACTTTGGGCTGGTTGACCAGTGCCCTGGCAAGCGCCACGCGCTGGCGCTGGCCACCGGACAATTGACCGGGGCGTCGCTCCTCGTAGCCCTTGAGTTTGACCATGGCGAGGGCATCGGCGGCCTTCGCCTCCCGGTCGGCGCGCCCCATGCCCTTGATCATCAGGCCATACGCCACATTCTGGCCAACGGTCATGTGGGGAAACAGCGCGTAGTCCTGAAACACCGTGTTCACATTGCGCTTGTAGGGCGGCAGGCCCTCGGCGGTTTCGCCAAAAATTTCGATGTGGCCGGCGGTCGGCTGCTCGAAACCGGCGATCAGGCGCAAGCAGGTGGTCTTGCCCGAACCAGACGGCCCAAGCATGGCGAAGAATTCGCCCTCGGCAATATCGATCGACACATCATCGACGGCGCGCACACGGCCGAAATGCCGCGACACGTTCTGCAAGCTGACGGCTGCTGTCATGAAATTTCCATAAGGTCCGGCCCCGGACGGGATCCGGGGCCGGCGGCAAGGTAAAGATTACTGACCGAGGATGGCGATATAATCCTTGGCCCATTGCGAATAGGGCACACAGCTGCCCTCTGCTTCGCACTTTCCGGTTGGCGTGCGCCAGAACCAGATCTTGTCGAAGTTGCCAAAGCCGTTGGTTTCGCAGCCAGCATCGGTCAGCAGTTCATTGCCGGTGCAGGCGGCGGGAACGGCGGGCACGGAGCCAAACCATGCGGCGACATCGCCCTGAACCTTGGGTTCAAGCGAATGGTTCATCCACATGTAAGCGCAGTTGGGGTGGGCCGCCTCGGAGTGCAGCATGGTGGTATCGGCCCAGCCCGTTGCGCCTTCGGCGGGAACGGTTGAGGCGACAGCCTTCTTGTCAAGTTGCAACAGGTTCACCTGGAATGGCCAGGATGAGGAAGCGACCACACCTTCGTTCTTGAAGTCGTCAACCTGCACCATGGCGTCGTGCCAGTAGCGGCCGACGAGCTGGCGCTGACCCTTCAGTAACTCAAGAACCGCAGCATACTGGTCCTTGTTAAGTTCGTAAGGGTTTTTGATGCCGAGTTCTGGCTTCTTGGTCATCAGATAGACAGCGGCATCGGCGATATAGATGGCGCCGTCATAAGCTTGCACGCGGCCTTTGTTGCTCTTGCCGTCTGGCAGATTCTGTTCCTCGAACACCACCGACCAGCTCTTGGGGGCCTCCTTGAACACATCGGTGTTGTAAGCCAGCACGTTCGGACCCCACTGATAGGGGGTGCCGTAGTGCGCTCCGTCCACGGTGTGCCATGGCGCGTCTTTCAGGCGGTCGTCCACCGTCTTCCAGTTGGCAATGAGATCGACATTGACCGGTTGCACCTTTTTGCCGGCAATCAAACGCAGCGAGGCATCGCCTGAAGCGGTGACCAGATCGAAGCCGCCCTGATTCATCAGGGTGACCATTTCGTCGGAGGTTGCCGCCGTCTTGACATTCACCTTGCAACTGGTGGCAGCCTCGAAAGCGGTAACCCAGTCATATCCCTTGTCGGTTTCGCCGCGCTCGATGTAGCCGGGCCAAGCCACGATATCGACCTGGCCTTCGCCAGCTCCAATTTCCTTCTTCATTTCCTGAGCGCCAGCCATACCGGCCACCGCCGCAAGCGCCAAAACCGAAACGATTGCGCGTTTCATTGAAATCATGATGATTACACCTCCCTGCGGGCCTTGGTATGATACCAACTTGGCAGCGGCACCGGACCCATGCGATGCTCTGCCGACCCACGTCGAGGTGGGCTTCAAACAAGTCTAAACCGAAGATAGCGGCAATGGAAGCGGAGCGAATGACCAGTTTATTTGTGAAGTCGCCGCTCGCCTGCCTGGCGGAGGAGGCCGCGGGCGGCCTCGTGATCAAGGATGGCCGCATTGCCGAACTGGTGCGCAGGGGCCAAAAACCGCAAACCCCGGTCAACGCCGTCTTCGATGCTTCGTGCCACGTGGTCCTGCCTGGCCTTATCAACACCCACCATCATTTTTACCAGACTCTGACCCGCGCCCACCCCCAAGCCATCAACAAGGAATTGTTCGACTGGCTGAAAGCGCTCTATCCTGTGTGGGCCAAGCTTACACCTGATACGCACCGGCTGGCGACAAGGCTGGCCCTGGTCGAATTGCTCATGTCGGGAGTGACCGCCACATCCGATCACCACTATGTATTTCCTCACGGTCTTGACGATGCCATGGATATCCAGGTGGACGAGGCCCGGAGGCTCGGCATGCGTTTGACGGTAACGCGGGGGTCAATGAATCTCTCGGTCAAGGATGGTGGCCTGCCGCCCGACAGCGTAGTTCAAGATGAAGACACCATTCTCGCCGATTGCGAACGGGTGATCGGCAAGTATCACCAGCGTGGCGCGGGCGCCATGATCCAGGTAGCGTTGGCCCCGTGTTCGCCGTTCTCCGTCACCCCATCGCTCATGTGCGCCTGTGGCGAGCTTGCCGAGAAACACGATTGCCGGTTGCACACGCACTTGGCCGAAACCCATGACGAGGACGCGTTCTGCAAGTCGAGGTTCGGCATGGGCCCGGTCGATTATCTGGAGGAGGCGGGTTGGCTGAACGCCCGCACCTGGCTCGCCCACGGCATTCACTTTTCCGATTCCGATATTGCGCGGCTCGGCAAGAATGGCGTGAGCGTTTGCCATTGTCCGGCTTCCAACATGGTGTTGGCCTCAGGCCAATGCCGCACCCGCGATCTGGAAGCAGCCGGCGTTGCCGTTGGACTGGGCGTCGATGGCTCGGCCTCGAGCGACAGTTCCAATCTCATGGAAGCTGTCCGTCACGCCTTGATGATCAACCGGCTCACCTACGATGCGACGGTCAGTCACTTCGATGTGCTGCGCTGGGCAACTAAAGGTTCGGCACGCTGTCTGGGGCGTGATGACATTGGCGAGATCGCAGTTGGCAAGCAAGCGGACCTGGCCTTCTTCACTCTCGGCGAACTGCGTTTTTCGGGTGCGGGCGATCCACTCGCGGCGCTTGTGCTGTGCGGCGCCCACCGGGCCGACCGGGTGATGATCGCGGG
>JANLWG010000082.1:0-36714 GCA_031364405.1 Hyphomicrobiales bacterium
TGCCAGAATTGTTACACACTATCAATATGATGGACTGAAGAATTGGTGGCGGAAGAGGAGGGATTCGAACCCTCGATACGCTTTCACGTATGCACGCTTTCCAGGCGTGTGCCTTCAACCACTCGGCCACCCCTCCGCAAAGTTGGGCGCAATATACTGATCAAAGCCGGTCGATCAAGCTTTGTTGAGTGGTTGTAAGGGTTCTGGCACATTATATCCGTGGCAACCCCAAGGGAGACTTGAAACCATGATCTTCGCCCGCCGCAAAACCGAGTTGACCGATGCCGCCCATGCCCTGCCGGGGCGGGCTGAGCCCTTGGCTACCGCGGCCAATCATTTTGTGAACGGCAATCCGCTTAAAGGGCCCTATCCCGCCGGCAGCCAGACAGCCATATTCGCGTTGGGCTGCTATTGGGGAGCCGAGCGCAAGTTCTGGACAGTGCCCGGTGTGTGGGTAACGGCGGTGGGCAATGCCGGCGGCTTCACGCCCAATCCCACTTACGAGGAAGTGTGCAGCGGCGGCACCGGCCACGCGGAATCGGTGCTCGCCGTCTACGATCCTTCCAAGGTGAGCTACGAAGCGCTGCTCAAGATTTTCTGGGAAGCCCATGACCCGACCCAGGGCCTGCGTCAGGGCAATGATGTGGGCAGCCAGTACCGCTCGGGTATCTATTGGACAACGACGGCCCAGCGCGACGCGGCTTTGGCATCAAAGCAGGTCTATCAGGCATCGCTGCGAGCCAAGGGCTATGGCGCCATCACCACCGAGATTGCCGAGGCTGGTCCCTTCTACTTTGCCGAGACCTACCACCAGCAATATCTCGCCAAGAATCCGCACGGCTATTGCGGGCTGGGCGGAACCGGCGTCGCCTGCCAAATCGAAACTGGCGTTAACGCCTGATCAGACGTCGAGGTTGGCGACACTCAACGCATTCTCGCGGATGAAATCGCGGCGCGGTTCGACGACGTCGCCCATCAGTTTGGTGAAGATGTCGTCGGCCTCGTCGAGTTCGGCTACTCTCACCCGCAGCAGCGAACGGACATTGGCATCAAGGGTGGTTTCCCAGAGTTGCTCTGGGTTCATTTCGCCCAAGCCCTTGTAGCGCTGCATGGCGATGCCCTTGCGGCCGGCGGCGAACACGGCTTCGAGCAGATCGACAGGGCCATGAATCACCATCTGGGAATCCTTGCGGCGAAGCCGTGCTGGCTTGGTATAGATTTCCTGCAGGTGATCGGCCTTGCGGTCGAGACGCAACGCGTCGGAAGAACCGATGAGCTTGCCGTCGAGGGTCCAGCTTTCGGTCACACCGCGCACCTCGCGGGAGAAGACAAGTCCGCCGTCCGCCGTGGGTGCACCAACCCAGCCACGCTCGGTTTCCTCCGAAATGACATCAAGGCGCCGGGCGATATAGGCGGCGGCCCCCTGGGCGTTTTCGGCATTGGAGAGCACCTCGGGATTAAGCGCTCCGGCAATCGCAGCCTGCTCAATCACCATGCGCGAATAGCGCGAATGCAGCGCATCAAGTGCCGCGCGGATGGAAAGTGCTTCCTCGACGATGGCGCGAAGATCAGCACCGGCACGCTCGCTGCCATTGGCCAGAACCAGAGTTGATCCTTCAAGGCCGGTCTCGATCAGATAGTTTTCCAGCGCCTTGCTGTCTTTCAAATATTGCTCGGAGGAACCACGCTTTACTTTGTAGAGCGGCGGCTGGGCAATGTAGAGATGGCCGCGTTCGATAACCTCCGGCATCTGCCGGTAGAAGAAAGTGAGCAGCAGCGTGCGGATATGGGCGCCGTCAACGTCGGCGTCGGTCATGATGATGATCTTGTGATAGCGCAGTTTGTTGATGTTGAATTCCTCGCGGCCGATGCCGGTGCCGAGCGCGGTGATCAGCGTGCCGATTTCCGCCGACGACAGCATCTTGTCGAAGCGGGCGCGTTCGACATTGAGGATCTTGCCGCGCAACGGCAGCACCGCCTGATTTTCGCGGTTGCGCGCCTGCTTGGCGGAGCCGCCGGCCGAGTCGCCCTCGACGATGAAGATTTCGCATTGGGCGGGATCGCGGTTCTGGCATTCGGCCAGCTTGCCGGGCATGCCGGCGATATCGAGAGCCCCTTTGCGCCGGGTGAGTTCGCGGGCCTTGCGCGCGGCTTCTCGCGCTGCGGCGGCCTCCACCACCTTGCCGACTATCTTCTTGGCTTCGGAGGGGTGCTCCTCGAACCAGGCACCCAATTGTTCGTTGATCAGGTTTTCAACCACCGGCCGCACTTCCGAGGACACCAGTTTGTCCTTGGTCTGCGAGGAGAATTTGGGGTCGGGCACTTTTACCGAGAGCACGCAGGTGAGCCCCTCGCGCGCATCATCGCCGGTGAGGGCCACCTTCTCTTTCTTGGCGATGCCGCTGGTGGCGGCATAGCTGTTGATGACGCGTGTCAGCCCGCCGCGAAAGCCGGCAAGGTGAGTGCCGCCATCGCGCTGGGGGATGTTGTTGGTGAAGCACAGCACATTCTCGTGGTAGCTGTCGTTCCACCACAGGGCGCATTCAACGGTGATGCCATCTTTCTCGCCGCGCACCACAATGGGTTCCGGCAGGATGCCCTGCTTGGTGCGATCGAGATAACGCACGAAAGCCCTGGTGCCGCCCTCATAATAAAGCTCCACATCCTTGGCTTCAACGCCGCGCCGGTCGGCCAGCAGAATGCGCACGCCGGAATTGAGGAAAGCCAGTTCGCGCAGGCGATGCTCGATAGTGGCGAAATCGAACTCGGTCTTGGTGAAGGTTTCGCTCGACGGCAAAAACGTAACTTCGGTGCCGCGCCGGCCCGGTGCTTCGCCCACGACCTTGAGCGGCGCATCGGCATCGCCGTGGGTGAAACCGATGAAGTGTTCCTTGTCATTGCGGAACACCGTGAGCTTTAGCTTGACCGACAGCGCATTGACCACCGAGACACCGACGCCGTGCAGGCCGCCGGAAACCTTGTAGGAATTCTGGTCGAATTTTCCACCGGCATGGAGCTGGGTCATGATGACTTCGGCGGCGGAAACGCCTTCGCTGGGATGGATGTCGGTGGGAATGCCGCGGCCATTGTCGGTGACCGTGCACGAGCCATCGGCATTGAGCGTCACCGTTACCCGGTCGGCATAGCCGGCCAGGGTTTCGTCGATGGCGTTATCGACGACCTCATAGACCATGTGATGAAGCCCCGAGCCATCGTCGGTGTCGCCGATATACATGCCAGGGCGCTTCCTCACCGCATCGAGACCCTTGAGCACCTTGATCGAGTCCGCGCCATAAGCATCGGAGCCATTATTCTTGTCGTCTTCGGTCATCAGCTTTCCGTCACTTCCGAAATCGTTCCGGCTTCCACATGGAAGACCGTCGCATCTTGTCCCAACCCCACGAACAATTCGGCGTCCGTGCCGGTCATCCAGGCCTGGCAACCAAGGGCCGCCAAGGCTTCGAACAACCCGTAACGCCGCTCCCTATCGAGATGGGCTGCCACCTCGTCGAGAAGCAGGACCGGCGCCACCCCGGCCTCACTCTTAACAGCACGGGCCTGGGCCAGGATCAAGCCGATCAACAGGGCTTTTTGCTCGCCGGTGGAGCACTGCCCGGCAGGCATATTCTTGGGGCCATGGATGACCGTCAGATCGCTGCGGTGGGGCCCTCGAAGGGTGCGCCCCGCCGCCCGGTCGAGCCGCCGCGAATCGGCAAGCAGTCTACGATATTCGTCCTCGACACGCACGGCCGGCATGGTGCCGGTCAGTCCTTCGATTTCACCTTCAATGGCAATACTCCCCCATGGAAATGCACTGGCGGCGCGCGCTTCACCGATATGGCGTTGCAAAGCCTCGACGGCCATGAGGCGGGCTGCCGCAATGGCCACACCAGCCTCGGCCATGTGGGCTTCAAGGCTGGTGAGCCAGGCTTGATCGGAGCTTGCGTCTTCGAGCAGCAGGTTGCGCTCGCGCATGACTCTTTCAAAGACCTGCACGCGTGATCCATGTTCAGGGTCGAAGGCCGCCACCGAGCGGTCAAGAAAGCGGCGGCGGTCGGAGGCGGGCCCGGCAAACAGCCGGTCCATGCCGGGCGTCAGCCACAGCACGCGCATATATTGGCCAAGAACGCCGGAGCTTTTCTGCACCAGGCCATCGATCACCACGAGGCGGCCCTGGGCCGCAGTGTCGCCAGCCTCTGCCTGACCGCTCCAGCCGGTGCCGAGCGAGACGGGGCCATTGGATGTGGAGAGTTCGGCGGCGATGGCCCAGGTGCCCGCACCACCTAGTTTTGCCAGTACATCAAAGCCCACGCCGCGCAGGCCCCGGCCTGGCGCCAAAAGCGAGATCGCCTCAAGCAGATTGGTTTTGCCCGCACCATTGGGGCCGCTGAGCGCCACCAGGGCTGACCCGCAATCGAGCCTAAGCCCCGCATAGTTGCGGAAATCGGTGAGGGTGAGGCGCGTCAGCCTAAGCGCGGAAGAATTGGTCACCAACTATGGCTACACCCGCATCGGCATCAGCACGTAGAGCGCCTGCTCGTCGCCGGGATCGCGAATGATGGTGGGAGAACCAGCATCGGCCAGGCTGAAATGCATCGAGGCCGATTTCACCTGTCCCGCCACGTCGAGCAGGTAACGCGAATTGAACCCGATATCGATGGGATCGGCGTCATAGCTGGCGGCGATTTCGTCCTCGGCTGAACCAGAGTCCGGATTGTTCACCGTCAGCACCAGCTTGCCCGCGGAAATATTGAGTTTCACCGCGCGGCCTTTCTCCATCGAGATGGTCGACACCCGGTCAACGGCATCGGAGAAGATTTTCGTGTCGACTTCGAGCAGCTTGTCATTGTGGCGCGGAATGACCCGTTCATAATCAGGGAAGGTGCCATCGATGAGTTTCGAGGTCAGCACCAGATTTCCCGCGGCAAAGCGGATCTTGGAAGATGACAGCGCCACCTCGACTTCGCCTTCGATACCTTCGATCAGCTTGACCACTTCCAGCACCGTCTTGCGCGGCACGATAACGCCGGGCATGCCCTTGGCGCCTTCGGGCCTCGCAATCTGGGCCTGGGCCAGGCGGTGGCCATCGGTTGCAACGGCGCGCAACAACGAGCCGGTGGTGACTTCGTGCAGATATATGCCATTGAGATAATAGCGGGTCTCTTCGGTGGAAATGGCAAAGCGGGTCTTCTCGATCAGACCCTTGAGGTCTCCAGCAGGCAGCGAGAAACGGTTGGACAATTCCCCCGCCGCCAGATCAGGAAAATCCTCGGGCGGCAAAGCCTGCAAGGCAAACCGCGAACGGCCAGCGAGGATCGCGACGCGGCCCTGATCAGGACCCTGCTCAAGCTCCAACTGGGCGCCATCGGGAAGTTTCCTCACGATATCATAGAGCATGTGGGCGGGAACCGTGGTCGCACCTTCGCGGGCCACTTCGGCGGGCGCGCTTTCGATGATTTCGATATCGAGATCGGTGGCGGTGAGTTTCAGTTGGCCGCCGGCGGCTTGCACCAGGACATTGGACAGAATGGGAATGGTGTTGCGCCGCTCCACCACGCTCTGCACATGGTTCAGTGCCTTGAGGAAGGCTGACCGTTCGATCGTCACACGCATAACTGGAATTTCCCTTATGTCCCATCCCGGCAAACACCGCCGGGCCGGAGACATTGGCCCGATTGGGTCTGGCTTTCAAGCCCCGTGGCTAGGTTCAGGCCTGTTCCACCAGCCTTATCAACAGGGCCACTTCGCGGGCGAGTTTGTCGTCGGTCTTGATCAGTTCCTCGATCTTGCGCACGGCGTGCAGCACCGTCGAGTGATCGCGGCCACCGAAACGGCGGCCGATTTCGGGGAGCGAGCGCGAGGTCATCTTCTTGGCGAGATACATGCCGATCTGGCGCGGCACGACAACGATGCGGGCGCGGCGCGGCGACAACAGATCGGTGCGCGCCACATTGAAATGGCGGCCGATGATTTTGAGGATATCGTCGATCTTGATGCGGGCGCCATCGGGGTTGGCCGACATATCGCGGAGCACCATGGCGGCGAGATCGAGGGTGATCGGCGTGTGATTGAACTGCTGATAAGCGGTAACGCGGTTCAGCGCACCTTCCAGTTCACGCCCGCTGCCGGTGACCCGGCTGGCGACGAATTCAATGACCTCATCGGGGATCGATACCGTGTGATCGCGCAATTGCAGGGCTTCGTAGCGGCTTTGCACGATGCGGCGCCGGAGATCGAGATCGGGCAGTTCGATATCGACGACGAGACCGCCCATCAACCGCGAGCGCATGCGCAAGTCGATGCTATCGAGCTGGGCTGGCGGCACGTCGGCGGCAACGATCACCTGGCGCCTGGCATCGACCAGCGAATTGAAGGCGTAACAGAACTCCTGCTGCATGGTTTTGCCCTGCAGGAATTGGAAGTCGTCGATCAGCAACACATCGACGGATTGGAACTGGTCCTTGAAAGAGATGGTATCGCGCTGCCGCAGCGCAATGACGAAACTGTACATGAAGCGCTCGGCGGTCAAGAACATCACCTTGCGGTCCGGGCGGCGTTCGCGGATGCGATGGCACACGGCGTTGAGCAAATGGGTCTTGCCGAGGCCTGCCTGGGCATGAACGAACAGCGGATTGAAGCTGATGGGAGCACCGATAACCGCATCGGCGACCCGGCTCACCGCGGCATGGGCCAGCTGGTTGGAGGCGCCGACGATAAAGCTTTCAAACGTCTGGTTTGGATCGATGGCGCCATTGCGGTCAAGCATCGCGGCTGGCGGTGCTTGGGCGGCAACAACCGCCGGAGCGGCGATCTGGCTCATCCCCGCGGTGCCAGGACGGCGCTCTGGCTGTTCCGGCGGGCGCACCGGCAGGCCGCGAGTACGAACGCGCACATGCACGGCATCAATCTGTCCGAGTTCACTCTCGCCGGTCTTGTGAAGCCGCGAAAGATAGTGGGTCTCTATCCAAGATTTCAGAAAGCGGGTGGGCACCGAAACCGCGAGGCGGCCCTCGTTGCACTCTTCGATTTCCATGCGGGCAAACCAGCTCGAATAAAGATCCTCTCCCAACTCGGCGCGTAGCCGTTGCGCCACGCGGTCCCATTTTTGTTTGAGATCAACCGAAAGCCCCGTCATCATGTCTGCACTTTTCCGCGCTCTGCAATTGGCGCATAAATTTTCTAAAGGCTCCGCACTGGTGAAGCCTATGATAGTTCTGGCCGTCCGTCGGAGGGTGTTAACCCGTACGAAGACCCGTCCGATGATATGATGTTATCATTGCCCCTGAACCTCTGGTTGCTTGCGGCTACGCCGCGTGTTGATCATTTTTGCCCACACTAGACATGACGCACAACCCATCTCCGTCCGGACCACAACTGTCCGCCACCAAACTCAAAAATTTCAGTTAAACTCTACAGGCGACACGCCGTCCCGCCGGTACTCCAGACCCTTTCCTGCCGCACCGGGGACATCACTCCTTCGGCACGGGATCGAACCTACAAAACCCCGGCCTTGGTCCGCAACTTGAATCCACTGGTAGTCAGTACACGGAGCATGCGGGCGCCGCCTGGAATTTCCGCCATGCCGCACCGGTTAAATCTAAGCCCATGATGTCAAACCGGATTCTGAACCTGCCAGGAAATCCGGACGTGCGGCAGCTTTGCAACAGCCGGATTATATCTGCGTGCGAGTCGGCGTACTGAATCCGCACATTCGCGCCTGCCCGTTTGGCCACGTGGACAAGTTGTTGATAGTCATCGGTTATTGCTGTGCAATACCGTCCGTTCGCTGACAAACAAAAACGCGCCGGATACGAAGTCCGGCGCGCCGCAGTGGAAAATTCCTGGGAATATTCTAGGCTTTCAGGGCCTTGACCCGGCTGGTCAAGCGCGAAACCTTGCGCGAAGCGGTGTTCTTGTGCAGCACGCCCTTCTGGGCACCGCGCATCAGCTCTGGCTGGGCCAGGCGGAGAGCCGCTTCGGCCGCGGCCTGATCGCCCGAGGCAATTGCTTCCTCGACCTTGCGCACGGTTGAGCGCATGCGGCTCATGCGGGTCTTGTTGACTTCGTTGCGGCGGGCGGCGGCGCGGGTGGCCTTCTTCGCCGACTTCGTATTGGCCATTGGCTTTTTCCTGCTAATCTGAATCCGGGCTGATGGGCCTTTAATACAAAATGCCGCCTGCTTTCCGCAGACGGCCAGCATCGCCGGTCCATCGGGTTGGCGGGCTTATAGAGCGGCGGAACGGCCCCGTCAATTGCCTTTGAATAGTCTTGTCATGCCTGCTATTCCGGCCCGCTTGGCGCAGTACCGCCCGCCGCAATGGCCAACCGGTGGAATCATTGAAACCAGGAGGAAAGTTGAATGTATTCGGAAAAGCGGCCGTGGGGCGAATTCCATGTTCTCGACGAGCACCCCGGCTTCAAGGTGAAGCGCATCAGCGTTATTCCCGGCGGCCGCCTGTCGCTGCAAAGCCACCGCCATCGCGGTGAGCATTGGACTGTCGTCAACGGTATCGCCACGGTCACCGTCGGCACCGAGGTGAAGACCCTGTCGCGCGCCCAATCGGTTGACATTCCCAAGGGCGAGAAGCACCGGATGGAAAATTTCCATACAGAGATACTCGACATCATCGAAGTACAATTCGGCGACTATCTTGGCGAGGACGACATCATCCGCTATGACGACGCGTATAACCGCCCATTGTGAAGTGCGGCGGCGATCACGCGGTCATGCTTCAGGGCTTTTCCCACTTACCGCTCTTTTCCGAACGGAAAAAAGCATCGATGATTTTCATGTTCTGAATGGCGTCATCAACTCCCCAGGCCAGTTTCTGCTTCTTGCGGATGACCCGCCCGAAAGCTTCCGCCTGCAATTGATACTGATCGGAAATGGGCAATTCCACCGAAACGCCCTCATTCATCTCCATGCCCTGGACGAAATAGCGGTTGGGCTTGCCGGGCGGCGCGTTGAACGGAATCTCGATTTCGATGCGGCCCTTGGTGCCGCCAATTTGCACACGCTGGAATGGTGCTAACTGCGTTGAAATACTAAACGAGAGATGGCGGCCCTCGCCGAAGTCAGCAAGGCCACCCGCCGTGCGATCGGTCTTGAACTTGGGATCGCGATCGAAGGTGGCGGTAACGCGCCTAGGCTCGGCGTTGAAGATATAACGCGACACGGTGATGGGATAGCAGCCGATGTCAAGCAAGCCGCCCCCGCCGATATCCGCCATGTTGCGCACATTCCTGGGATCGCGGTTGAAATAGGAGAAGAACACCTGGATCATGCGGACATCGCCGATCTCGCCCTTCTTCACGCGGTTCTTGACTTCGATCCACTGGCTTGCGTGGCGCACCATGAAAGCTTCGGCGATGTGAATGCCCTTCGGCGCCTTCTTCAGCTGCTTGGCTTCCGCCGCGGTTATGGCGATAGGCTTTTCGCACAGCACGTGCTTGCCAGCCCGCGCCGCCGCCAAGGTCAGCGGCACATGGAGATGGTTGGGCAATGGATTGTAGACAGCTTCGATCTCGGGGTCGGCCAGCATCTCCTCATAGGAGCCATATGACTTGGCAATGCCCAACTGCATCGCGGCGTTGCGGGCGGTTTTAAGATTGCGCGAGGAAATCGCCACAACCTCCAGCTCCCGGCTCTTGAGCATGCCCGGAATGACTTTCTCCACCCCGATATTGGCCGTTGAGATAATGCCCCACTTAACCGGTTTCATCGCCGCCTCCTGTGATTTCACCGGGTGTTGTAGCGGACCGTTCGACGAGTGCAACCTTAATTGCAGGCGGCTTCGAAATAAGCCCGGGTGATGGCGCGCGGATGTTCGGGATTAGGGGGTTTGCCGGTCAAGGCATAGCGCAGCCACAGTCCGTCGATCATGGCGGCGATGCCTTCAGCCAGCCCGGCGGCGCGCGGGCGCGGGGTTCGGGCATCGCGCTGCGCCCCGCCAATGATTATGTGCGCGAGTTCATCGTCAATGTTAATCCGTTGAGCGTGCTCACTGCGTGGAACGTCATGCGCTCGCTGCACGAACTCGAAAAGACCGCCGACGGCTGGGTGTGGCTCGACAGCCGCAAGACCACGCGTTTCAAGCTCGACAAGAACCAGAAGGTTATCGCCGCCGAGCGCGACAAGAAGAAAGCCACCTGGGTTCCGTGTGCCGATGTTGAAAAGCCGATTCCGCCCGATACCCGTCCGGTGTATTGGGCCAGGCCTGGCACGACGCTGAAGATTGTCATGCTGGCCATGCACAATGCCGAAACCGCCCCGGTGGCACTGTTCGACGACGACGAGCGTTTCGTCGGCGCCATCGGCGTGCGCAATGTGCTGCAGGCGGTGCTGAAGCGCTCAGACTGACCAGGCGGTTCCCGCCCCCAGTGCCGCGATGCCCAGATGACTTGCGATGGTTTGGCCGATATCGGCAAAGCTCTGGCGATGGCCGATGGTGCCGGGCACATTGTCCTTCTGAAAGGTCAAGACCGGTATCTGTTCGCGGGTGTGGTCGGTGCCCTTCCAGGTGGGATCATTGCCGTGATCGGCGGTGAGCACCAGCAGGTCGCCCGCTTTCAGGCAGGCAAAAACGCCCGGCAGCATCGCGTCATAATCCTCAAGGGCCTTGCCATAACCCAAGGGGTCGCGGCGATGGCCGAAGTTGGTGTCGAAGTCGACGAAATTGGTCATCACCAGGCCACCATCGGCAAGTGTCCGCATGGCGGCGAGCGAGGCTTCCATCAGTGCGGGATGGCCGGCCAGTTTGATCTCGCGGCCGGTGCCGGAATGGGCGAAGATATCGCCGATCTTGCCGACACTGACGACCTCGCGGCCAGCACGGCTGAGCCCATCGAGCAAGGTTGGCGATGGCGGCAGCACCGCATAGTCCTTGCGGTTGGCGGTGCGCTGGAAGTTATCCGCCGCGGTTCCCACAAAAGGCCGGGCAATCACCCGGCCGATGTTCAAGGGATAAGAGAGCTCGCGCGCCACCGTGCAGACATCGTACAGACGCTCAAGACCGAAATGCCCTTCGTGGGCGGCAATCTGGATGACGCTGTCGGCACTGGTGTAGATGATCGGCTTGCCGGTCGCCACATGCTGTTCGCCCAACTCTTCGATGACGCCAGTTCCCGAGGCATGCTTCAATCCCAGTAGCCCCGGCAGTTTGCAGCGGGCAATCAGGCTCGCCGTGAAGTCCGCCGGAAAGGCCGGGATAGTGTGAGGAAAATAACCCCAGTCGAATTGCAGCGGCACACCGGCGATTTCCCAGTGGCCGGTGATGGTATCCTTGCCATGGGAGACTTCCGTGGCATGGCCCCAGCGGCCGATCAGCGGCGTTGGCCCCAAGGGATCGCGGCCTGACGCACCCTTGGCTGCAAGGCCGAGGCCAAGGGCCGCCATATTGGGCAGGCGCAACCGCATCCGCCCGGCGATATGGAGCAAGGTGTTGGCGCCCTCGTCGCCGAATTTAGCGGCATCGGGCGCACCGCCGATGCCGACGCTGTCGAGGATAAAAAGAAAAGCCCGGTTCATTTTCGCGCTGGGCCAATCCGCGCGATGACCACCGGAGTCTTGCGGGGTGCGGCACCGAGACGATAGGCCCCCAGAATGACGGCCGCGGCTTTCTCGTAACCTGCTTCATCGCGGGCGTGAATCATGGCGAGTGGCGCATCCTTGCCAACGCGCGCGGCTTTTCCGGCGAGTGCGGTGAGACCCACGGCATGATCGATCTTGTCGCTGGCGACACGGCGGCCGCCGCCCAACTCGATCACCGCTAATCCCAGAGCGCGGGTGTCGATTGAATGCACCTTGCCTGCCTTCCTGGCAAACACCGGGCGAATGACCGGGGCCTTGCTCAAGTAGGATTGCGGCCTATCGATAAAATCGCCGGGACCGCCGAGACCGGCGACCATGCGCTGGAAGCGTTCCGCCGCCGCACCGCTGGCGAGCGATTTCTCCAACGGGACGCGGGCCGCTTTCACATCCCTGGCCAGCTTCGCCAAAACCAGTAGCTCGGCACCAAGTGCGAGAGTCACCTCATGCAGGCGCGCATCGCGGTGGCTGCCGGTCAGATAATCGACGGCATTGTGAATCTCCAGGCCGTTGCCCGCGGCAGAAGCCAGCGGCTCGTCCATATCGGTCAACAGCGCGCTGGTGTTCAGCCCGGCGCCATTGGCAACACTCACCAGGCTCTTGGCCAGGGTCACTGCATCTTTCTTCCTGGCCATGAAGGCGCCCGAGCCCACCTTCACATCGAGCACCAGAAACTGCGATCCCGCCGCGAGTTTCTTCGACAGGATCGAGGCGGTGATGAGCGGCACCGATTCAACCGTCGCGGTCACATCGCGGATGCCGTAGAGGCGCTGGTCGGCGGGGGCGAGGTCGGCGGTCTGGCCGATGATGGCGCAACCGGCTTGCCGCACCGCCTGGCGAAACAGCGCCAGATCAGGCTGCGTGGCGTAACCCGGGATGGCATCGAATTTATCGAGGGTGCCGCCGGTGTGGCCCAGGCCGCGGCCCGAGATCATCGGCACATAGCAGCCGCAGGCCGCCAGCATGGGCGCCAGCATCAGCGAGACATTATCGCCCACACCGCCGGTTGAATGCTTGTCGACGACAGGGCCGGGAAGATCCCACTTGAGCACAGTGCCTGAATCGCGCATGGCGAGCGTCAGCCCCACGGCCTCTTGCGCACTCATGCCCTTGAAGAACACCGCCATGGCAAAGGCCGCCGCCTGGCCCTCGGAAATCGCCCCCGTCGTCAGTCCACTGACGAAGTCGCCAACATCTTCGCGGGTGAGCTTGCCGCCGTCACGTTTCTTGCGGATCAGTTCCTGTGGCAGCATGGGTCACTGGTCCCGGAAGAAGCGGGCGAGCAGGCGCTTCATATGATCAACAGCCTTCGCACCCTCGCGCTTGGTTTCCTCGTGGCTGGGCGAAGCGCCTTCGATGCCGGCTGCCAGATTGGTGATCACCGAGAGCCCCGCAACGCGCAATCCCAAACGCCGTGCCAGAATTGTTTCAGGCACCGTCGACATGCCAACCGCATTGCCGCCGACCATCTGGAACATGCGGATTTCAGCGGGTGTTTCGAATGAAGGCCCCGAGAACCAAACGTAAACCCCCTGATGCAGCGGGATTGCTTCAGCTTTGGCGGCGGCCAGGAATTTCTCGCGTAACCTGGGATCATAGGCTTCAGTCATGGGTACGAAATTTTCATCGCCATGCTGGCCGATCAACGGATTCATGCCGGAATAATTGATGTGATCGGTAATCAACATGACCGAGCCGGGCCGCATGTCCGGGATTAGCGATCCCGCCGCGTTGGTGAGAATGAGCGTGTCAATCCCGGCACCTTGCAACATTTCAATCGCCGGCCGCATCACCGCTGCATTGCCGCTCTCGTAAGGATGGGCGCGGCCCTGCAGCACCGCCACTTCGCGGCCGCCCAGTGTTCCAACCACAAGTTTTCCCGCGTGCCCGGAAATCTTGGGGACTGGAAATCCCGGCAGTTCGCCGTAGGCAATGATTAGCGGATCTTCCACGGCATCGGCAACCGGACCAAGGCTCGAGCCGAGGATGATCGCGGTCTTCGGCGCGCGCGATCCCATGCGTCTGGCTAGTTCATTCATTTCAGGTGCTCCGGGCCGAAGGAAAAGGGCAACAGTTCTTCAAGCGTGAAGGTTCGCCGGATGGCGCCGTCTTCGCCGCACACGTGGATTTTCACTTCGGCGCCGGCGAACTCGCGAATTTTCTGGCGGCAGCCGCCACATGGCGTCACCAGGCCATCGCCCGCACCGATGACCGCCACTTCAGTGATCTTCTTGCCACCCGCCATCACCAATGCGGCGATGGCCGAGACTTCCGCGCACCAGCCTTGCGGATAGGCGGCATTTTCGACATTGCAGCCCCCAAAAACGCGCCCGCTTTCATCGCGCACCGCAACACCCACCAAGAATTTCGAGTAGGGCGCGTGGGCCTTGAGCCGCGCGGCAATCGCTGCATCGATAAGGTCGCGGCTCATCGCTCACCTGTCCTTGGTATAGGGAATGCCGCTCGCGCGTGGCGGCACCGACTTGCCGATGAAGCCCGCGAGCAGAACCACTGTCAGTACATAGGGCAGCATGTTGATGAACTGCACCGGAATTGCAATACCGGCAAGGCTTACGCCCTGCAGACGGTTGCCGGCCGCACCCAGATAGCCAAACAGCAGGCAGGCACCAAGTGCCGGCCAAGCCCGCCAATTGGCGAAGATCAGGGCGGCGAGCGCCATGAAGCCGCGCCCCGCCGACATGTCCTTGATGAAGCCCGCCGCCAATGAGGTCGAGAGAAATGCACCAGCGAGACCGCACAACAGGCCAGCGATGATCACCGCGCGGTAACGCAAGGCCGCCACCGAAATGCCGGCGGTATCAACGGCGTGGGGATTTTCGCCGACGGCGCGAAGCCGCAGGCCAAAGCGCGTCCGGGCCAGAGACCATGCGGTGACCGGCACCAGCAGGAAGGCAAAGTAAGTGAGCAGCGAATGGCCGCTGACGATGCCATAGAGCCAGCCGATCACCGGCACATCGGCAAGTGCCGCGCTGCCCGGCAGGTCAATTGGCATGAAGCGCATTTCAGGCTGCAGGGCCGGCGTGCGCCCGCCTTCACCAAACCAGCTATTGCCGAGCACCAGCGCCAAACCCGCCGCCAGCATGTTGATGGCGACCCCGGAGACCACCTGGTTGCCCTTCTGGTTGATCGAGGCGTAGCCATGAATCAAGGCGAATGCGACGGAGACCATGAGCGCAAACACCAGTCCGATCCACACCGATCCAAAGACGTGGGTTGCCGCCGCCGCGGCAAAGGCACCGGCCAGCATCTTGCCTTCCAATCCAATATCGACAATGCCCGAACGCTCCGACCACAGTCCGGCCAGGCAGGCCAGGATCAGCGGCACCGAAAGACGGATGGTGGAAGCGAGGGTTTCAGAGCCAAAGAAAATATCCATGGCTCAATCCTCCGCCTTGAAGAAGATAGGTGCCAGCAGGGGCCGGAATGCCTGCTCGAGTGCGCCCATGAAGAGGATGACCAGACCCTGGATCACCACGATCATGTCGCGGGTGATATGGGGCTTGGCGAATGAGAGTTCAGCGCCACCCTGGTAAAGCAGGCCAAACAGCATGGCGGCGAGAATGACGCCGGCGGGGTGAGAGCGCCCCATCAGTGCGACCGCGATGCCGACGAAACCGGCACCGCCGGCAAACTCCAGCACCAGCCGGTGCTGCACGCCCATGACTTCATTGACCGCCATCAGACCCGCGAGTCCACCCGAGATCGCCATGGCGATCATGATGATGCGGCTGGGCTTGATGCCGGCATAAATGGCAGCATCGACGTTGGCGCCAACGGTGCGGATTTCGTAACCGAGCTTGGTGCGCCACAGCAGATACCACACGGCAATGGCGGCGAGGATCGCCAGAAACATCGTGATGTTCACAGGCGTATTGGGAAGCTTCACGCCAAGCCACAAACCGATCTGGCGAAATGTCGGCATCACCGCATTTTCGATTTCACGGCTTTCCACCGCCATGCGGCCGGCCGGGCGCAGGATATTATTGATGATATAGACCATCAGGCTGGCGGCGATGAAATTGAACATGATGGTGGTGATAACGATATGGCTGCCGCGCTTGGCCTGCAGATAGGCGGGGATCAAGGCCCAGGCAGCACCAAAGGCCATGCAGGCGAGAATGGCCAGCGGCACGGCAACGGGCCACGGCAGGATTCCCAGCCCGAGGCCGACAACCCCTGCGCCCAACCCCGCGATATAGGCTTGACCTTCGCCACCGATGTTGAACAGCCCGGCATGGAAAGCAACGGCAACCGCCAAACCAGTGAAGGTAAAATTGGTGGCATAGTAGAGCAGATAGCCCCAGCTCTTGAGGCTGCCCACCGCGCCATTCAGCAGTATACCCAGTGCTTCAAGCGGGCTTTCGCCGATGATGATGACAACGAGGCCGGCGACGAGCAGCGCCACAGCGAGATTGAGTAAGGGAATAAGTCCAATATCGACCCAGGCTGGAAGCTCGTCGCGCGCCTTGGCCATTATGCGGCCTCCTTGCTGACGCCCGCCATAAGCAGGCCGAGTTCGCGCTCATCGGCGGAGGATTGCCGCTCGCCCATGATGCGTCCGGCAAACATCACCAGGATGCGGTCGGAGAGCGAACGGATTTCGTCCAGCTCAACGGAGACGAGAATGATGGCCTTGCCCTGGTCGCGCAGTTCAATCAGGCGGCGGTGAATGAATTCGATCGCACCGATGTCGACGCCGCGCGTCGGTTGGCCGACGATGAGCAATTTGGGATCGCGGCCGATCTCGCGGGCCAGAATGATCTTCTGCTGGTTGCCGCCGGAAAACTTCGCCGACTTGAGTAGCGGATTGACCGGGCGCACATCAAATTCCTCCATGCCAAGTTTGCAGCGGGCAATGACCGCAGCGCGATCGAGATGGAGGCCCTGGCCGAGACTGTCATCATTGTGCCAGCCGAGAATCGCCGACTCCGAGGCATCGAACGAAGTCACAAGCCCGCGATGCTGGCGGTCCTCGGGAACATGGGCGAGGCCCAGTTCGCGCATGCGCCGGGGATCGGCAAGTCCACTGATGTCGCGGTCTTCGAAAAGTATTTTGCCCGACGCCGGTTTGACAATTCCCGACAGTGCCTCAAGCAGCTCCGACTGGCCGTTGCCGGAGACGCCTGCGATACCGACAATCTCGCCAGCCCGCACCTGGAACGTCACATTGTCGACGCGGGCAACGCCCTGGTGATCCTTGACGGTGAGGTTCTCGACACTGAGGATGGTCTTGCCGGGTTTGGCAGGGCCCTTCTCAACCCGCAGCAGCACGCTGCGGCCAACCATCAATTCGGCGAGTTCGCCGACGTTGGTTGTCCTGGTCTGGCGATTGGCGACGAGTTCGCCACGGCGCATCACCGAAACCTGATCGGTGATCGCCATGATCTCGCGCAGCTTGTGGGTGATGAGGATAACCGTCTTGCCCTGACCGCGGAGCTGACCGAGAATGCGGAACAGGTGATCGGCCTCGTCGGGCGTCAAAACGCCGGTGGGCTCGTCGAGGATCAGGACCTCGGCGCCCTTGAACAGGGCCTTGAGAATTTCAACGCGCTGCTGCAAGCCGACCGGCAGTTTTCCGACAATCGCATCGGGATCAACATCGAGTTCATAATCGCGGGCCAGGCGTTCGAGCTCGGCGCGAGCCTTGGCAAGAGCCGGTCCGATGAGAACGCCTCCCTCGGCACCCAGAACGACATTTTCCAGAACCGTGAAAGGATCGACCAGCATGAAGTGCTGGTGCACCATGCCAATGCCGTGGGAAATCGCATCGGCGGAGGATTTGATCTTCACCGGTTTGCCATCGATGCGAATTTCGCCCTTGTCGGCGGAATAGAATCCGAAAAGAATCGACATCAGCGTCGATTTGCCGGCGCCGTTTTCGCCGATGATGCCGTGGATCGAGCCCTTGCCGATGCTCAGCGTCACGTCCTTGTTGGCGTGAACCGCGCCAAAACGCTTGTCGATGCCGATCAATTCAATGGCGGGATTCATGCTGGCCCCTTTTGCCTTCTCCCCGCGCGGGGAAAGGTGGATCGCGCAAAGCAGGCAAGCTTGCGCAGCCTGCGCAGGCTTGGCTGCTGCGGCGCGAGCCGGATGAGGGGGCGCGGTTCAACCTGTCCGGTTACCCACCCAAGCAACGGAACCATCCCCTCATCCAGCCCTATGCGCCACCTTCCCCCCTTGAGGGGGGGAAGGGATTTCGCTTCATTCCACCGGGCACTTCTCGTCCGACATATAATCGTGGACGGCGAGTTTTCCGGAGATAATGTCGGCCTTGGCGGCTTCGACTTTGGCCTGCATATCGGCCGTCACCAGATCCTTGTTGTTGTCATCCATGGCATAGCCCACACCATCCTCGGCGAGGCCAAGCGACTTGATGCCAGGCTTGAAGGCGCCATCCTTGGCGGTCTTCATCACTTCGTAGGTGGCGACATCGACACGCTTCAGCATCGAGGTGAGCACTTTACCAGGATGCAGGCCGTTCTGGTTCGAATCGACGCCGATACCAAGAGCACCATTATCGGCCGCCGCCTGGAGAACGCCGGTGCCGGTGCCGCCAGCCGCGTGATAGACAACATCCGCACCTTGCGAGATTTGCGCCTTGGTGAGTTCGCCGCCCTTCACCGGATCGTTCCAGGCAGCGCCGGTATCACCGGTCATGTTCTGGAACACCGTAGCGCCCGGATTGGCGGCTTTCACACCCTGCACATAACCGCAGGCAAAGCGCCGGATCAGCGGAATGTCCATGCCGCCGACAAAGCCCACCTTGCCGGATTTCGACGCCATCGCGGCCATCATGCCAACAAGATAAGAGCCCTCGTCTTCCTTGAACACAATCGACTGCACGTTGGGCAGATCGACGACCATATCGATGATGGCAAACTTCAGATCGGGATATTCCTTGGCGACCTTTTCAAGTGCCGAGGCCTGGGCAAAGCCCGCGGCGATGATCGGGCTGTAACCCTGATCGGCGAAATTGCGCAGGGCCTGTTCGCGCTGGGCTTCGTTGGAGATTTCAAACTCGCCATAGGCGATGCCCGACTCGGTCTTGAATTTTTCGGCACCGTTGTAGATGCCTTCGTTGAATGACTTGTCGAACTTGCCGCCGATATCGAACAACACAGCGGGTTTGTCGTCGGCGGCGAAGGCGGTGGCTGCCATCATTGCAAAACCGGCAATACTCGCCAACATCATGCGTCTGTTCATTTTAAACCTCCCTGATTGGTAGTTCCTGCAATTGATCACAGGCCGCTCAATTAGGCGACCTTCTTTTTTTTACCAACTGATCAAATAAACAACGCCCCGTCAAGGCCCTGCCTCAGTCTGCCCTTGAAACTTTGCTAGGTGATTTTCATATTAGCTTCAATGAAAGCGCCGGTGCCTGAGGGGCCGGGGTTTTAGAGCTGCTTACAAAGGGCCAACACCATGTCGCGCGTATCGTTGTTTTCATCTCCCCTGCTGCTTGGCTTCGACGAGGTTGAGCGCCTGCTCGACCGCGCCAGCAAGACGGCGGGCGATGGCTATCCTCCCTATAATATCGAGCGCTTCCCGCGTGCCGAAGGCGAGGCCGAGCGCCTGCGCATCACCTTGGCGGTGGCGGGCTTTGACCGTGACGAAATCGACATCACCGTCGAAGAGAACCAATTGGTGATCCGTGGCCAACAGAAAGACGACGAAGGCCGGGACTACCTGCACCGTGGTATCGCAGCACGGCAATTTGCCCGGGCCTTTGTATTGGCCGACGGCATGGAAGTGCGCGGCGCCAGACTGGCCAACGGATTGCTCGAGATCGGTCTCGAAAAATTAGAACCAAAGCGCCTGGTGCGCCGTATTGAAATTGGAGGATAGCCCGATGGAAACCGATAAAATGAAGAAAATCCAGGATATCTCCGAACAGGACCTGGCCCATCTGGGTGGCGGGGCTCTGGCCTATATCCGTGAAATCGAAGGCCAGGAAGCCAGCCGCCTGCTTGGCAAGAAGACCGTACTGGCGGCCAATGCGAAGATGTTCTGCCTCTACAACGCCGACGGTTCACCCATATCGATTTCCGGCACCCGCGAAGCCGCCATCGGCTCAGCCTTCGAGCACGAACTGATGCCGATGAGCGTGCACTGATCGAAAGCTTTCAGGCAGCGCTGGCGTTGGCCGCGACAGTGGGCTCGGTGAGGATGGCGTAAAGTCCTTCGGCGGTATCGGTGCCGCGCAATTTGGCAACAACTGATGGATCGCGCAGCAGGCGCGAGATGCGGGCCAGGGCCTTCAGGTGATCGGCACCAGCATGGCCCGGCGCCAGCAGCACGAAAACCAGATCAACCGGCTGGCCGTCGATCGATTCGAAATCGATGGGTGTCACCAGCCTGGCGCACAGACCGTAAACCCGGTCGAGGGTGGCGACCTTGCCGTGCGGAATGGCTATGCCCTGGCCGATGCCGGTCGAGCCCAGTTTCTCGCGCGTCAGCAGCGTCTCGAAGATGACGCGATGATCGATACCGACGCGTTTGGCTAGCGCCTGCGACAGTTCCTGAAGCAGCTGCTTCTTGGTATGGGCCTTGACATTGGCCAGAACTGACTGGGCATCAATGATGTCGTCAAGTATCATGGAACCTTCCTCGCGCACGCTTGGCGGTGGCGGTCACGAAGCCAAAGGCTTCGGATCGACCCAGCCGATGTTGCCGTCGTGGCGGCGGTACACGACGCTGAGCGCGCCATGCCCGCTGTTGCGGAACAACACGAAGGGAATACTGGAAATGTCGAGTTGCATGACGGCCTCGCCGACGGTGAGTTCAGGTACACTTGTCGCAGCCTCGGCGATCACCACCGGATTTAGATCGGCTGGTTCAAGTTCATTGTCATCAGAAGCACTGATTACGTAACTCTGCGCTTCAAGCTGGCGGACCGGAACGCGCCGGTTCTTGTGGTGGTCCTTGATTCGCTGCTTGTAACGCTTCAGCTGTTTCTCAAGATGCTGGGCGGCCGAATCGAAGCTTGGATGGGCCTCGGCCGAAGCGCCGTGAGCCTGCAGCACCAGGCCGGTCGCCAGATGCAGCGTGCAATCGGTATGGAACCCGACGCGCTGTTTTTCGATTGTCACATGGGCGTGAACCGTGCCTTCGAAATATTTCTGCTGAAGTTGGCGGAGACGGTCTTCGACGTGGTCGCGCAATGCGTCACCTACGTCGAGGTTTTTTCCGGTAATCTTGATCTGCATGTTTGTGGCAAAATCCCTGTTTCGCCCTCATCGCAAGGTGGGCGCTATCCGAACAAACGTCAACTGGCCAACCCCGCGCGAGGCGGAAACTCTCAACACTTCGCCACGTTAATTCCCGTTGGCTGCGCGATCCTCCCTACTGTCATGAGGCGGCGGGAAGCTAGTCGCGGCAGCCGCGCAAGTCAACGACCAAGGGTGGACCCGTCACGGGCTTCACGACGGCGTCGGACGGACGACGGAATACCAAGAGATTCCCGATATTTAGCTACTGTTCGCCGGGCAATCTCGATACCCGACTGGTTAAGCCGTTCGACCATTGCATCATCGGAAAGAATGGCTTCACCCTCTGCCGCGATCATCTCCTTGATGCGGTGGCGGACGGCTTCGGCGGAATGGGAATCGCCATCGGCCTGCGAGGAGGCAATGGCGGTGGTGAAGAAGTATTTCAGTTCGAATGTACCGCGCGGGGTCGCCATGTATTTATTCGAGGTCACCCGGCTCACCGTCGATTCGTGCATCTCGATGGCATCGGCGACCGTCTTCAGGGTGATCGGCCGCAGGTGTTGAACCCCCAGGATAAGGAAGGCATCCTGCTGGCGCACGATCTCGCGGGCAACTTTGAGAATTGTCTTGGCACGTTGATCGAGGCTCTTGACCAGCCAGGTGGCGTTGGCCTGACATTCCGATAGATAGAGTTTGTCTTCGCTGCGGGCCGCGGTCTTCGACACGGTTGCTAGGTATTGGTTGTTGATGAGCACGCGCGGCAGCGTTTCACTGTTGAGTTCGACCGTCCATGAGCCATCCTGGGCAGCGCGCACACTTACATCGGGAATGACTGGCTGCACCGGCTCGGAGCCAAAAGCATGGCCGGGCTTGGGATTGAGGCGCTTGAGTTCGCTCACCATGTCGCGCAGGTCTTCGATGTCGACCCGGCATATTTTTCTCAGCGCATCGTAATCGCGTTTGGCCACCAGTTCGAGGTTGGCGACAAGCGCTGCCATGGCCGGATCGTAGCGATCAGTTTCCTTGAGTTGCAGCATCAGGCATTCCTTGAGATCGCGCGCCATGATGCCTGGTGGATCGAAGCCCTGAAGAACTTGCAGCACGGCCTCGATGTGGGCCGCATCGGTACCGAGAAGTTCAGCCACGCCGGTTAGCTCGCCGGTCAAGTATCCCGCTTCGTTGATCATGCCGATCAAATGCTGGCCGATGAGCCTGGCGGCCGGATCGGCAATCGCCAAGTTGAGCTGGCCGGTAAGGTGTTCGGCGAGCGTCTCCTGACGGGTCAGAGTCGCGGCAAAATCCAGTTCGTCGTTGTCCAGCGAAACGCCGCCCGAGGGCCGGAAGGACGACCAGCCCGAATCGGTGGGGCCGGGTACAGCGCGGCTTTCCGCATCGGCTCGCGCTTCGTCGCCGTAGACATTGTCGAGATCGGTTCCGAGAGTCTTGAGGCGCTCCTCGGTTGCCCCGCCCGCCGCCAGTTCATGCACCATGTCAGTCCGGGCTTCGGGTTGCTCCGCCACTTCCGGCTTGTGCGGTTCTTCGCCGCGCTCATCCCTTTCGAGCAATGGATTGCGTTCGAGTTCGGTTTCGACGAAGGTCTGCAACTCGATATTGGACATCTGCAGCAGCTTGATGGCCTGCTGCAATTGCGGCGTCATGACCAGTGACTGGCCCTGACGCAACTCAAGTCTCTGGCTCACGGCCATGGTGCCGCCCTGCCTGTCTTACCGGCTGAAATCGGCGCCGAGATAGTAGCGCCGGACATCAGGATTGCTGACGATCTCTTCAGGCGTGCCGATGGTCAAGACCTGCCCCTCATGGATGATGAGCGCCTTGTCGATGAGGTCGAGGGTTTCGCGGACGTTGTGATCCGTAATAAGCACCCCGATTCCCCGAGCGGTGAGCTGTCGCACCAGCTGGCGAATATCACCGATCGCAATCGGATCAATTCCGGCGAAGGGCTCGTCGAGGAGCATGTACCGGGGGTTGGCCGCAAGGGCCCGGGCAATTTCCACCCGGCGGCGCTCGCCGCCAGAGAGCGAAACAGCCGGCGAATGCCGGAGATGGGAGATCGAGAACTCATCGAGCAACTCACGCAACACACTTTCGCGCCTGGCCTTCTTCGGCTCGACGAGCTCCAGAACGGCGCGAATATTTTCCTCAACCGTCAGACCGCGGAAGATCGAACTCTCCTGCGGCAGATAACCTATGCCCAGCCTTGCCCGCTGATACATGGGCAAATGGGTGATATCGGCCCCATCGAGACTGATGCTTCCCGTGTCGGCGGCAATCAGTCCGGTGATCATATAGAACACCGTCGTCTTGCCGGCGCCATTGGGTCCGAGCAGTCCCACGGCCTCGCCACGCCGCACGGAAAGCGAGACCCCCCTGACCACCGGCCGGCGCTTGTAGGACTTGGTCAGTCCTTCAACCACCAGACCGGGCTGGGCATCGCCAGTCTCCGCAAAGGCTGGCCGCAACGAGGATTCTTTCCGTTGGGCTGCCTTCACCGGGCCGGGCCTTGTTGGCCTCACTTCACCGTATTGCGTCACCAGATTTACCACCTAATTGCTTTAAATTTGTCTAAACGCCGGTCATTTTGGCAAGAAACTTCCCTTGACCCGGCCGCCGGTCAATTCCATCTGGCCAGTATCGAGGTTGGCATTAAGATGCTTGCCGCGCAAAATAGTCGCCCCCTGCTTGACCGTAACATCGTCGCCGCCCACTTCAAGGATATTGGATTTAACGTCCAATTTGGCCCATTCGCCGGTGATGGTTTCCTTAGCGGTGATGATTACCACATGGCCCTGGGCATCAAGTTTTGTGACATCGGTCTTGGTGCTGCCGTCGGCCTGTTTCACTTCGCCATAGTCAACCACCAGGGTATCGCATTTAAGCGTCTGATCGGGCCGCTTGGCAATCACACCGCCGCGGAAAATCGCTTTCTTCTCCTTGTCGCGGATTTCCATCTGATCGGATTCAATATCGACCGGCTTTGGGGCCACGGTCTTGGCGGTGGTCTTGGCGGTGGTCTTGGTGGCGGACGTTGCTTCCTGCGCCACACTCGGCTGGCCAATCGTCAAGATCAACAGTGCTGCCGAAGCGATCGCGAACTTGCGCATCATGGCGATGTGTCTCCTTTTTCCGGTGCGGCTCCGAAATGAGCTTTAACACCATTCAAGAACAGAATATTGGCGCCGTCATCGGTTATTTGCAGGCCATTGGCGACGATAATGCTAGTGCCGGATGTGACTTCGACAGCTACATCCGAGGTGAGTTTCTTGGCCCGTACGTCGACGTGGGCTTTTTCCATGCGGGCGCTAAAGCGTCCGGCCTCGCTGATGATCACCTTGCCGGCCAAGTCGATTTCCTTGAGCTTGCTGTCATAGTGGGCCATTTTCGAGACAACATCATAGACCTTGCCCTCTGGCTTGTGAAACCTGGCGGTAACGTCCTCAAGATGGATAAGATCGGTTTTGTCCTTGTCTTGCCAGCTCCGCCTGGCGTGCACTTCATAGGGCTGATTATCCTTGCCGACGCCTGAAATGGTCGAATCGCGGGACGTCGTCTGATCGGGATTTTCGACCACTGGCGGGGTTACTTTTTCAGCCGGAACCAGATAGGCAAAAAGCCCTGCCTGCAGCAGGAAAGCCACCACGAAGGCAAGCCCTGCCGCGGCTGCAACCCAACTGAAGATCGACGCCAGACGCGCCTTCAGCACAGCACCGCGAACGCTGCGCGCGTTGCCCTCGGCGTCACGGTCAGTGGGCGAATACATCTTCCTCGGTCCAGCCAGCCAGATCGAGAGCGGCCTTTACGGAGACGAAATCGAAACACGCCCTGGCAATCGCACCGCGGCCTTCGCGTTCCAGCATCTGGTCCAGCCGGGATTTCAATTCATGGAGATAAAGCACATCCTGCGCGGCATATTGCTTTTGGGCATCCGACAGCATGTGGGCCCCCCAATCGGAACTCTGCTGCTGCTTGTTCAGTTCGATGCCGAGGAGTTCCTTGATCAAATCCTTGAGGCCGTGCTTGTCGGTATAGGTGCGGGTCAGCCTGGAGGCGATCTTGGTGCAATAGACCGGCGCCGTTTCGATGCCCAGATATTGCTTCATCACCGCCACATCAAAGCGCGCATAATGGAATATCTTGGTGATGGCGCGATTGACCATCAGCGCCTTGAGATTGGGGCAATCATAGCTCGTACGGTCGAGTTGCACGAGATGGGCGTTACTGTCGCCAGCTGAAAGCTGAACCAGGCACAATTTGTCGCGGCGGGGCACCAGACCCAGCGTCTCCGTATCAACCGCAACCGAAGTGCCGAAATCCAGTCCGGCGGGCAGGTCGCCCTTGTAGAGCTTGATGGCCATATTACCCGCCGTTTGAGTCCGCGAAAAATTGGTGCCCTGAAGAGGACTCGAACCTCCACGCCTCTCAGCGCTAGTACCTGAAACTAGTGCGTCTACCAATTCCGCCATCAGGGCATTCGGCAGGTCTCTTAGAGGGGGTTGACCGATATTGTCAACCAAGGCCCGCGAACGATGTTGAGAGAATGACAATAACGCTGCATCAGCCCCGACAACGGCTTTGCATCGCAGCGGCGGCGGGACTAAAACCGCTGGCGAATGATTCAAAGGAAGCGCGCCACGTGACTGTCCAGGCTTCGGAAAAACTTATTACTCTCATCGGCGGATCGGGATTCGTCGGGCGCCATGCCGCCAGGGCCCTGGCCAAGCGCGGATACCGCATCAGGGTTGCCTGCCGCAGGCCAGACCTTGCTGGCCATATGCAAACCCTCGGCAACCCCGGCCAGATCATGCCGGTGCAGGCCAATGTGCGTTATCCAGCCTCGCTCGCCGCGGCCTGCGATGGCGCCCATGCGGTGATCAACCTCACTGGCGTGCTCTACTCGGCCGGGGCGCAGAGTTTCGATGCCGTCCATGTATTTGGCGCCGAGGCCAGCGCCAAGGCGGCGAAGGCCGCCAAGGTCCGGGTGTTCATCCACCTGTCGGCGATTGGCGCCTCGGCCACATCGGCCAGCGCCTATGCAACCTCCAAGGCTGAAGGTGAAACCAGAGCCAGGGCCTCGTTCCCCGGCGCCATCATCATTCGCCCTTCAATCGTGTTCGGGCCGGAGGACAAGTTTTTCAACCGTTTCGCCGCGTTAAGCCGGTTATCTCCGGTGCTGCCGCTGATCGGTGGCGGTGAAACCAAATTCGCGCCGGTGTTCGTCGGCGACGTGGCCGAAGCCATCGCCAGGTTGGTCGACCGCGGCGAGAGTGACGGGAAGACCTATGAGTTTGGCGGACCAGAAGAATTGAGTTTCAAGCAACTCATGCAGTTCACCCTCAAGACCATCGGGCGCAAACGGCTGCTGGTGCCGGTGCCGTGGGGTGTGGCCAAACTTCAGGGGATGATTTTGGGATTGCTGCCAAAGCCGCTGCTGACCGCCGATCAGGTGGAACTGCTCAAGACCGGCAATGTAGTGAGCGAGCAGGCCAAACGCGAACGGCGCACCCTGGAAGGGCTGGGTGTCGCGCCGTCAGGCATTGAGGCGATCGTGCCCAGCTATCTCTACCGCTACCGCAGGGCTGGTCAATTCACCGGGCCCAGCGGAACACCGGAGTAAATCAGCGCCAACAGCACGAAACCCAGCACCACGCGGTAAACCGCAAAGGGCAGGAAACTCATGTGGCGCACCAGGCGCATGAGAATGGTGATGGTTCCCAGCGCTACAAAGAACGTCAGCACGCCGGTGAGGATGACGGCACCCGAGATCGTTTCACCGCTGCCCAGCGCATCGCCGATGATCAGCACCGAGGCTGCGCCATTGGCGGGGATCGACAGCAGGAATGAAAACCGTGCGGCTTCCGGGCGCACGAACCCCAAGCCACGGCCCGCCGTCATGGTTACCCCCGAGCGGCTGGTTCCGGGACTCAACGACAGCGCCTGGGCGCAGCCGATGATCAGCGAGGTCTTCCAGTTCATGTCGGCGATGGTGCGGCGCGCCAATCCCAAGGCATCGAAGATATAGAGCAGCACGCCAAAGACGATGGCATTCATGGCAACCAGGAGCGTACTGCGGATGTGCTCGTCAAGGTGGGTGAACTTCAAGGCGGCGCCGACCACAAGTATCGGCACGGTGCCGATCACCACATTCATCATCAGCCGGGAATCGCGGGTTGCTTGGCGCCGGAACACGTCGATCAGTCCGCGCAGCATCGACAGGACATCGTGCCAGAAATACACGATGACGGCGAGCAGCGTGCCAAGGTTTGTCACCATGTCGGTTACCACGCCCTGATCGGCCCAGCCGGTGAGGGCGGGCACCAGGATCAGATGACCGGAAGACGAGATGGGCAGGAATTCGGTGATCCCCTGGATCAGGGCGAGCACGATAATCTGCACGAGACTCATGGTTTGGCTGCTCCGGCGGGTGGCTCGAATCGCTTGCTGTGATAGGCTCTTGCGTCTTATACGGCGTCTGGCACCGGGGCAATCGCGGGGCCCCATTGCTTAACCAACAAACAAAGTTTGCGTATTCCAGGACATGGCCTCACTTCTTCATTTCGCTCTCGATCCCTTCAGCCGCCGCATGCGTCTGGCGCTTGCCGAATATGGCGCTGCCGTAGAGATGATCGAGGAACAACCATGGGCCCCGAGTGCCGATATCTTCCAACTCAATCCGGCGGGAACGTTGCCGATTTTTCTTGAAGACGGCGGCAGCGTGGTTTGCGGCATCGAGGCAATCGGGGAATATCTCGAGGAGACCCGCGGCACCAAAATGACCCTCATTCCCGGCGACGCCCGCGAGCGCGCCGAAGTGCGCCGTATCACCGGCTGGTTCGACACCAAATTCTATGCGGAAGTTTCCGAGCCGGTACTCTCGGAGAAGGTGATCCGGCGCTTCCTGGGGCGCGAAACAGGTGGCGGCGCGCCCGACATGGGCCGCGTACGCCTTGCCATGACCCGGTTGCGTGACCACCTCGACTATATCAGCCAGCTTGCCGATCGCCGCACCTGGCTGGCAGGCGAACAGCTGACACTTGCCGATCTCGCGGCGGCGGCGCATGTCTCGGTCATCGATTATTTCGGCGATATTCCGTGGGCGGATTATCCGGCGGCGAAATCGTGGTATCAGCGTTTAAAGTCAAGGCCGTCGTTCCGGCCATTGCTGGCTGACACGGTGAGGGGCCTGGCACCTCCCGCGGCCTACGCCGATCTCGACTTCTGACCGTGACGGCGCTCGTTGAGCGGCTGAAACAGCGGGCCCGCGAAGAAGGCTTCGACCGCATCGGCTTTGCCAGGTTGCAATCCGATCCGCAAATGGCCGCACGTCTCCGCCACTTCATCGAACAAAATTTCCATGGTGAGATGGCGTGGCTGGCCGAGACCGAGGATCGCCGCGGTTCACCATTGGCCCTGTGGCCCGAAGCTAGATCGGCCATCGTGCTGGCAATCAATTATAGCCCCGACGGTGATCCGCTCGACCGCCTCGGCCAGCGCGGTACCGGCGTCATCTCGGTTTATGCGCAGGGGCGTGACTATCATAGTGTGGTCAAGGGCAAACTCAAGCGTCTGGCGCAATGGTTCGAGCACCAGGCCAAGGCAAAGGTGAAAGTGTTCGTCGATACGGCACCGCTGATGGAGAAGCCGCTGGCCCAGCGCGCCGGACTGGGCTGGCAAGGCAAGCACACCAATCTGGTTTCGCGCGAACTGGGATCATGGTTTTTCATCGGAACCATTCTGACGACGGCGGGACTTGCCGAAGATGAGCCCGAAACCGATCACTGCGGATCGTGCCAGGCCTGTCTCGACATCTGTCCGACCAAGGCTTTCCCGGCACCATATCAGCTCGATGCCCGGCGTTGCATTTCGTATCTCACCATCGAGCATCAGGGGCACATCGCGGCGGAATTCCGCATAGCCATGGGCAACCGCATCTTCGGCTGCGACGATTGTCTGGCGGTGTGCCCGTGGAACAAATTCGCCAAAGCCGCGGCGGAGACAAAGCTCTCGGCCCGCGACGATCTGGCGGCCCCGCCGCTGGCGGAGTTTCTTGGGCTCGACGAACCGGCTTTTCGCCAGAAATTTTCGGGATCGGCGGTGAAACGCATCGGCCGCGACCGTTTCATGCGCAACGTGTTGATCGCGGCGGGCAACAGTGGCGATCCACAACTTGTACCGCGCATCAGGGAATTGCTCGCCGATGCCTCACCCTTGGTGCGGGCCATGGCGGTGTGGGCCTTGTCACGGCTGATGAGCAAGGACCAATTCAGCGCTCTCAGATCAGCTCACGCCGGAATTGAACCAGATGCCGGTGTGAAGGCGGAATGGGAGACCACATGAATCACTTATTCTGCTTCGGGCTTGGCTACTCGGCAAGGGCGTTCGCGGCGCGGCTCGCGGCGAAGGGCTGGCGCATCACCGGCACCAGCCGCAGCCCGGCGGGTGCCGCCAGAATTGGTGCTCTGGGCTATGAGGCCCTGGTGTTCGATGGCTCGGCGCCGCTGCCGCCGAAGGCCTTTTCAGGCGTCACACATATTGTTGTTTCAACCCCGCCCGATGCCAGCGGCGATCCGGTGTTGCGTCATCATGCAAGAGATCTTGGCGCACTTAAAATCGCCTGGCTCGCCTATCTATCGACCACCGGTGTCTATGGCGATCACGGCGGTGGCTGGGTGACCGAGGCCACAGCACTCACCCCCAACACCGAGCGTGGACGAAGGCGGCTTGCGGCGGAGAAAGCTTGGATGGCGCTCGATCTTCCCGTCCATATCTTCCGCCTCGCCGGTATCTATGGCCCCGGCCGCAACCAGCTTGCTGCGATGCGCGACGGCACGGCGAAACGCATCATCAAAGCGGGCCAGATATTCAGCCGCATTCATGTGGATGATATCGCCAACGTCCTGGAGGCCTCGATCGCCAGGCCCAATCCCGGTGCCGCCTATAATGTCTGCGATGACGAGCCGTGTCCGCCACAGGATGTGGTGGCTTACGCAGCCCAACTGCTTGGCGTTCCGCCGCCGCCCGAAGTGCCCTTCGACGAGGCAGAGCTTTCACCCATGGCATTAAGCTTCTATGCGGATTCAAAACGCGTGTCGAACGCCCGCAGCAAGCACGAGCTTGGTATCACGATGCGGTATCCGAGTTATCGCGAGGGGTTGGCTTCCCTTCTGCGCGATGTCAAATGCTGACGCCGTCGGCCCGTTCGGCAAGCCGTAATACAGTCTCGCGAATAAGTTCCAGTTGGCCCGGCGCCGACAGCCGGTGATCGCCGCCCTTGATCAAGGTGAAAGTGATATCATCGCCGCTCAGGGCCTCGAAAACCTTTATGCCGTGGGTTGCCGGAACATCGGGATCGCTATCGCCGTGCAGGATGCGCACCGGGCATGCGCACTTCTGGCCCCGGTGAAGCATCAGGTGGCGGCGGCCGTCATCGATCAACTTGGCGGTGACCGGATATGGTTCGCCATATTGCGAAGGCCGCATCCACACACCCCGCTTGGCGAGGTCGGCGCGCACTTCCGCCGAAAAAATATCCCACATGAGATCAGCCGTCATATCCACGGCAGGTGCAATGAGCACGAGGCCGGCAACCCGGGCCGCCGCCCGTGGGTTTTCGAAGGTGAGCTTATACAGCAGAAGCAGCGCCAGCCAGCCACCCATGCTGGAACCGACGACGATACGGCGGCCGGGGCTGCGGTTGGTGAACATGTGGAAGGATTGCGCAAGCCATGCGGAGATTGTGCCATCGATAAACAATCCGCCGGACTGCCCGTGGCCGGAGTAATCAAAGCGCAACAAGGAGCGTCTGGTATCGCGCGCCAAAGTGGCGAGAGTTTCGGCCTTGGTGCCTTCCATGCCGGACTTAAGACCGCCCAGCCAGAAGAAACCACAGCGGCTTGGCGATGCGCCGCCATCCTCGCGAAAGGCGATTGAGGTGCCATCGGGTGCGGGCTCGAATTGAATTGCGCTCATCGCCGTCTCATATCAGGATTGGCCATGGCCTAATAGCTGGATTGCCGTCCTTGTTGGAGCCATAATGGCGCGGCATTGTTGCGCCAATGAATTGCGCCCGAGTGAGATGAACATTCAATCCCTGCCAGAACAGAAGGATATCGAGACGGCTCTGGGCCTTGATCGCCGCAGCCGCCGCAAGACCTGGCTCAAAAGGCTGATCTGGCTGGTGATCCTTGGCGGTGCGGCGGCGGGCGGTTTCTGGTGGTATGGCCAGCAGGGGGCAACCAACGCGGTTACCTACACAACCGAACCAGTCAATCGGGCCGATCTCGTCATCAAGGTACAGGCGACCGGCAAGATTCAGCCAACCACCCAGGTCGATGTGTCGAGCGAGATGTCGGGCGTCATCCGCATTGTCAATGTCGACAACAACAGCATCGTCAGGAAAGGCGATGTGCTGGCTGAACTGGATTCGGTCAAGCTGAGAGCCCAGCTCGATCGCGCCAATGCATTCCTTGCCGCGGCACAGGCCCGTGTCCTCACCGCGAAGGCAACCGTGGCCCAGACCGCTCTGGCGCTGGAACGTTCGGCGGCGCTCAAGAAAAAAGGTATTTCCTCGGCCCAGGAATTTGAAACTGCCAGCGCCACCCATGACCGCGCCACCGCCGGGCTGGCTGCCGCGAGGGCGGATGTCGGGGTGGCCGAGGCCGATGTCAAATTGCAGCAAGCCGATGTCGACAAGTCGCGCATTGTTTCGCCGGTCAATGGCATCGTGCTGAAGCGCACCGCCGAGCCCGGACAAACAGTCGCTTCATCCTTGCAGGCACCCATCCTCTTCAGGCTTGCCGAGGATCTTGCCCGCATGCAGGTCGAGGCCGATGTGGACGAGGCCGATATCGGCGTGGTGAAGCCCGGCCAGCGCGCCCGCTTTACCGTCGATGCTTATCCCGGCCAGGATTTTCCGGCGGTGATCGAGACCATCGAATATTCACCGGAGACCACCGACAACGTCGTCACCTACACGGCGATCCTGTCGGTCGACAACAAGGCTCTGCTGCTGCGCCCCGGGATGACGGCGACAGCCCAGATCGTGGTGCGGGAAATCCCCGGAGCAATGGCTGTAGCCAATGCGGCCTTGCGTTACGAGCCGCCAAAAATGCCGGCGAGCCAGGGCTTCAGCCTGACAAGCCTGTTCATGCCGCGCTTTCCGCGCTTCGAGAAATCCAGCAACAAGGTGGCGGCCAATGGTGAACGCACACTTTACATTCTGCAGAACGGCGCTGCGCAACCGGTGAGCGTCAAGACCGGCGCCAGCGACGGGCAGCTGACCGAAATCGTCTCCGGCGATCTTAAAGCGGGCGACCAGGTCATCAGCGATTCCAAACAGGGCCAACCATGACGGCGGCGGCAGCGCTGGTTTCTTTCGCCAATGTCCAGCGCCTTTATGGCGAGGGTGGCGGCGTGGTGCGGGCACTCGCCGGTGTCGATCTCGAAATCCATCAGGGCGAGTTCGTCGCCATCATGGGGCCTTCGGGCTCGGGCAAATCGACAGCGATGAATATCATCGGCTGCCTCGACCGGCCGAGCCATGGCACCTATCGGTTCAGCGGTCTCGACGTAACCGAGCTTTCGCGCGATCAGCGTGCCCTGCTGCGCCGCAATTACCTGGGCTTTGTGTTTCAGGGCTACAATCTCCTGGCCCGCACCACGGCGATTGAAAATGTCGAACTGCCGCTGATCTACCGTGGCATGGCCAGGCGCGAGCGCCGCATGCGGGCGGCCGCCGCACTCCACCTTGTCGGCCTCAACGGCCGCGAGAATCATACACCGGCCGAGCTTTCAGGCGGCCAGCAGCAGCGCGTCGCCATTGCCCGCGCCATCGTTTCCGAACCGCTTCTGCTGCTCGCTGACGAACCCACCGGCAATCTCGACAGCGCCCGCAGCCGCGAGATCATGGACCTGCTGAGCCTGCTCAACGCCGAACGGGGCCTCACGGTGGTGATGGTCACCCATGAGCCCGACATGGCGGCCTATGCCCATCGTACCATCCGCTTTGTCGATGGGCTTATCGACGATGACGCGCGCCAGGCCGCCTGATGTTGTGGGAAGCCGTCAAGCTCGCCATGCAATCGGTGCGCCGCAATGCGTTGCGCTCGGTGCTGACGTTGCTCGGCATTGTGATCGGTGTCGCCGCGGTTATCGCCATGGTGACAATCGGCTCGGGCACTTCGAAAAAAGTCCAGAGCGATCTCGCGGCATTGGGCAGCAACATGCTGATCGCGCGGCCGGGCCAGAGCACCTTCGGTCCGCCGAGCGGCAACGAGGTTCGCTCGTTTCAGGACCGCGACGTGGCGATGCTTCGGGCAAATCTCACCAACGTGCGGGCGATGGCGCCATCGGCCAGCAAGACCGCAACCGTGATTTTCGGGACGCAGAATTACGAGGCTTCAATTACCGGCACCGATGCGAATTTCTTCACCACGCAGGACTGGACCTTCACGGCCGGCCGCCCGTTCACCGATGGCGAAGTACGCTCGGGCGTTTCGGTCTGCGTTATCGGCGAGACCATCCGCAAGGAATTATTCGGCGGCCTTGATGCCATCGGCGAGCGCTTGCGGGTAGGTAATTTCGCCTGCGAAATTATCGGCCTGCTGGCGGCCAAGGGTCAATCCGCCTTTGGATCGGACCAGGACAACACCGTCATCATGCCGATGCGCACCTACCATCGCCGCCTCGCCGGCAACACCCGTATCGCCTCGATCTATATTTCGGTGGCCAGCCGCGAGGACATTGCCGGGGTCAGAACCAATGTCGAGCAAATCCTGCGCGAGCAGCGCCGGGTGGCGCCGGGGGCTGAAGATAATTTTACCGTGCGCGACATGACGCAGATCGCCAATACCCTGGCCGCCACATCGACTGTGATGACGGGTCTCTTGGGGTCGGTCGCCGCTGTTAGCCTGTTGGTGGGCGGCATCGGCATCATGAACATCATGCTGGTCTCGGTCACCGAACGCACTCGCGAGATCGGCGTCAGGCTGGCCATCGGCGCGCTTGAACACCAGGTGCTCGCGCAGTTCCTGGTCGAGTCAATCGTGCTGGCGCTGCTCGGCGGCTTCATCGGCATTGCCGTGGGGCTCGGCCTCGCGGCCGGGGCCAGCTACGCCATGAGCATCCCGTTCGGCGCCGATCCGAGAATCGTGGCGCTCGCCTTCGTGTTCTCCGGCGCTATCGGCATTGTCTTCGGCTATTTTCCCGCACGGCGTGCCGCAAGACTCGATCCCATCGAGGCGCTGCGCCACGAGTAGTCAGAAGATGAAATCAGACACTTGATGCCCGAATTGATGGCTGCGGGAATGCTATCGTCGTAGTCGGCTTGGGGCCAACAGCAGACTTTTTAGGAATTTCTATCCCCGTTGATGCACTGGGGTGTTCCACGCGAAAATGCAAAACTTGCCGCTAAAATTTCAATCTCTGCCGAGGCAAATTGGATTTGTGATGGGGAAAAAGGAGGATTTGCTTGCTCTGTATCGTGCTAGCCACTTCTTTAAGTGCAATCCCAAGCCTTTGGCGATCATCAAATGATGTTGTTGATGATGCATGCCGCGCGCCATGACCTTCTATTTCACCGGCTCCACATCGACGAAAATATCGTTGTAGGCAGGCTGGCCGGACTTTGACCAAGCGCCTGGCACCAAACGGTTTGCGACTGCCGCTGTCTCAGCCGGGTGCCGCCACCACTTTCCCTCAAGTGCGACCGTGCCGGGCCGGATATTGTCAGTGACCTGCAAGGCGACGCGCAGTGCAGCGCGCCCATTGCGCGCCATGACCATACCGCCATCGGTAACGCCCCGCGCGCGCGCGTCGGCGGAATTCATCTGTAGGACTGGCTGGCCCTGATTCTTGCGCTGGCGTTCCATGTTCGCAAACGTCGAGTTGAGAAAGTAATGGGATTTCGGTGTCAGCAGCTGCAATCGTTCCTTCTGGGTGCTATTCGATCCGGGGTCCACCGAATCTGGCGCCCGGATTCCCGTCGCCATTACCAAACGCTGCCCATTCAAAGTTGGATTGGGGCGGGCCGGCGACGCCTTGATCCAACCTTTGGTCTTGAGTTCGCCTAGGTCGATATCCTCGGGCAGGGCCGACTTTGCAATCTCATCGTCACTTTCCTGAAGTGCCGGATGAGTGAGCCCCATCCGGGCGGCCAGCAGGCGCATGATTTCAGCGTGAGGTTTGGCTTCTCCAATGGGGGCGATCGCAGGATGGTTGACCGCGATGTAGTGATGGCCCCAGGCTCCCTGCACGTCGAAATGCTCAAGCTGGGTGGTCGACGGGAGCAAGATATCGGCGTAACGCGCCGTGTCGGTCATGAAGTGCTCGAGTGAGACAACAAACAGGTCTTCACGCGCCAGTCCGCGCCAGACGGTTTCCACATCCGCCTGACTGACAGCGGGATTCGTGCCCCATATCATCAATCCCTTTATTGGCGGCGCCAGGCTCACATCAGTCAGAGTTTGGCCGAGCCTCGCAAGATCGAAGCTGCGCGGATTGCCCGGCACAATATCCGGCCGCTCCGCTGCCTTGTTGTCGAGGCGCGGGTATGCCTCGACAAAAAGGCCTCCGCCCTTGTGACGCCAATGGCCTCCCAGGATTGCCAGGGCGGAAATGGCACGCATGTAACCGTCACCACCAACTGACTGCTGGGGGCCGACACCTGAGCGGATCGTGGCAGGCCGCGCTCGGCCGAAGGCCAATGCTAGGTTAATGATATCATCTACATTCAGACCGCAGGCCGCCGCCACCCGCTCTGTGGTCCAAGGTTCAACCTCCGCGATGAAAGCATCAACGTCAACTGCAACCTGGTTTGCATAGGCGAGATTCGCCAATCCTTCCTTGAGCATGATGTGGGCTATGCCCGCGGCCAAAATAGCATCTGTTCCAGGTCGAATGGCGAGATGGCTGTCGCAAAGTTCGGCGGTCCGCGTTTTGCGCGGGTCGACCGCGACCAGGCGCGCGCCGCGGCGTTTGCGGGCTTCCTGACAGAAGTGCCAATGGTGATGGCAAGTCGTCAGGAGGTTTGCCCCCCAAAGCAGGATCAGTTCACTTTCGGCAATATCCTCGGGATCGAAACCGACAGGATGACCGGATGCGACGATCGCGTTTGTGGCTACACTACAGACGCTGCCATGGATACGCGAAGCCCCCAGCGCATGGAAGAGGCGCATCAGCGAGCGGCGCTGCAAGACGCCGATGGAGCCCATGTCATGCAATGGCATCAGCGCTTCCGGTCCGTCACGCCTGACAATTTCCGCAAACCGCTGTGCGATGGTATCCAACGCGTCGTCCCATGAAATTCTTTCGAAGACGCCCGCGCCCTTGAGGCCGGTTCGCCGAAGAGGATGAAGGATGCGATCTGGCGCATATGCGCGGGTCTGGTAATCGCGGACTTTGGCGCACAATACGCCCCGTGTGAACGGATGATCTTTTGCGCCCGTTACCCGGTCCACGCGTCCGTCAGCGACATGCGCTACCCAGGCGCACCCGTCTTGGCAATCCAATGGACAACAGCCCTTGACGAGTTGCACCTCGGCCACGGGACCTCCCGTTCTTTATGCCCTAAGCATCTGCAACGAATATCATGGCCGTGGCATCAACGGAAGCGAATTGCGCCACGGCAAATTGTGCAATCTCTTGCTACTACCCAGGTACGGAGCACGTCTGTGCAAGCGCGTAAGCCACCACCAATCAGCTCCGGGATGGGATGTCCGTGAACACATTGGGGGAGATGGCGACTTTTTCATCTAAAAAGCAGGCCATGTCACTTTTGGGTCGATGCTGTCGAAAAAGTCGCTGGCATTGATGGCTTCCCTTCGTAGTAGGGTAGGCTGGGCAGGTAGATTCATACACTTGTTGCTTTCAGCCTCGGGTAAT
>JANLWG010000183.1:0-16994 GCA_031364405.1 Hyphomicrobiales bacterium
GCGACAAAGGCCAAACTCACCGAAGACTCGACGCGTGAACAGGCCAGTGCCGGGCTGGCTACTTTGACACCGGCTGAGTTCGCCCGTTTCACCCATCTCAATGACCGCTACAAATCGAAATTTGAGTTCCCATTTATCTTCGCTGTGAAGGGTGCCAGCAAGCAGCAAATCCTCGCCAGCTTCGAGGAGCGGGTGAACAATCCAGCCGAAGCTGAATTCGCCTTGGCTATCTCGCAGGTCTGCCGCATCTTCCGCTTCCGTATCGAAGACCGGGTTTTACCATGACCCGCGTCATCAAAGGTCAGACCGTCAGCTTCGGCTCATCGCCACGGGATATTCGCCACGAGGTCAAGGGCGCCGTAGTGGCTGGCGATGACGGAAAGATCCTGTGGGCGGGGCCACAATCACATTTGCCCGAGGCTTATGGACAATTTCCCGCCGACGATCACGGTGACCGGCTGGTAATGCCGGGCCTGATCGATGCCCACATCCATTTTCCGCAATACCGCATGCTCGCGGCACCGGGCAAGGACCTGCTCGATTGGCTCCATCGCTATACATTTCCCGAAGAGAGCCGCTATGGCGATCATGATTATGCCGCCAAGGCTGCGGAAATATTTCTCGACCGGCTGGCCCAGCACGGCACCACGTCGGCACTCGCTTTCTGCTCGGTGCACAAATCTTGCGCCACTGCGCTGTTCGCCGCGGCCCAACGCCGTGGCATGGCACTGATCACTGGCAAGACCATGATGGACCGCAATGCCATCCCGGCTGTGCAGGACGACGCGGAAACCGGTGCCCGTGAATCGGCCGAACTCTATAGTCAATGGCATGGCAAGGGCCGGCTGCGCTATGCTGTGACACCACGCTTTGCCGTCACCTCGACCGACGCGCAGCTTCGTCTCTCCGGCGAATTGCTCAAATCCCTCGATGGCGCTCTCATGCAAACCCATCTTTCCGAAAGCCCGGACGAGATCGCCTTCGTCAAACAGCAATTTCCCAATGCCAGGGATTACACTGACGTTTATGATCAGTATGGTCTCCTCGGCCCGCGCAGTTTATTTGCCCACGGCATTCATCTGTCGGAACGCGAATGCGCCAGGCTGTCGGAAACCGGATCAACCGTCGTCCATTGTCCCACCTCAAATACGTTTCTCGGTTCCGGCCTCATGCGCATGAGTTACATGCGCCGGGAAGATCGCCCGGTTCATATCGGAGTTGCAACCGACGTGGGCGGCGGCACCAGCTATTCGATGCTGGCAACGCTCGGTGAAACCTACAAGGTGCAGATGCTGGCCGGTTACAAGCCGTCGGCGTTCGAGCTTTTTCATCTGGCCACACGCACCAACGCCGGGCGCCTTGGCATCGGCCACGAGGTGGGCTCGCTCGAGGCTGGAAAATATGCTGATCTCGTGGTGCTCGACCCCTGCGCAACGCCGGTGCTGGCCAGCCGTCAGGAAATTTCCCAATCGCTGGAAGAAGTTCTTTTCTCGCTCACCATTCTCGGCGATGATAGGGCGGTATCCGCCACCTATATCGCCGGAAGGAAAGTTCATGAGCGCTGAGCAAAGACTGAAGGACCGCGGCATTGTTTTGCCGCCGGCACCCACGCCCAAAGGCAATTATGTACCAGGCGTCATCCACAATGGCATCCTCTATCTCTCGGGGCAGGGGCCGGTATTGGCAGGTGGCGGCTATGCCACCGGCATCGTTGGCCGTGATGTCACACTCGAACAGGCCCAGCACCACGCCCGCCTGACCGGCCTTGCACTGCTGGCAACGGCGCGTGACATGCTGGGCTCTCTCGACAAGGTGGAGCGCGTGCTCAATGTCTTTGGCATGGTCAATGCCGCGCCCGATTTCGTCGACCACCCAAAAGTCATCAACGGTTTTTCCGATTTGATGGTCGAAGTTTTCGGCGATAAAGGCCAGCACGCCCGCGCCGCTGTCGGCATGGGCAGCCTTCCCATGCGCATTTCGGTCGAGATCACTGTGTTCCTGGCCGTCAGATAATCGTTGCCTCGATAGAGCCAAGGCCGCCAAAATCCATGCGCAGCGCATCGCTCGGGGCTATCGCAATCGGCACGATGCAGGTTCCGGTGGTGACGAACTGACCCGCTGCAATGCCGCCGCAATAACGCGATGCTTCGTTGACAAACCAGGTAAGCGCCATGCGCGGATCGCCCAGCACGGCTTTGCCGGCACCTTGCGCCACCTGCACGCCGTTGCGAAACCCGGTAACGTGGTGTTCGCTAAGGTCGATGGCGCGCCAATCAGCAGTCACCGCTGACCCAAGCACCAGCCATGAAGCACACGCCGTATCGGCGATCAGTTGGGCCGCTCCCACCCTGGTGAAATCAGTGTACCGGCTGTCTGGAACTTCAATCGACAGATGCAGCGAAGAAACCGCCGCCATGCATTCATCTTGCGTATAGGACTGCTCGCGCGGTGGCAGATCAATGCCAAAACGAAAGGCAAATTCAGCTTCCGCTACCCGCATGATGTTATCGCCCAGCGGAACGCTGGCGCTGGCGGGGAACAACCGGTCCGCGAAAATGCGGCCAGCCAGCGGCCCGTCGACATTGATGTGGCGCTGACCCGCCACACTGGTCGCGGCGATTTTCCAGCCCGCGATTTTCTGACCGCTCCGTTCGGCAAGCACTGCGGCGATCCGGTATCCCCCGGCGCGGTCACCGGGCCGCACGGCTTTCGGCAGTCCATCGATACGCGTCTGGTTTCGCCAATTCTCCAACAGCAGGTCGGCAGCGGCTTGATCCGTCATTTTGTTCCACACGTCCCGCAATGAGTTTCACACTAGCGCTGTCGGGTCGGTCGAGCGCCAAATTGGCCTTGCCGAGAATGCCATATGCACCGGTCAGACTATAGTGCATATTTTGATCACCGGGTTCGACACTGGCGGCCTTTGCAGGCCCGCATAGAATCAGTTCCGCGGGTTAGCAATTTGAACCGCTTGATGTTTCTGCAAATCAGCCCAACTTGACACGCACCGGACAGCGCGCGAAACTTTCGCCGGTTAATGATCCGGCACAACGGGAAAGGGAGGAGAGTCTGACTTACGCGCGGCCGCAAACACTTGGTGAGGCGGTCAAAATTCTGGCTGGCCTGGATGCGCTTGTCCTCTGTGGCGGTACCGATATTTTCCCGGCCCATGTGGGCAGGCCGTTGACCAGCGATATTGTCGATTTGTCGAACGTGGCCGAACTGCGCGGCATTCGCGAGGAGAGCGATCATTACCGCATCGGCGGCGCCACTAGCTGGACCGATATCCTGCGCGCCAGTCTGCCGCCCGCCTTTAATGCTCTCAAGCAGGCGGCGCGCGAAGTGGGCTCGGTGCAGATTCAAAATCGCGGCACCATCGCCGGAAACCTGTGCAATGCCTCGCCGGCGGCTGATGGTGTGCCGCCGCTATTGGTGCTTGATGCCGAGGTGGAACTGACGAGCCACAATCACCTCCGCCGCATGCCACTCGAAAAATTCATTACCGGCTACCGCAAGACGGCACTTGCGAGGGGCGAAATCCTCTCCGCGGTTCTGGTTCCCAAATCATCCGGCGATAGCACCTCATCCTTCGTCAAGCTTGGTGCCCGGCGTTATCTGGTTATTTCCACCGTCATGGTGGCGGCATTGCTGCGCCGTGATGCAGGTGGCCATATAGCCGATGCCCGCGTTGCGGTGGGTGCCGCCTCCGCCGTGGCCCGGCGCTTGCGCGGGCTTGAACACGGTCTCATCGGCTTGCCCGCCGGCAAGCGCCCTTCCGCCATCCTAAGTACCGCCCATGTCGCTGATTTGACGCCGATCGATGATGTGCGGGCGACGGCCGCTTACCGCAGTGACGCGGCATTGCGGCTCATCGGCCAGGCGCTCGATCGCGCAGCGGGAGTGGCGTCAGGTGTCTGAAACGATTTCATTTATCCTCAACGGCAACGCAGTCGCGACCAAAGCCGATCCGGCTCGCCGCCTCACCCAGCTGCTGCGTGAGGACCTCGGTTTCAAAGGCACAAAGATCGGCTGCGATGCCGGCGATTGCGGCGCCTGCACGGTACTGATTGACGGCGAGCTGGCTTGCGCCTGCCTGGTGACAGCGGCGCAAGTGGCGGGCACCAGAGTTATCACCATCGAAGGATTGCCGCAGCACACGAAATCCGGAAAGAACCTGCAACGGTCTTTCCTCGCCCATGGTGCCGCCCAGTGCGGCATCTGCACGCCGGGCATGCTGGTGGCGGCGGCATCGTTGCTCGACAGCAACCCAACTCCCAATGAATTGGATATTGCCGATGCCTTGGGCGGCGTCCTCTGCCGCTGCACTGGTTACCGCAAGATCATTGCCGCCGTATCCGGCGCCGCGAACGGACAATACAGCGAACGGCTTTCGCCAGCCGCCGGTTCAGCCGTTGGCGCCAACATCGCGCGTCTCGACGGCGGACCCAAGATCTTGGGCAGCGAAGCCTTCGGCGCCGACAGCATTCCCGCCGATGCGCTCTACGTGCGGGCGATCCGCTCACCCCCCCATCGCGCCCGCTTTGCCTTTGGCGATATCACGGCTTGGCTCACCGCCAATCCCGGTATCATCCGTGTTTTGAGGGCATCCGATATCCCCGGCCGCAATATCTTCGGCGTTATCGCCGCCTTCGCCGATCAGCCGGTATTCGCCGTCGATGAAACCCGCTACAAGGGCGAGGCGGTGGCGGCTGTCGTCGGTGAACAGGCCGCGATTGAAGCGCTCGACATTACAACATTTCCGGTCGCGTGGACCGAATGCCCGCCAACGTTGACCATGGCCGCCGCCCTCTTACCATCCGCCCCGCTGCTTCACGCCAACCGTCCCGGCAACATCCTCGTGCGTGGCCGCGTGGTGCGCGGTGAAGTGGAGACGGCACTTGCATCCAGTCCATTTACTGTCGAGGCTGATTTCGAAACCGGCTTCGTCGAACATGCCTATGTTGAACCTGAAGCCGGCTGGGCCAGGCGCATTGGCGATCGGATTGAAATAACCGTCTCCACTCAATCGCCCTATCTCGACCGCGACGACACCGCAGCGATCCTCGGCATCGCACCTGAGAGCGTACGCATCATCCCCTCGGCCTGTGGCGGCGGATTTGGCTCGAAGCTCGATCTCTCGGTACAGCCCTTCGTGGCGCTTGCCGCGTGGATTACCGGCCGCCCCGCCGCGATGATTTACACGAGGCCTGAGTCGATTATCGCCACCACCAAGCGCCACCCCTCACGAATGCATTCGCGCATGGCGGCGGGTCATGATGGCCGCATCACCGCCATGGATTTTACCGGCGACTTCAACACCGGCGCCTATGCATCCTGGGGCCCCACCGTGGCCAATCGCGTGCCGGTCCATGCTTCGGGTCCCTATGTGGTGCCAAATTACCGGGCGCTTAGCCGCGCGGTGCTTACCAACTGCGTGCCCTCAGGCGCTTTCCGTGGTTTTGGTGTGCCGCAGGTGGCGATCGCGCAGGAGCAGATGCTCGACATGCTGGCGGAAAAACTCGACCGCGATCCGCTTGAATTCCGCATTCTCAATGCCCTCACCAACACAACGCCAACGGTAACCGGCCAGGTGCTCGGCGAAGGTGTTGGTTTCCGCCAATGTCTCGAAGCCTTGCGGCCCCATTGGCAGCGCGCCCGCTCCGACGCGCAGCGGTTTAATGCCGTTAACAATTCGAAACGCCGCGGCGCCGGCGTCGCTGGCATGTTCTATGGCTGCGGCAACACTTCGCTGCCCAATCCCTCAACCATTCGTTTGGGTCTGAAGCCCGATGGCCGATTGTCGCTGCACCAGGGTGCGGTCGATATCGGTCAGGGCTCCAATACCGTCATCGCCCAGATTGCCGCCGACGCGGTGGGCCTGCCGTTGGCGCTCATCGATCTCATTTCCGCCGATACCGGCCTGACACCCGATTGCGGCAAGACATCGGCTTCGCGCCAGACCTTCGTCACCGGCAAGGCGGCCGAACTGGCGGGCCTCGCCTTGCGCCATGAAATATTGCGGCTCGCCAATGCCAGCGTCAACGCCCGCATTGAAATCGCATCCGGCAAGATCATGGTCGGCGAGCAAACCATCATCCGTGCCATAGCACTTGATCAACTGCCGCTGGGTTCCCATGGATATGTTCTGTGTGCGGAGGAAAGTTTCGATCCGCCAACCAGTCCGCTCAGCGAGGATGGCCAGGGCATACCCTATGCGGTCTATGGTTTTGGTGCCCACATGGCGGAGATAGAGGTCGATGTGCATCTTGGCACCGTGAAAGTGCTTAAGATAACCGCAGCCCATGACGTTGGCCGCGCCATCAATCCCGCACTCATCGAGGGCCAGATTGAAGGCGGCGTGGCCCAGGGTATTGGTATGGCGCTGATGGAGGAGTTCACACCGGGCCGTGGCGAGAATCTCCACGACTATCTGATCCCGACGATCGGCGATGTACCGCCGATTGAATCAATCCTGGTCGAATGCGCCTCATCGGTTGGTCCTTTCGGCGCCAAGGGCATCGGTGAACAGGCACTCATCCCGACCGCGCCGGCAATCCTCAACGCCATTGCCCACGCCACCGGTGCCCGCATCACCCGCACACCGGCAACGCCAGACCGGGTGCGCGCCGCCATTCTCGCAAAGCCAGGTGCATCGTGAATACGGCACCCGACAAGATCCGCTGCGATGCCTGCCCGGTGCTCTGCTATATCCGCGATGGTGCCCTGGGTGCCTGTGACCGCTACGCCAATCGCTCCGGCGAACTGGTGCGCGTCGATCCTCATGTGCTGCTTGAACGCACGCTCGATGGCGGCGGCAGGCTTGTACCGTTTCTCGAACGCGACTCGCCATGGGACGGCAATATTTTCGTCACCGCAATTGGTGCGGGCACCACCTATCCCGACTATAAACCGGCCCCCTTCATCGTCTCGTCCGAGGTTGATGGCGTCGACATGGTCACCGTCGTCACCGAAGGCATCTTCAGTTATTGCGGCGTTAAAGTGAAGATCGATACCGACCGGCATTTGGGTGCCGAATGTGCCGCCGTGCGGGTGGGCGATGAGCAGATTGGCCACGTCACCACCACTGAATATGGTTCGCAGATGCTGTCGCTCGGTGGCGTGCGCCACTTGACCGGCGGTTCGAAGAAGGAAGGCCGCGTCACTTGCGAAACGCTTCTCGATCTATGCAACCGCAAACCGGTGGAAGTTACAGTCGAGGGTGGTGCGCGCGTGGTGATCGAGGCCGGCAAGGCGCCGATCATCAATGGCGTCATCGAGGAGCGCATGCGGGTGGGCTGCGGTTCCGCCACCATCGGCATGTTTGCCAAGCAATGGCAGGGCCATGTCGACGAAGTCGTGGTTGTCGATGATCACATCACCGGCGTTCTTTCCGAGCATCAGGCCGGAAAATTCCTGGGCGTTGCCGAAACCGGCATCCGCATGAAGGGTCATCGCTCCACGCCGGGGCGCTATTTCAAAGTGGCCCAGCCCGGCACCGGCTGGGGCGGCACCGATTTGACCGACCCGCTGACTATTCTAAAGCCCTTCGATCCCAGGGAGTCACGGCCGGGCCTCCGCCTGCTTATGGTGTCAACCACCGGCGAACATTTTGCTTACTTTGAACTCAATGAAGCACTGGTGCCGGTGGAGAAGCAACTGCCAGCCGTTCTCAGGCAATCAGTCGAGCGCATTGCGGAGAATTGCGAACCAGCGCTTTCGACGGTGCTGTTCATGGGCGGGGCGGGGGGCTCGCTGCGGGCTGGTGTCACCGAAAATCCGGTGCGCTTGACGAAGTCAGTCAAGGATGCGCTCACCCGTGTCACCTCGGGCGGTGCGCCGGTTTATGTCTGGCCCGGCGGCGGCATAACTTTCATGGTCGATGTCACCAGGCTTCCCGCCAATGCTTTTGGTTATGTGCCGACGCCGGCCCTTGTCGCTCCCATCGAGTTCACCATGCGCCGCGACGACTACGCCGCCCTTGGCGGCCATATGGAACACGTGCGCCCGTTGAGCGAAATCACCTTGTTGCAAAGCCAGAAGCTGGTTGGCGCGCCGCCAGAAAACCCCTGGCCGCTGGAACATAAGCCATGAGCCGGATGCAGGTGCAGATGCTGCCCGATCGCGGCAGGCTTCACCTCAATGATGGACCCATCGACCTCATCATCGGTGCTGACGGTCCGCCCCATGAGATAACCCGGGCCTACGATGTCGCGTGCATAAGGTTCTCGACAATCCTCGACGAGCTGTGCACGGAATTGAGCCTGTTGCGCCAGCCCACCTCGCGCGTGCCCGAAGGTGCGGTCGCAAGGCGCATGTGGCGGGCGACCCAAACCCATGCGCAGTCAACATTCATTACACCTATGGCCGCCGTTGCCGGATCGGTTGCCGAGGAAGTTCTCTACGCCATGGCCTCGGCCGCCGATGTTGCCCGCGCCTTTGTCAACAACGGTGGCGATATCGCACTCCATCTCACACCATGGCAGCAATATAGCGTGGGTCTGGTCGATCGCCCGGATAATCCTTCGCTGTTCACCAAGTCTTCTATCAACTGGACCGACCCGGTGCGCGGCATTGCCACCAGCGGCTGGCGCGGCCGCAGCTTTTCACTGGGCATCGCCGATGCGGTAACCGTGTTGGCCTCCGATGCCAGCGGTGCCGATGCCGCCGCCACGCTGATTGCCAATGCCGTCGATCTCCCCGGTCATCCCGCCATCACCCGCGTGCCGGCGGTGGAGTTGCAGCCCGATAGCGATCTGGGCCAGATGCTGGTGACGCGCGACGTGGGGCCATTGCCGGATGCCGATATCGACATGGCCCTTGGCCGTGGCGCTGCCTTCGCCCAGATGATGGTCGACCGGGAAGTCATCGTGGCTTGCGCCCTTCATCTCAGTGGCGAAACCCGCATCGTTGGCAATGTTCCAATAAATTTGGACAGGAGACTGACCGCCAATGGCTGATGTCGAGTTAAGAAAGCTGGTGATTACGGTTGAGGAAATCCTGCACGAAGGAGGCCCCCCCGCTGTCACGCCGCGGCGCCGGGCGTCGGTTCTCGCCGTCATCGCCAATCCGTATGCTGGAAAATATCACGCGGAGATCACTTCGTTCATGGAGGATCTGAAACCATTGGGACTTGAAATGGCCCGCCGCCTGATCGCCGCCTTGGGCGGTGATGCCAGTGTTGTCGAAGGTTACGGCAAGGGTGCCATTATTGGTGAAGCGGGCGAGCTTGAACATGGCGCCCTCTGGCATCAGCCCGGCGGTTACGCCATGCGTGAATTGCTGGGCAACGCCAAGGCCATCGTGCCATCGACCAAGAAAGTCGGCGGCCCCGGCACCAGACTGGATATTCCGGTGACCCACATCAACGCATCCTATGTGCGAAGCCACTTCGATGCGGTGGAAGTGGGCGTGCCCGATGCCCCGCGTACAAACGAGATTGTGTTTGGCCTGGTGATGACCACCGGGGCCCGCGTCCATGCCCGGGCCGGTGGGTTGGCCGCGTCGGCGATCAAGGGAGAGGATGGCCTCAGATGAAAGCGAAAATCCGCAAGATCGTAACTTTCGTCGATGAAACCCTGAGCGAGCAGGGGCGAATGATTTCACCTCCACTGCGCCGCGCCGCCGCCGTCGCCGTCATAGAAAATCCCTTTGCCGGAATTTATCAGGAAGACTTGTCGCTGCTGATCGACATCGGCGAGGAACTGGGCGGCCTGCTGGCTGAACGAGCCGTTGCAGCGCTAGGTATTCCGGGACGCGAAGTCCAGAGCTATGGCAAAGCCGCCGCCGTCGGGGAGAATGGCGAGCTTGAACACGCCGCAGCGATTTTGCATCCCAAACTGGGCGCACCCTTTCGTAAAGTTCTGGGCAAGGGTGCGGCCTTGATCCCGTCCTCCAAGAAACGCGGCTCCCTTGGCGTGGTCTTGGACATCCCGCTCGGCCACAAAGATGCAGCCTTTGTCAGGAGCCACTTCGATGCCATGGAAGTCCGCATCAACGATGCGCCGCGTGCCGGTGAGATTATGGTCGCCGTCGCCGTCACAACCGGCGGCCGCCCGCTGCCACGTGTCGGCGGCCTCTCCGTCAGCGAAATAAAAGGCGAGGATGGGTTGCGATAACTTAGGCCGCCGCGCGCAAAGCTTGACTCGACAATAGATTGTCAAATAGCGCCCGGCTCACCACCGCCATCTGCGGCATCAGAGGCAGCGCTTCGGCGCGCACGCGTTCGTAGGCGTTGGCGCCGAGTGATTGATCGAGCCACTGGCGGTATTGCGGAATATGGGCCCAGCGCTCCACCAGCGTGGGCGTCAGCTCGGCATGAAATTGGGTCGCCAGCAGTTCGCGGCCAACCGCCATGATTTGAACCTTCGTCGTCGGCGACGCCGCCAGCGCTTCGGCCCCCTCGGGCAGGCGGGTGACTTCCGCGTGGTGCCACTGCATCATCTTCAGCGCCGGGCGAAGTCCGGCCGTCATCGGGTGCCGCCGCCCCAGCCGGTTCAGCGATACTTTGCCCACGCCCACTTCGGCGGCACAAGCGAGGCCCACTTCGCCACCAAGGGCTTGCGTCAGTAATTGCAGACCCAGACAGATACCGAGGAAGGGCCGGTTGCGGTTGATCACCCATTCGCGGATCGCCGCCGTCTCCGCCACCAGCCAGGGATAAGCCTCGGTCTCCCACACATCCATGGCGCCGCCCATCACCAGCAGAAAATCATAAGGGGCGAGCGACGGGATCGCTTCACCCCGGTGCAGCATCACCGTATCGAGCGCGGCGCCACGCTCGCGCAGGAAATCCCCGAACAGCCCGGGAGGCTCGTCGTCCATGTGCTGGAACACCAGTGTGCGCTTGATCATTGGCGGATCCTCGAAAAGCAAAAGAGGGCGTAGATAGTGCGGTGGCGGCGAATCACAATTGTCGCTTTTGTCGCACTAATGGTTTAGGCGGTGTTTACAACAGAAATTTAATCATGACCCCGCTGCGCATTCTTCTCACCGCCCTCCTGCCTTTCGCCACCGGTTATTTCATGTCCTATCTGCTGAGGGCGGTGAATGCCGTGGTGGCGCCCGATCTCGTCGCCGATGCGGGCCTCACACCGGCCCAGCTCGGCCTGTTGACTGCCGCTTATCTCGGCGCCTTCGCTCTGTTCCAGCTTCCGCTCGGCGTCTTGCTCGACCGTTACGGCCCCCGCAAAGTGCAGTCAGCACTATTGTGTATTGCGGCCTTGGGCTGTCTGGCCTTTGCTCTGGCGCCAGGCTTCATCGGCCTGTTCGCGGCGCGCGCGGTGATCGGCCTGGGCTTCTCGGCCGGTCTGATGGCCAGCTACAAGTCCTCCGCCACCTGGGTTCCCATCGAGCGGCGTTCGCTCGCCAACACGGCGATCATGGCGGTGGGGGCGTTGGGCGTGGTGGTCGCCACCCAACCCACCGAATTTCTGGTGAGTCTTGTCGGCTGGCGTCAAATCTTCGTGATCTTCGCTGGGATCATTCTTGCCTCCGCCCTATTTATTTTCATGGCCGCGCCGCGCGCCGACACGACCGGTGATGCCACGCCGCTGCGCCGCCAGTTCGCCGATCTTGCCGCCATCATGCGCCTGCCGCTGTTCTGGCGCGTGGCTCCGCTTCTGGGCCTCACATCGGGCGTGCAGATCGGTATCCAGACCCTGTGGGCGGGCCCGTGGTTCCGCGATGTGATGGGATTGGCGCGCGATGATGTCGCCCGTCATCTTCTGTGGATGGCGCTCGCCTTCATGATAGGGATTCTTGCCGTGGGGCTGATCGCCGACCGGCTGGGGCGCAGAGGCATCAATCCCATGCAGGTGATGCTGGGCTTCAACGTGATTTACTTTATCGCCCAAGCAATCATCGTGTTTAGGGTCGAGGCGCTGCTGGTGCCGGCCTGGCTCGCCATCGCGGCCTTTGGCCAGGTCGCCATCCTGGCCTTCCCGTGGTTTGCCGCGCATGCTGGTAGAGATCTTGCCGGCCGCTCCAACGCCACCATAAATTTCACCATGTTCGCGGCTGCCTTCGGTTCGCAATATGCGGTAGGCCTCATTATCGGATTGTTTCCGGCAACAGCGAGCGGCTATGATTCCCGTGGTTATAGCTGGGCCATCGGCGGATTTCTGTTCCTGCAGCTTCTGGCCTTCGCATGGTATTTGGCCGGCACCCGTGTCGAACCCAAGGAAGCATAGAATGTCCAATCCCGTCATTGCCGAAGTCACCCGCGGCGGCACAGTCGAGAGCCGCCACACCGGCGCCTTCGTGGTTGTGGATCGCGACGGACACGTCGTTCTCGCCGGTGGTGACATTGAGCGGGTGGTGTTTCCGCGTTCGGCCGTCAAGGCATTCCAGTGCATTCCGGTGATCGACAGTGGTGCCGCTAATCGCTTCGGATTTAACGATGAGGAAATAGCCTTGGCGTGCTCGTCGCACAATGGCGAAGCCGAACACTTGCGCGTCGCCCGCGCGATGCTGCGGAAAGCCGGCAATAGCGAAGAACTCTACGAGTGCGGCGCCCATTGGCCCACCGATACCAGCGCCCATCAGACCGCAATTCGTCAGTACACGGAGGCTCTCCCGGTTCACAATAATTGCTCGGGAAAACATGCCGGTATGCTGGCCCTGAGCCGCCAGCTGGGTGCTGATCCAAAGGGATATGTGAAGCCCGATCACCCCGTACAGCGCGCCATCGCCAAGGCCATGGGCGATATCTGCGATTGCAATCTCGATCGCCAGCCCCGCGGCATTGACGGCTGCTCGGTTCCCACCTGGGCCATACCCCTCCGCAACATGGCGCTGGGTTTTGCCACACTGACCGCCCACCCGGCAGGACAGCGCATCATCGCCGCCGCGCGGAAGTTTCCCTTCATGGTGGCGGGCACCGAAAGTTTCGACACCGGCCTGATGCGCGCCGTCGCCCGCGTCTTCGTCAAGGGCGGTGCGGAGGGCGTTCACTGCGGCTGCATTCCCCACGCGGGGCTGGGCATCGCAATAAAATGCGACGATGGCGCGGGCCGCGCCAGTGAAGTGGCCATGGCGGCAATTCTGGCCAAACTCGACGTCTGGACCGCTGATGAAAACCAAGCCCTCGCCAGCTTCACCAACCAAAACCTCGCCAACTGGCGCCACATCGGCGTCGGCACGGTGCGCTCAATTTCAGCGTGATGGGCATTCAAGTTTCAGCGCTTGGAAAACCCGCCAAGAATTCCGCGCACGATGGCGTTGCCGATGCTGCGGGCGACCGAAGTGCCCAATTGCCGGCCAACGCTTGAGGCGGCGTTCTTGATAAAGCGGTCAGTGGCGGATTCACGTTCGCGGGGAGCGACACGCTCAGCTTTGGCGGCAGCTTTATCCTCCGCCGCCTGTTGCTGCTCTTCACTGTGCCTGGTGGCTTTTTTCAGCAGCTTCTCATAAGCCGACTCGCGGTCCTCGGGCGTCTCATATTGTCCGTATACGGGGGAATTCTTGATAATCTTCTGGCGTTCCTCCGGCGTGATCGGGCCCAGGCGGCTCGATGGTGGGCGGATCAAGGTGCGCTCAACCATGGTGGGCACACCCTTCTGATCAAGTACCGAGACGAGCGCTTCGCCCTTGCCAAGCTGGGTGATGGCTTCCTCGGTCTTGAACTTGGGATTGGGCCGGAAGGTCGATGCAGCCACCGAGACGGCCTTCTGCTCGCGCGGCGTATAAGCACGAAGCGCGTGTTGCACGCGGTTGCCCATCTGGGCCAGCACCGGTTCTGGAACATCGAGCGGGTTCTGCGTCACGAAATAAATGCCCACACCCTTCGAACGGATCAGCTTCACCGTCTGTTCGATCTTCTGCACCAGGCCCGCGGGCGCATCGGTAAACAGCAAGTGCGCTTCATCAAAAAAGAATACCAGCTTGGGCTTATCGACATCGCCCACCTCGGGAAGCGACTCGAACATTTCCGACATCAGCCACAACAGGAAAGTGGCATAGAGCTGCGGTGAATTGATTAGCTTGTCGGCGGCGAGCACATTCATGTAACCTTTGCCGTCGTGCGTCGTGCGCATCAGATCCTTGATGTCGAGGGCGGGCTCGCCGAAGAACTTGTCACCTCCCTGTTCTTCAATGACCACAAGTCTGCGCTGGATGGCGCCGATGGTCTGGTCGTTGACATTGCCGTACTCGGTGGTGAGTTCCTTGCCGCGGTCACCCAGGTCTTTGAGAAGTGCGCGCAGATCCTTGAGGTCGAGAAGGGCCAGGCCCTCCTGATCGGCGATCTTGAAGGCGATATTCATTGCACCCTCCTGCGCGTCGGTGAGGCCCATGAGGCGCGACAGCAAGAGCGGTCCCATCTCGGTAATGGTGGTACGAATGGGGTGACCCTGCTCGCCGGACAAATCCCAGAATATCGTCGGCGTTGCGGCAAAACCATAATCGTCGAAACCGATTTTCTTGGCGCGCTCGATCAGAAAATCCTTGGGCTCACCTACTTGGCTGATGCCGGAGAGATCGCCTTTGACGTCGGCTGCAAACACCGGAACCCCGGCATTGCAAAAGCCTTCCGCCATGATTTGCAGGGTCACCGTCTTGCCGGTGCCGGTGGCGCCGGTGATCAGGCCGTGGCGATTGGCGAGGGCCAGCAATAATTCTTCGCGCTTCTCGCTCTGGCCCAGAAAAACTGCTGTGTCGGACATGTTTTGTGGTCTCCGGAATTGGCCGCTTTTCAGGCCGTCAATCTGCTGTAAAAGTTGCAGCCAAGCAAATAAGACATGGGGCTTTTAATGCAAGACTTGATTGAGGATTTTGTGGTGGCGGCCCTATGGGTGGCCCCCTCGCGGTCATTGCCAAGCTCTCGTCCGCCGGACGCGATTTGCTGGAGGCATTGGCGTGCGCTAGAGTTGCCGCGATGAAATGGTTTCAAGGTTGCGATGACTGAATTCGGCAACGCCACCCGCGATGATTGGCTGAAGCGGGTTAGTGCTGTTCTGAAGGGCGCTGATTTCGTAGGCAGGCTCACGTCGATGACCGGCGACGGCATTCGCATTGGTCCGCTCTATGGCCGGCAGGCGGGGCCAAGCGCGGCGCAGGCTGTTACGGCGCCGTGGATCGTGCAGGCGCGGGCCGATCAACCTGATGCGGCGCACGCCAACGCCCAGGTGCTGGACGATCTCGGCCATGGCGCCACCGGCCTGACAATAGTGTGCAAGGGCACTGCCGCGGCCCGCGGGTTTGGCATGGAAGTTGGCGGGATGGCGCAGGTGCTGGCGGGCGTTCAGCTCCATGCCATTGCCCTTCGCCTTGAAGGTGGCGAAGCAGCAGCAACCGCGCTGGCTGAGATCGTGGGGCGCTTGCCCATTGATCCCGCCAGGCTTGACGTTTCGTTTGGGCTGACTTCGCCCGCACTGGTGCAGAGACTCCTGGCCCAGGGTTTTCGCGGACCCTTTCTCGAAGCCGATGGCCGTGACCTACATGAGCAAGGTGCCACGGAGGCGCAGGAGCTGGGTGTTGTCCTCGCCCGCGCCGCAGGATTTCTCCGTGTGGCTGATACCACTCAAATTGGCGTCACCCTTGCAGCCGATCAGGATATGTTTTTGACACTGGCCAAATTCCGCGCCATGCGGCTGCTCTGGGCCCGCCTGCTGGAAGCTAGTGGAGCGCCGCATCGGTCCTTGCGTATTCACGGCGAAACCAGTTGGCGCATGATGGCGGTGCTCGACCCCCATACCAATATTCTCAGGAGCTGTGCGGCGGTATTTGGTGCGGGGCTTGGCGGTGCTGATTCAATCAGTGTACTGCCGTTCTCGTCGGCGCAGGGCTTGCCCAACAGTTTCGCCCGGCGGGTTTCACGCAATATGCAGAATGTGTTGCTGGAAGAGTCCAACCTGTGGCGCGTTGCCGATCCCGCGGCTGGAGCAGGCTATGTAGAGCATTTGACCAGTGAGTTGTGCGTGAAGGCCTGGACTGTATTTCAAGACGCCGAGCGCGGCGCGTGGCCCAGGCCCGATGGCGCGAATTCCAGAAGCCTGCCGATGATCGGCACCACTTCATTTCGTCTGCCGGCGGAGTATTCCCCGCAGGTGGAGGAAATGTCGCCTCATCCGTCATCCCGGCGAAAACCGGGACGCACGGATCCCGCAAGTGCAAATGACCGGAAGCCCGCCCCCGGAACAGTGGGTCCCGGCTTTCGCCGGGATGACGAAATTTGGGAAACAGCGGAAGGTATTCCTGTCAAGGCTGTATATACGGCCGCCGACACAAGTAACTTCATCGAAACATTTCCCGGCATTGCGCCATATCTGCGCGGGCCCTATCCCACCATGTATGTGAGCCAGCCATGGACCATCCGGCAATACGCGGGCTTTTCCACGGCCGAGGATTCCAACGCCTTTTACCGGCGCAACCTCGCGGCGGGGCAAATGGGGCTTTCCGTCGCCTTCGATCTCGCCACCCATCGCGGCTATGACAGCGATCACCCGCGCGTGGCGGGCGATGTTGGCATGGCGGGGGTAGCGATCGACTCGATCTACGATATGCGCACACTGTTCGACGGAATTCCGCTCGACAAGACGAGCGTATCGATGACCATGAACGGCGCGGTGCTGCCGGTCATGGCGCTCTATATCGTGGCGGGCGAGGAGCAGGGTGTGCCACCGGAAAAACTCAGCGGCACCATTCAGAACGACATTCTGAAAGAGTTCATGGTGCGCAACACTTATATTTATCCGCCCCGGCACTCGATGCGGATTGTGTCCGACATTTTCAAATACACCACCGAAAACATGCCGAGGTTCAATTCGATTTCGATTTCCGGCTATCACATGCAGGAAGCCGGTGCGACGGCGGATATTGAACTCGCCTATACCCTTGCCGATGGATTGGAATACGCCCGCGCCGGTGTGGCGGCGGGGCTCGACATCGATAAATTCGCACCGCGTCTTTCGTTCTTCTGGGCCATCGGCATGAATTTTTTCATGGAAGTGGCGAAGATGCGGGCGGCGCGGGTGATCTGGGCCAAGCTGATGCAGCGC
>JANLWG010000206.1:0-4041 GCA_031364405.1 Hyphomicrobiales bacterium
AAAATGAAGCCGGTGTGACCAAGGACTGGATCGACAGCGGCAGGTGGGAAGTGGAACTGGCATGGAAACGCCACGCGGCGAAAGTTCAGTTGCAGAGTTTTTATGATCCAAAGGGGGAGAGGATCAGGGGGTGAGGAAAGAATGCGGCCACCCGCTGGAGATTGCAGCAGGAAAACCCGCATTCCACATTCCGGCTTGGGCCCGATGCTGCAGGTGTTTCAAAAAAAGCCCGCGAATATCTCCTTCCTCCTCGCGGGGGAAGTGGAATTCATGACACTCTATCGCGAAACTTTGCCGATGCTGACTTCGAGCATCCACAACGCGCCGGGTCCGGAGTTTTCAAGTCTCTGAATGACGCCGGCGCGGTTCACAACCGTATCGCCAACACCGATCACCAATGTTTCATCGCCGCGCGCAATGGTGCCACGGCCGGCAACACACATCCAATGCACGGCACCGCCCTCCCGGTGCTCAAGGTCAACCCCCGCCCCTGCATTGATGGTCAATTGCTTCACCCGAAATCCCGCTCCCTGATGGATCAGCCCGGTTTGTCCCCACGGCTGGAAATCCACCAGGGCGCCCATCTCTTCCGGCCTGCCGCGCGCCGCCAGAATATCCGCCGCCCGCTTCACGTCCTGAGCCCGCGCTCTGGGCGCGACCAGCACCGCGTCCCGCGTCGCCACCGCGATCATGTCTTCCAGTCCGATGCCAACCAGCAACGGGCCAGAACTCTGCAAAAGACTTGCCGCGCAATCTAGAGCCAGAACATCGCCGCGCGCCGCAACACCCTTGTCGTCCTGGGCTGCCTCCTGCCACACGGCGTTCCAGTCGCCGATATCGCTCCAATGGAAATCAGCGAGCACCGTCGCAACATTCGAGGCCTTCTCCATGATCGCGTAATCGATGGAAATCGAAGGTGCGGCGGTAAAGGCCTTGGGGTCCAGCAGGACGGCTTGCTCGAACTCGCCCGCCGGCAAAGCCTTGCGGCACGCCGCCAGAATATCCGGCTGGAATTGCTCGAAGGCCTTGATCAGCGCCGCCGCCTCGAACATGAAGATACCGCTGTTCCAGCCATATTGGCCGCTGGCGAGAAACTGTTCGGCTCGTTGACGATCGGGCTTTTCAACAAACTCATCCAGCCGGTATTGCTGTTTGGCGGCATTGATGGGAGTACCAGTCTTGAGGTAACCATAGCCGGTGGCTGGCTCGCGCGGCTTGATTGAGAAGGTCACGAGATAACCAGCGCCGGCCAGTTCGGCTCCAGCCGCCACCGTTCTGGCGAACCCCGCCGCGTCGGCAATCGCATGGTCGGACGGCAGCGCCAGCATTATGGCATCGCTTCCCGCCAGCCTCTCGACAGCCAATGCCGCGGCACACAAGGCCGGTGCCGTATTGCGGCCCTCGGGCTCAAGCAACATGGCGGGATTGCTGCCCCAAACCTCGGCCACCTGCCGTTGTGCCAGGCCCCCATGAATTGCATTGCACACCACCACCGGTTTGCCCATCCCCTCGATCAGCGCAAGACGGCGCAATGTGGATTGCAGCAGGGTTTCAGCGCTTCCGGTAATCTGGATATAGGGCTTGGGCAGGGTTTCCCTCGACAGCGGCCACAACCGCAAACCTTTGCCTCCGGCGATGATCACGGGTACGATCATGTGGGTCGGTTTTCCCAATAAATTCTAAACAAGAAAAATGATGGAGCCTTAAGCATAGTTCATTACATTCTGTTTCACATGGTAATTATATGAGACAAGATGCTGCCTGATGCCGCAACAGATGTTGTTAATGGTAAATCCGAGTATCCTCCATGATTCCGCGATCGGGCCTTTCTCCCAACCATGCCGACTACGAACGCTTCCCCCTGATCGAACCCCGCGGGTTTCGCGAATACGATGCGCGCTGGCTGTTCGAGAAGGAAATCAACCTGCTCGGCGTGCGCCTGCTCGGCCTCGCCTTGGGAACCCTCCTGCACCGCAAGGGCGTGCGCCCCCATATCGTCACCGGTCATGATTTCCGCAGCTATTCATCGACCGTGAAGGAAGCCCTGATCGTCGGCCTCATGGCGTCGGGCTGCGAGGTTTATGACATCGGCCTGTGCCTCACTCCAACCGCCTATTTCGCCCAATTCGATCTTGATGTTGAAGGCGTCGCCATGGTCACCGCGTCACACAATGACAATGGCTGGACCGGCGTTAAAATGGGCTTCAACCGCCCGCTGACTTTCGGTTCCGGCGAAATGAACGAGCTCAAGGCCATCGTCGCCAATGGTGAAGCAATTTACCGCAAAGGTGGCGCCCTCCATCATGTCGAAGGCATGGCCGGGCGCTATATCGCCGATCTCACCGCCGGCGTGAAACTCGGCCGCCGTCTCAAAATTGTCGCCGCCTGCGGCAACGGCACGGCGGGTGCTTTTGCGCCGCAGGTTCTCGAAGCCATCGGCTGCGATGTCGTGCGCCTTGATTGCGATCTCGACTACAATTTCCCGCGCTACAATCCCAATCCCGAAGACCTTCACATGCTGCATGCGATGGCCGATGCGGTCACCCAAAACGCCGCCGACCTGGCGCTGGGCTTTGACGGTGACGGCGATCGCTGTGGCGTCGTCGACAATGAGGGCCACGAAATATTCGCCGACAAAATTGGCGTGCTGTTGGCCCGCGATTTGTCGACCCTCAGCCCCGGCTGCAAATTCGTCGTTGATGTGAAATCAACCGGATTGTTCGCCACCGACCCCGTGTTGAAAGCCAACGGCGCCATCACCGAATACTGGAAGACCGGCCACTCCTACATGAAGCGCCGCACCAATGAACTGGGGGCGCTTGCCGGCTTCGAAAAATCCGGCCACTTCTTTTTCCGCGCACCCCATGGCCGCGGCTACGACGATGGCCTGGTCTCGGCCATCGCCATCTGCAGGATGCTCGACCATGCCACGGGAAAATCCCTGGCTGATCTCTACCGCGATCTGCCGCGCACCTTTGGCACGCCAACCATGTCGCCCCATTGTGCCGATGACCGGAAATATGGCGTGGTGAAAAGAGTAACCGCCTTCTTCGAATCCCAGCGCGCCGAGGGCAAGTGTTTCGCCGGCGAGCCGATCGTCGAAATCAACACCATCAACGGTGTACGCTTGACGCTTGCCTGCGGATCGTGGGGTCTGGTCAGGGCCTCCTCCAACAAACCCGAACTTGTCGTTGTCTGCGAAAGCCCGGTCTCGGAACAAAAAATGCGCGCCGTGTTCAACGGCATCGATACCCACCTCTCAACCTACCCCGAAATCGGCGCCTACAACCAGAAGATCTGACATCGTGAGCTGCCTTGACCCGCGCTACCCGCAGGGGTAAAGCCCACCACGCCTGATCCAGGCCCAGGCCAAGCTTGGGGAATCGTCTAACGGTAGGACAGCGGACTCTGACTCCGCCAGTCTAGGTTCGAATCCTAGTTCCCCAGCCATCTAATCCTAAGTTGCTGTAATTGCACATACCCCTTGCAAATCAAGTGGTTTAGCTCATTAAACTGTTACGGTTGACTGTTACAGTTGACCCAAGACAGGAAGGTATATTAATGGGATTGGCGAGCAGTATTACGCAGCGTTCTGGCTCGGCCCGCTACTACGTGCGTGCATGGGTTCCACGTGAACTCCAAGCGACCCTGGGCAAGCGAGAGTTATGGAAATCTCTCGGCACGTCAGACCCAAAGGTGGCAAAGCGGCTGGCGCGCACCATACTCGACAAGTGGGAACGAGAGTTTGATCTATTGCGCGCCAAACGCACCCTGACTGATCACGAATTGCAGACCGCGATTTGGAATCGTTATTCCGAGCTTGTCCAGGCCGACGAACGCAAGCGGCAAGTGCTACCGACTGATGACGATTTGGATGATATTTGGAAAGCACTCGTCGGGGAATTTGGTGACTATGATATTGCGGCGTGGCGGATCTATGAGGGCATTGCCAATGAGCACGTGGCCGATAAGGAACAGCGCGCCCGCCGGCTAACAGTCCTCAAGGCCGAGCTCGCCAGGGGCGAAACAAGATCCGTTGCC
>JANLWG010000279.1:0-1513 GCA_031364405.1 Hyphomicrobiales bacterium
CTGGCGGGTCCCAAGCGCCCGCAAGACCGTATCGACCTGGCGAAACTGAAGACCACGTTTTCCGACCTGTTCTCGCGACCGACATCCGACAACGGTTACAACAAACCCGCCGCGGAATTATATACGCGCTTTGCGACGCAATATGGTCAGTCACCCGGTACGATCCGCGGCGGCGGAGAACAGGCGCAGGAGACGGCACCGAAAGCACGGGGAAACGAGCACGGCCTGGTCAGCAAGAAAAACACCAGCATGCTTACAGAAATCGAAATGATGGACAACCGCCCGACACCAGACCGGGTGCACAGTGACCGCCGGTCGCAGGGACAGGTCGATCTCGGGCATGGCGACGTATTGATCGCTGCAATCACTTCCTGCACCAACACTTCCAATCCCGGTGTATTGATCGCTGCCGGCTTGCTTGCGAAAAAAGCCGTTGAGAAAGGCCTGTCGGTCAAACCGCACATCAAGACCTCGCTCGCCCCGGGCTCGCGCGTGGTGACCGAGTATCTGACCAAGGGCGGGCTGCTGCCTTATCTGGAGAAGCTGGGCTTTTATCTCGCCGGTTATGGTTGCACCACTTGTATCGGCAACTCCGGGCCGCTCGATCCGCAACTCGAAGAAACCGTTGTGCAGAACGACCTGATCGCCTGCGCAGTGCTTTCCGGCAACCGCAATTTTGAGGCGCGCATTCATGCCAACATCAAAGCCAATTTCCTGGCCTCGCCGCCCCTGGTTGTGGCTTACGCCATCGCCGGCACCGTGCTCAGGGACCTGATGACCGAACCGGTCGGCATCGGCAAGAACGGCAAGGCGGTTTATCTCGGTGATATCTGGCCGACTTCGGTAGAAATTTATGACTTGATGAAGTTCGCCACCGACGCCAAAACATTCCGGCGGCTCTACGGCGATTTGACCAAGGACCAACCGCTGTGGAATAAAATTTCTTCCACGGCGGGACAAGTCTATAACTGGCCCAATTCCACCTACATCGCCGAGCCGCCCTTTTTCGACGACTTTGGCATGCAGCCTGGCGCAATTGGCCAGATCGCGGGAGCTCGCGCACTGGGAATCTTCGGCGATTCCGTCACTACCGACCATATCAGCCCTGCGGGCTCGATCAAGGACACCTCGCCCGCCGGAAAATACCTGATTGCAAATGGCGTCGCCAAGGCCGACTTCAACAGCTATGGCGCACGCCGCGGCAACCATGAAGTCATGATGCGCGGTACTTTCGCCAATGTGCGCATCAAGAATCTCATGGTGCCGCCGAAAGCGGATGGCACTCGCATCGAGGGCGGCGTCACCGTGATGCAACCTACGGGTGAACTGGTGTCGATCTACGATGCAGCAATGAAATACCTCGCTGAGGGAACGCCGACTGTTGTTTTTGGTGGCGAAGAATATGGCACCGGATCTTCGCGCGATTGGGCGGCAAAGGGCACGCAGCTGCTGGGCGTGAAAGCCGTGATCACCAAGAGTTTCGAGCGCATTCACCGCTCCAATCTCGTGGGCA
>JANLWG010000289.1:0-5014 GCA_031364405.1 Hyphomicrobiales bacterium
GAAATCGATCAGCACCCCGTCGCATTCCCGCCCCATCGGGCAGGCGTCAAGTTCGCGCTGAATGGCCGGAAACGGATCGTCGAGTGTGGGCTCGATCATCACCCGCCCCATGGCGTTGATCACCAGAACCCGCCGCCCGGACGCCGTATCGACCAGTGCTGTGCCGCGGCCGGGGCAGCCCTGTGGCCAGTTCACCGGGCGCAACAGGTTGGGATGACGCTCGATGAAGATCAACGTCTCGCGCTGGTCGAAAGCATGATTGCCCAGGGTCACCGCATCGGCCCCCGCCGCCAGCAGCTTCAAGTAAATCTCTTCCGAGATACCGAACCCGTGCGCCGCGTTCTCGCCATTGACGACGACAAGGTCCGGCCGGTAGCGCTCGCGCAGTAGAGGCAGTTCACGGTAAACCGCATCCCGGCCGGATTTTCCCACGACATCGCCGAGGAAGATCAGCCGCACGGAAAAGTCGCTTTCTCGGTCATGATAAAATCCAGTGGCTGGTCATAGGGGGCCCGCGGCACCTCTGCCACTTCCTGGTCCGCATAGGCAACCCCGATCGCCACAATGGGTTTGAGCGCCCTGAGCTTCACCAGTGTCCGATCATAAAAGCCACCGCCATAGCCGAGGCGATACCCGCGCAAATCGAAGGCCAGCATCGGCACCAGCAAAATGTCGGGGAGGAGTTCGGGCGATGTTTCAGCCGGCACCGGAATATTCCAGATGCCTGCTACCGTGGGTTCGCCGGGAGCCCAGGCGCGAAAGGTGAGCGCCAATCCCTCGCCCACCACCACCGGCATCGCCACGCGCCAGCCTTCGCCCTGAAGCCTTGCCAGCAGCGGCAACGTCGAAATCTCGCTCTTGTAGGGAAAGAACCCCGAAACCACCGATTGACCCGCGCCCTTGACGACTGGCAGCCCGCGCTCGGCCAGCGCCAGCTTGGCGGTTTCATGCAGCACGAGGTGCGCCGCCGCGCGCCGCCTCGAAGCCGCGCCCCTGGCGCCGCGCTTTACCTCTGCAATATCCATCCACCAATCCAGTTGAAGCGGCGGGCCACCATGGGCCGTGGGAGAGTGCGATCCCGGGTCCCTACTTGCGTAGGTGGGCGCCGTATACGCCAGACCACGGTCCGGCACAGGGACAGCTCCCTAGAGAATCGAATAGGCCCCAGGGAAAATATCTCCACACCAACCGGGCAGCCCGCCGGGTGCATATGTAGGCTGGTTCGAGGGTGAAATCCAGTGGGGGTTTGGGTGGTGGCTCAGATTGAAGTTCCATTCTTGATCAAAAGCTGATAATTGAGCTGTTGCGGAAATGTCCTCACTGAGTAGGTTGGCTGCGCTTTTGTCAATAACTGTTCGACGACCGGGCTAATCTGCTTCCCGTTGTGACCTCATTTACAAATTGGCCGTGTTCAATTGATTCAAATATCGGATAAGGCCTCCCCAACAAACTTTTACATGGCCCAATTTGTAAAGTACCACGCCCAATTGATTTGAACGTGAACCTATTGCGAATTTAGCTGATTCGCTTTGCTATAATCCTCAACAGCCTTTTGCCCTTGTCCAGTTTGAGTGAACAAGTCACCCCGGTTCTGATAGGCAAGAGCAAAATCGGGCCGGAGTCGGATCGCCTCGTTGAAATCGAGCAAGGCCTTTTCGTTTTGTCCCACTTCGCCATAGACTATTCCTCTGTTCAGGAACGCATTCGCGGAGTTTGGATCAAGCCGGATGGCCTCGTTAAAGTCTTTGATTGCCTGATCGTATTGACCCTTGGCGTGATAGGTGGTGGCGCGCTTGGAATAGGCTAACGCAATCTTCGGATCGAGGTCGATGGCCTTGCTGAAATCCGCAATGGCCTTATCGTATTTTTCAATCTGAAAATATATTGTGCCTCGGTTTCTGTAACCTATCGCATCCTGCGGGTTGAGACGGACCGCCGCGGTGCAATCCGCAATGGCCTGATCGAACTGGCCACTTTCGAAATGGGCGGCGCAGAGATTTAAGTATGGAGCAACAGCGTTCGGGTTGAGACGGATTGCCTCGGTGTAGTCCACAATTGCTTTGGCATTGTTACCCATGTGGCCGTAGGCATTGCCACGATTGTAGTAAGCCTCGGAATAAAGCGGATTCAACCGGAGCGCTGCGTCGTAGTCCGCTATGGCCTGATCATACTGGCCTTGATCGTCGCGAGCACTGCCTCGATTGTTATAAGACTCTGTATCATTTGGATTTAGCCGGATTGCCTCGGTGTAATCGGCGATGGCCTTTTCGCGAAGTCCCTTGTTTAGTTGCGCAATGCCCCTCGATGCGTATGCTTCCGCATATTTGGGATTCAGATTCAGGGCTTCAGTAAAGTCTACGATAGCGGGATCATTCTGGCGCGTTCCAAGGTAGGCACGTCCGCGATTATAATATGACTTGGGCTCATGGGGATTTAGCCGGACGGCCTCGTCTGCATCTGCCAGGGCTTGCTCGAATTCGCCTTTGAGAAGTCGTATTCCGCTGCGGTTCAGGTAGGCCGTATCAAACTCGGGGGCTAGACGAAGTGCTTCGGTATGGTCAGCGATGGCTTGATCATAGTCGCCTTTGCTCCCGTAGGCGCGGCCCCTATTGGTAAAGGCGGTGGTAAGACTGGGATTGAGACGGATTGCTTCGTTAGCGTCTTTGATAGCTTTGTCGTATTGGTTCTTTTCATGCCACACAGCGCTTCTCAAACTATAAGCAAGAGCATAACTTTGTCTTAGGCGGATTGCCTCAGTCAAATCCGTGATGGCGCGGTCATATTGATCTACGTCCAAGTAAGTGAAGGCGCGCTCATAGCGGGCCCGCGCATTGGCGGGATCAATTCGAATGGCCTCGGTTAGATCAGCAAGGGACCTGTCATATTGCCCAAGCATGTCATACGCCACGCCCCGGTTCGTATAAGCCCAACTCAGAACTGCATTTTCTCCGCGTTCTGCGTCGATGATCCTGCCACACCCCTGGAGAACGCGGTTCGGATCATCGCTGGTGCAATCCGACTGATCATCCGCAAATGCAGAGAATGAAAGACTCCAGATAATTAATAGATACCACAGCCAGACACGATGAAGACGCATGCTTGCCTCTTGAGCAGTCTTATGCAGCAATTCAACAGTACGACTCAATCTGGGTCAAAACAAGAAATCCAACTGCGCGGACGTCTTTTGCAGTTTGAAGTTCCGCTATTGACCCCACTACAGAAACCCAAACCGAGTCCCCACTTCACCCCAAGTCCCTTGCCGCCGCCTCAAGCCTTTGCGCCGCTGTCGTCAAGCGCTCGGCCACTTTCTTCTCGAGCGACGTGGACGACGCCTCCACCGCAGCACGCGCTCCCGTCAGTTCGCGGGCTTCTTCTTCCAGCGTTTCGATCCGCCTGATCGCTTCCGACAACCGGTCGGCCACCATCAGGCCTGACATCACCAGAATGCGGATATCGCCGACGGAGCCCACACTCTGCTTGATGCGGGTGACTTCGGTATCGAGCAGGCGGGCGAGTTCGCGCAGGTGATCTTCTTCACCATCCGGACACTGCATGGTGTAGGGCCGGCCATTCACCTCGACGATGACATGCGCCATGGGCTCAGTCTCCGCTGTTGGAATGGAGCACGGCGCGGATGCGCGACATGGCGGCATCGATCTTGCCAGCCGCCTGCTTGCTGGTATCGACAAGTTCGCCAGCCTTGGAGCGCACCAGATCTAATTCATGGACAAGCTTTGAACGATCCTTGCGCAGCGTGTCGGCCTCGTTCGCCAGATCTTCGGCGCGTTTGCCCACCTGCTGCTGGCGCACCACCGCGGCTTCGAATTGGCGCAAAGCCGCATCGAACCGCCCGAAGGCTTCATCCAGTTTATCAATGTCTGCCATTAGCGCCCCTGGCATTACACGAGAATCTCCCATGCATCGACGAGTGTTAGCATAAGCAGTGGTGGCATCAAGTGCAACGTAGCCTTGTGGCATAACGTTTCTTCGGCTGTTGACTTGGGGGGCGCTGGTGTTATCAGAGGCCGCAAATCCACCGCCGCCGCCCAAGGACCCCCCGGAAAATGACCCAGATTGCCGCCGAACCAAGCCGTTCCATGGCCAACGCCATCCGGGCCCTGAGCATGGACGCCGTGCAAAAGGCCAATTCCGGCCATCCCGGCCTGCCCATGGGGGCCGCTGACGTGGCGGCGGTGCTGTTCACCCAGTTCCTCAAATTCGATGCGAGCGACCCCCATTGGCCCGACCGCGACCGCTTTATCCTGTCGGCCGGCCATGGTTCCATGCTGCTTTATTCGCTGCTGTTTCTGCTCGGCTACAAGGACATGACGCTCGGCCAGTTGAAAAATTTCCGCCAGCTCGGCTCGAAGACCGCGGGCCACCCGGAATATGGCCACGCCACCGGCATCGAAACCACCACTGGCCCGTTAGGCCAGGGCCTCGCCAATGCGGTGGGTTTTGCCTTGGCCGAGCGCCACCTCAATGCCCGCTTCGGCAGCGCTCTCGTCGATCACAAAACCTATGTGCTGGTGGGCGATGGCTGCCTGATGGAGGGTATCTCGCAGGAGGCGATCACCCTCGCCGGGCATTTGAAACTTAACCACCTGATCGTGCTGTGGGACGACAACGGCATTTCCATCGACGGCAAATTGTCGATGTCGGACTCGACCGATCAGCTCGCCCGCTTTGCCTCGGCCAACTGGAATGTCATCAAGGTCGACGGCCATGATGCAACCGCCATCGCCGCGGCCTTGAGTGCCGCGCAAAATTCCGAGAAGCCGATAATGATCGCCTGCAAGACCATCATCGGCTTTGGCGCACCCACCAAGCAGGGCACGGCGGCAACCCATGGCTCGCCCCTGGGGACTGACGAAATCGCCGGAGCCCGCAAGGCGCTGGGCTGGGATCACCCGCCGTTCGTGGTGCCCCAGGATTTGCTCGACGCCAGGCGTCAGGCCGGATCGCGTGGACAAACGGCCCGGGCTGATTGGGAAAGGTGCTTCGCCGCCAGTGA
>JANLWG010000291.1:0-2397 GCA_031364405.1 Hyphomicrobiales bacterium
GATTGGCAATGATTGCGCCAGCGCCGCGCGCCAGATTGCCAAACACAGCCTGATGACGCGACGTGGGCTGATCGCTGGCAAGCCATTGGCGAAGCGAACCGCTCATGGCGCGCGCAGCCGTGGATCGAATATCTTGTAGAGCAGGTCAGAGAGCAAATTGACGCCGATGAACACCGCGCCAACCATCAGCGTGCCACCCAGTACGGCATTCATGTCGGCGTTGAAAAGCGAGTGGGTGATGTAAAGCCCGAGGCCCGGCCAGGCAAACACGGTTTCGGTAAGTACGGCACCCTCAAGTAAAGAGGCATAGCTCAATCCGATCACGGTAATCAGCGCAACCATGATGTTGGGAAAGGCATGGCCCCACACCGCCCCCCAGAACGACCGGCCCTTGATGCGCGCCGCAATCATATATTCCTGACTGAGTTGTTCGATCATGAAACTCCGGGTCATGCGGGCTATGTAGGCCAGCGAAAAATAACCGAGAATGCCAGCGGGCAGGATCAGGTGACCCAGCCCGTTGCGGAACACCGCCCATTCCCCCTCGATCAGGCTGTCGATAAGGATGATGCCGGTTCGCGCCGTTACGATGTCATCATAGCCAACATCGAGACGCCCGGGCCCCGACACCCAACCGAGCTTGCCGTAAAAGACAAAGAGACCGACGAGGCCCAGCCAGAACACCGGCATGGAATAACCGAAGAGTCCGGCGATTCGCACAAGGTGGTCGGGCCAGCGGCCTTTCAGGGCTCCGGCGGCAACGCCTGCCGGCACTCCGATAACCACGCCGATCACCGTGGCGATGGTCGCCAGCTCGAATGTCGCCGGAAAGAACTGCATGAGATCGTTCAACACCGGCCGCGATGTCATCACCGATTGTCCGAAATCGCCGGTGATTAACTTGCCGAGATAGATGAGATACTGGACCGGGACCGAACGGTCGAGCCCCATGGCGATGTAGGTCTTGTCGTAGATTTCGCGGGTGGCGTGATCGCCTACGACAGCCAGCACCGGATCAACCGGAATGAAACGGCCAATTCCAAAGGTGACGGCGGTGAGACCGAGAAAAGTCAGCACCAGCGACCCGAGAAAAGCCCCGAGCCGCCATAGAACAGTAAGCGTCTGCCGGCCGGCACCCAATTCCATCACCGCAGCGTCCGGGCTCTTCACCATGGCCCCGGCACTTCCATCGTGGTTTCCCGAGACCCGGTCAAATCAATGCGTCCGCCGCGATAAAGGCACGCTGGGCTGGCTCTGTCAGCTGCCGCGCGATTGTATCGACGCGTTCTCGACTGTAATAGTGTTCGGTGTGCAGCATGTTGATGGTGGCGGCGAGCAGGCCGTCAATGACCACCGGAAGATTGACCACCGAACCGCAGCCCATCGACCAGATCTTTTCATGATCGGGGAATACCCTGGCGATGGCGGATATGGTGTTGGCGACAAACATCTGCTGCTTGCCATGCACGATGTCGAACCAGCCATCGCGGCGGATAGGTTTGGTGCCCGAACCCGGGTATTGCAATGGGTGGCTGGTGAAGGCGCGGCGGGCGAGCCCGTTGGCCAGGTCCACCGTCATGACGGTGAACAGCCGGAAGCCCACGGCCGAGGCTGTCAGGTCTTGCAAAGCCCGCCAGGCATCTTCCGCGTGCGAGGCCGCAAGTAGAGCCGTGTCGAACGCAACAAAGTGCCGTTGCGAATTCAATTCAACTGTCGCCATTTGTTCTTGCCTGGGTGGCCGCGAGGTTCGCCAAGTAGGGTGAAGCCAATCATTAGGCCTGTTCCCCAATGCGCGGTCAAGGGCTGCGCACAACTAGCCGATGCTCAGCCCGGCACCCCGGCCGGTTACTTACTGCCGCGCGCTTTCAATATGGCGGCTTCCCCGGCGGCTCGACCTTCGCTTGATCCCACTGCCTGGCGTTGGCCGTGGGTCACCGTGAATTTCTGCACATGAGCGAGGACGGAAGTTTAGCCAGATAGACTCCCGGCCAGAGTACCAATACAATCACTCGTACCGAGCTTTTTGAAGGTGCTCAACTGACATGGCCGAAATTCGCGCCCAACGCCGCCTTGCTGCGATCCTGGCAGCAGATGTTGTTGGGTACTCGCGCCTGATGGAGCAGGACGAGGCTGGCACACTGGCTGCCCTCAAGGCGCGGCGGCACGATGTGCTGACTCCGCTGGTTGCTCAGCACGATGGCCGCGTTGTCAAGGTGATGGGTGATGGCGTGCTGGTGGAATTTGGCAGCGCGGTCGATGCCGTACAGTGTGCGGTCGAATTGCAGAAGGGTTTTGCCGGGGCCAATCAGGGCGTACCGGAAGCCCACCGCATCGTCCTTCGTATCGGCATCAATCTTGGTGATGTGATGGTTGAGGGCTCGGACATCTACGGCGACG
>JANLWG010000304.1:0-4496 GCA_031364405.1 Hyphomicrobiales bacterium
CACGGTCAAATACGCGATTCATCCAGTGGCGGGCCGCATGCCCGGCCACATGAACGTGCTGCTTGCCGAAGCCAATGTGCCCTATGACGAAGTGTTTGAGCTCGAAGACATCAACTCGGATTTCGGCCAGGCCGACATCGCCTTCGTCATCGGCGCCAATGATGTGACCAACCCCGCCGCCAAGGAAGACCCCGCCTCGCCCATCTACGGCATGCCGGTGCTCGAGGTGTGGAAGGCCAAGACGGTGATGTTCATCAAACGCGGCATGGCCTCGGGCTATGCCGGCATCGACAACACGCTCTTTTGGCGCGACAACACGCTGATGCTGTTCGGCGACGCGAAGAAGATGACGGAGGAGATTAATAAGGGGATGGGGTAGGGGCGGAGTTAGGGTTTGTCCGCGACTGGCCAAAAATAGCAGGCGCCCGCAACTGGATAAATGTGTCGATCATCGGGCTTGGCCAGGTTTTGCCACTTGTGGGCTACAGCCTCGCGCGTGGCCCAAGCCGATAGAATAGCGTCAAATTCGTCTTCCGATGGTTTTGTATGGTGCAGATCGAATTGCGCATGTTGTTCGAGCCATGTGAGCGCGGCCGATAGTTCCTTGCGCGGATACAAGATGCCGGTCATCGCCCGGAAAAGGACTTTTGGGTGTGTCTCATTCAATACCATTTGCGGCCAATGCTTTCGTAACTCAATGGCAAGACCGACACCGCCAATCGTCATTGCGCCATAGAGGCTATTCGGCGCCATTACGCTTCTTGCAGCATCAGGATATTCTTTTTTGAGCCAATGGTCCGCGCTTCTAAATCCGCTGCGGTCTTTCCCCCAATGCAGGATTGAATCGATTCCCGCCGCACTTGGTTCCTTGCCTCCGCAAGCCGCGACAGACCAGTCAACTGCCTCGTTAATGCTGCTCACCGTGTTGAACGCAATTCTCGGACCGCTTATCATGGCGACTCCAAACCGGTTCTCGCCTCCGGGATCAAATCCAAGAAATGTCTCGGTATTTCGGTGACGCTGCATTCTATTGGGTATGCCTCACGCTGCCCTCTTTCGTGATGGCCGGATCAGGACTTCGGCTGGGATGCCAAGTTCTGCATTAAGGCGCCGGATCATGGCTATCGACAGTCCACGCTTGCGTTGAAGGACTTCTGCAATCCGGGCGCGGGTGCCGAGGATGCCTTCGAGGTCTTTCCGTGTCAGGCCCTGCTGTTCTATGCGGAATTTGATGGCATCGATGGGGTCTGGCGGGTCCATCGGGTGATGGATTGATTCCCACGCTTCGATCAGCGTGGCCAGCACATCGAGCCTGTCGCCCTTCAGTGTGCCACCCGGCGAACCCCAAAGCCTCGCAACTTCGGCCAGAGCAGTTTCGTAGTCTTCCTCAGTTATGATTGGTTTCACGTCAGTCATGGCGGCCTATATCTTTCACATCTATTCGATCATAATCGCAATGGCCGCAAAATAGAGAGTGAAAATTATCGTCATGGGGATATGAGCCCGGCATTTCAATTCCAGTTCCAACATTTGTCATCGCCGGACTTGTTCCGGCGACCCATCGGGCACCGGGGAAAATCGGCGATCTTGGACTCCATGTCGTACGTCGACGCAATGTTCCGGCATTGACCAATTTACACAATGGGTCGCCGGAACAAGCCCGGCGATGACAGAGAGGGGAGAGGCCCAAACTGTCCTCAGCTCTCCAGTCCCGCCAGCGTCACCGGAACTTCCTGCCATTCCTCGCCCGAGGCGGTGATGCAGGAGGTGCCTGCGGTGTCGGTTACCAGCATGGTCCAGGTGCCTTGGGGCGACATGAAGAGTTCCATGACGGCCTGGGCGTTGACCACGCCCATCACCCGGCGGGTTTCCTTGAATTTGGCGGCCAGGACCTTGGCGATATCGTCGTGCTTGCCGCATTGCAGGGCGGCGGAGGCTTCGCCGGCGAGGTTAAAGAGGGATACCGCGGCGAGGGCTGCGGCGAGGCTCATTGAGCGGATAGGCGCAAACATCTGGGTTCTCCATCTCTTGGCGGCGGAATTGCCACTTGATTGAGGGCAGCCTGCGCCTGCCTGCTGGAACTGGGGCTGAACGGGCCGTTCAGCCGGAATTCACCGGTTTCAGCACCGGGGCACTCGCGGAGCGCCACGCAATCGTCTAGATTTGCCGTCAAGAACCGACGCCTCCCGCAACGACAGGACAAATATGGCCGAGACTTCAACAATCACCAGCACCACGCTGGAGCCGCCACGGATTTATCTCGTCCACATGCTGGTGTTCACGCTGGCCGTTGGCGTTCTGGTGGCGGTGCTGCTGTCCGGCCTGCAGAGCGCCTTCATGGCCAATGCCGGCCTGAATACAGTGATTATCGGGGCACTGTTTCTCGGCATGTTCCACTCCTACCGGATGGTCGGAAGGCTGTTCCCGGAGGTGAGCTGGGTCAACCGCTTCCGCGCCTCGGAAGCTTCCGCCGATACGATGCGCCAGCCGCGGCTGCTGGGGCCGATGGCCAGCATGTTGCGCAACCGGCAAAGCATGGTGCTGTCGCCGTTGTCGATGCGCTCGCTACTCGATTCGCTGGCTTCGCGGTTTGACGAGTCGCGCGACCTCTCGCGTTATCTGGTGGGGCTGCTGATTTTCCTGGGGTTGCTCGGCACGTTCTGGGGTCTGCTGGCAACGGTCACCTCGATCGGCAATGCCATCAATGCGCTCGATGTCACATCGGGGCAATCAAGCACGGTGTTCGAAGGTTTGAAAGAAGGCCTCAAAGGCCCACTGGCTGGCATGGGGCTGTCGTTTTCGTCTTCGATGTTCGGCCTTGCCGGTTCGCTGATCCTGGGCTTTCTCGACCTCAAGGCTTCGCAGGCGCAGAACCGCTTTTACAATGACCTTGAGGACTGGCTGTCGACGATCACCGATATCGCGGCCGGCGATGGCAGCAACCAGTCGGCCATGCCGCAGTTTCTTCGGCTTGATGTTCAGTCGCTGCAGCGAAGCATTGAAAAATTGTCGCTGGCGCTTGAGCAGGCAAAATCAACGGCGGTGCCGGCGCCGGGCAAGCCCAACAGCAATGCCGAATCGATGGAGCAATTGGCCGACGCGGTTGCCAGCCTGGTGACCCAAATGCGCGAGGAACAGAAGATGGTGCGCCAATGGGCCCAGACCCAGCAGGTGCAGCAGAATGAAATCCAGCGCCTGCTCATTCGCGTCTCGGGCCAGCCGCAACGCGCCGCCCGGGCGCGCGTCGACGAGGAATAGGCGATGGCCCTTGCACGGTCGCGCCGCCGCCAGGACGATGCGCCCTATTGGCCGGGCTTTGTCGATGCCATGGCGCAGTTGCTGCTGGTCATCACATTTCTGCTGTCGGTTTTCATGGTGGCGCAGTTTCTGCTGGCGCGCGAAATCTCGGGGCAGGATTCAGCATTGGGACAATTGCGTTCGCAGATCGCCGAATTGACGCAGCTTTTGGCACTGGAGAAAACCGCCAAGGCGGACGCTGATTCCCTTTTGCTGGCGATGCAGGACGATCTGAGTTCCGAGAAGGCCAAAGCCGCCAGTCTTGCTGTCATGCTGGAGGCGGAAAACCAGAAAGGCAGCTCGGCGGGTTCCGCCATCAGCGGATTGCAAACGGCGCTCGACAAGGAAAAGAGTCTCTCGTCGGAGGCGCTGGCCAAAGTCGAACTGCTGAACCAGCAGATCGCCGCCATGCGCCGGCAATTGTCGCAGATCAATCAGCTGCTCAGCGATTCGGAGACCCGCAATGCGGCATCGGACGCGCAAATTGCCGATCTCGGCAAGCGGCTCAATTCGGCACTGGCCCAGAAGGTCCAGGAGCTGACGCGCTATCGTTCGGAGTTCTTCGGGCGCCTGCGCCAGATCCTGTCACAGCGCTCGGACATTCTGGTGGTGGGCGATCGTTTCGTGTTTCAATCGGAGGTGCTGTTCTCTAAAGGCGCTGCCGAGCTGAACGAGGAGGGCCAGCAGGAAATGCTGAAGCTGGCCGACGCGCTGAAACAGCTTGAGCGCGAAATTCCGCCGGACATCGCCTGGGTGCTGCGGGTCGATGGCCACACCGACACCGATCCCATTTTGTCGGTGCTGTTCAAATCCAACTGGGAATTATCGGCGGGACGGGCCATTGCGGTGGTCAATTTCCTGATCGCCAATGGAGTAGCTCCCAATCATCTGGTGGCGGCGGGTTTCGGCGAGTTTCAACCGATTGACCCGGGATCAACCGAGGAAGCCAAGTCACGCAACCGCCGTATTGAACTCAAGCTGACGGAGCGCTGAACTGCAGCTTGGCCAATCTGGCATAGAGCGGGTTCTTCTTGATCAATTGGGCGTGGGTACCCTGCGCCACCAGTCTGCCGCCATCGAGCACCAGAATGCGGTCGGCATTGCGCACGGTGGCAAGCCTGTGGGCGATGACCAGCGTGGTGCGGTTGGCGGTCAACTTCTCCAGCGCTTCCTGAATATAGGCCTCGCTCTCGGAGTCG
>JANLWG010000389.1:0-12064 GCA_031364405.1 Hyphomicrobiales bacterium
CAGGCGCGTACGCGGGCCAGGATGTCTTCGCGGTGGGCATTGCGCTCGGTCTGGTTCCAGTGGCCGACCTGGGCTGCATAGGCGTCGCCGCCCATCAATGTCGCCAGGGCTTTCCAGGTGTCAGCCATCTGCGCGGCAATCACCAAATAGCCGTCTTTTGCGGTGAAGGTGCCATACACGGTGCTGGTGGGCAAATCGTGCCCGGTTTGCACGGGCAATGCCCCGTTCAGCAGGTAGCCCTGGGCGGCGTAATCGTGCATGCTGACCATGCAGTCGTGCAGGGCGATGTCGATATGTTGCCCGCGGCCGCTGCCCACGCGGCCCAAGAGCGCTGCGCAAACGGCCGCCACGCCGTGCATGCCGGCATACATGTCGGCGATGGGCATGCGAAACAGCGTGGGCGCTTCGCCCGGCATGCCCAGGAGCGACTGCGCGCCGCTGCGCGCCTCGGCGATCAAGCCAAAACCGGGCCGTTGTGAATCGGGCCCGGTGTGGCCAAAGGCACTGATCGAGCAATAAACCAGCTTGGGATTGCGTTGAGACAGCTGGTCGTAACCCAAGCCAGCGCCTGAGCGGACATCCGCTTTCAAACGGCATCGACCGGCGTCTCATTCTTGACCGGCTCAAGGCGGCATTTCCGCATGCGAAGATCCTGATCGTCATTCGCGAGCAGCGCAGCATGATCCTGTCGAACTATTTTCAGTATCTGAAATTCGGCGGCTCGCGCAGCATTCAGAATTATCTGAATGGCGAGAACGATGGGCGAGTCCCTTCGGTGTCAGCGCGTTTTTGGCACTATCACCGGCTCATCGAGATGTATCAGAAGTCGTTCGGCGCGAAGAACGTCCTGGTCCTGCCATTCGAAATGTTGGCGCAGGATTCAGCTGGCTTCGTCCGCACCATCTGCAACTTTGCCGGTGTTGAGGTGCTCGATGAGGTTCTCGCCACCACCAAACTGAATGCCAGGTCCGAGTATTTCTCCTATGCGGCGCTACGGTTCCTGTCACCGCTGATCCGCAGTTCGCGTGGAAATGGTTTCGCACTCTCTCTCTTCGGCAGAAAGGCCGGAAAGAAGATTCATCTCGGTCTGAGGCGCATTGTCGGCAGCATAGTGCCATACAGATTGAACGACATGACGAAGCGATCACTGATGAGAAAGCTTGAACTGGCACTAGACAATAGCCTCGAACACAGCAACCGGGTGGTTGAGATGAGCACGGGGCTCGATCTCGCCCGCTACGGATATGCGGTGGCGATGGCCAGCCCAGCTCAAGACGGCAACTGAACGGGATCACCCGCCAGCAAGAATCTTCCTGACACGCGCCACGGCCTCGTCATCGTTTCTCTGAAACGGATTCGTTGATGTCTGACCGCTTCCAAGCAGGGTCACATGGCCGTCGCGCAGGAGTTCGGCGAAGACGCGGCCGACGTTGCGCGGTGGCTTCAGCAGCCCTTTGCGGACAAGCCAAGCCACAAGACCACTTCGGGCTTTCCATGAGAAATGAAAGCGTGACACAGGGAGCAGGAAAACCGCCACCGGTTTTCCCGTGCTGACCACTTCGCTCAACATTGAGGCGCTGTCGGAAGTGACAACGAAGCGATCTGCGAGTGCCAGAGCGGTCTGATAGGGGTTTTCGACCCCTCCACGCCAAGGGTAACACCGGAAGGGAACCGACACCTGCGACAGAACGTGCTCATGGGCGTTTGCCTCCGAACGCGGCGACATGATGATCAGCAGGGATCCTCCCTGCGCGTGCGCTACATCCGATGCCTGCCGTCCCAGCCGCCTCAATTCACTGGTCCCCAGAGACAAGGGTGGCCTGGCAGCACCAATGACAACAACGATCAATGGACGGGGAAGGCTCTCCCATGCAGCGAGCCAACCCTCGATCTCGGCTGGCGCAACAGATTTTGGGACGGCAAGCGGCAGCTTCAATTCGACGATATTGCCACCCGGGGGCAGACCATATTGTGGCGTCGTTATCACTAGGTCGAAGTCGTCGAGCCGCGCCCTTGGCCGGCCAAGTTGCACAAGCCTTGTCCTGCCGCCCGATGCTGCCTTGATCCACAGCGCAGCGGGCGCCGAACTCCTGCCTGCGGCGATCACCAGATCGGGCCAAGGTTCAGTCAGTTGGCGCCGGGCTTCCGGACACAAGCTTGTGAGGCTCTTGCCGATGATCCAAACCGGCAGCCGACGCCAGCGGTTGAAAGTCAGGCTCTTGAGCGACACCTCGCCATCGAGACGGCTGGCGAGTTCGCGAAGCTGTTCGTTGTCACCGGCATGCTTGCCTAGCAGCATCCAGATCTTGCGGTTTCCAACCATGTCGGCGCGCTTTGCCGGTCAAGCTGCCAGTTTTACTTCTCCAAGGATCTTGCCGACGGGTGCGGCATTGCGGATCAGTTCCAGCGTGTCGTGGCGCACATGGTTGTCACGCATTTCCGCTTCGATCTGGGCCACGCTGATCTCGCCCGCATCGAGGCATTCGCGCAGCAGCGAGAAGAACAAGGCTTCCTGCCGGGGATCGGGGTGCTTCTTGTACTTGCCCCAGTGCCGGATGCCGTTCTCGGGCAGGAAGCGCCCGATCAGCGGAACCCGGTTGGTGAAGTCGATGGGCAGGCCAGTCTTCCACGGCTGGGTACGGCGCTTGGTGTTGTGGAGCATCTTGGTCGCCGGCGTCAGGCGGTCGAAATCGTTCCATTCCGGCTCGAGGAACCCGATGCTGCCGCGCGGTTCCTTGGCTAGCGCGATCCAGTCTTCATAGTCGAGCTTGCCGGCGAACATGTCCTCGAACTGCTGGCGGACGTTCCAGTACTTCAGCTTGGCGCAGTCAAGCAGCATGACACTCGATGCAATGTAGTCGTCGCGGCCATTGTGGCTTTCCCGCCGCCGCGCCATGACAGCCTTACCACCCATGTCGCGGGTGAACAGTTCGTTGACATCGCCGACCGCGAAGACATCGGGATCGACGACCACGGCGCGGCCTTCATAGCCCATCAGTTCCGGCGGCATGAAGCGCGTCGGCGTGAAAGATTGCAGGTCGTCGTTCCTCCAGCTGCGCCAGCTGCCGGCGCGCAGGAACTTGCGGCCCTCGAAGTCCTTGAAGAAGGCGATCTCGTCCTGGCGGATGATCTTCACGTCGAACGCATCGGGATTGCACGAGTTGCACTTGAGCGAATGGGCAGAGGCGATGGCTCCAGCGATCTGCTTGCCGTTGGTGTGGATGAAAACGGTATTTTTCATGATGGGCTCCGGTCGGGCGGATGATAAACTGATTGTCAAATTATAATGCGCGCGGGCGGCGAAAGCCAGTGCGGCAACTTGCCTGGGTCGGGCCCCGGGAGATTTGCAACCGGCAGACGCTGGTGCTAGGAGTGCCGCCCATCGCGATGAACCAGCGTCTTGCAAAATCGGGCCACGTGCCCGGCACCCTCATATTGCCGGTCGAAACCCTGAGCCGAGAGTTTGACGCCAAGCTGCATCTGGCCCTGCGTGCGGTGGCGCGCGGTTGGCGGGTGATCATTGGCGGCCGGACGGAAATCCATTCGAAACTGCCGCTAATGCCGCGCTCGGTCTACCTCTCCAAGGGTATTCGCACCGGCAACCGCCGCGTTCTCAGGCTCATCGAGCAACTGGGTCATGTCATCGTCTCGCTGGACGAGGAATCCCTGATCCGCCAGTCCGACGAAGCCCTGCTGATGATGCTCGACGAGGAAACCTTCAACCGGCCGCGCATCCTCTATGCTTGGGGCAGAAGCAATGCCGACGTCTGGCGCAGCTTCAAGGGCTATCGCGCCTCCCAGCCAATCCTCGAAGCCGGCAACCCGCGCGTCGATTTGCTGCGGCCCGAACTCGCTGCATTCTATGCCTCCGACGCCGATGCCCTGCGGGTTCGCTATGGCCGTTTCGTCCTCGTCTCGTCGAATTTCAGCCTGGTCAACCACTTCATCAAGGGGCACGTGCGTTTCCGCACCGCCAAGGGCGGCGACAACCAGCGCGGCGAGGAACTGAAGGCTGGTCTTGTGGCACACAAGAGGCAGCTGTTCGAAGCCTTCCGCGCCATGATACCGGGTCTCGCACGGGCCGTGGCATCAGCCAGCCTGATCATCCGGCCGCACCCGTCGGAGGACCCGCAGATCTGGATTTCAGCGGCGGCGGGACTAGACAACGTCCATGTCGTCCACGAGGGGCCCCTGCCGCCCTGGATTATGGCTGCCGAAGCGCTCATCCACAACGGCTGCACCAGCGCCGTCGAGGCCGCCATCCTCGGCACCAGGGCCTTTGCCTTCAAGCCTTTTATATCGGAAGAATATGACGTTGAATTGCCCGATGGCCTGAGCCAGACCTGTCACACGGTGGACGATCTTTTTGCCGCAGTCCGGGAAACCCTGCATGGTGAAAAGAGTCTCGGCAATATTCTCGATGCCAGCCAGCAGGCCCTGCTCCGCCAGCACATCGCATCGGTCGACGGGCAATTGAGCTGCGACCGCATCCTCGATTCACTCGAGAACAATCCGGCAATGCACGCAAACCTGCGGCGCCCCGGACTGCTCACCCGGCTCCTTGGCCTGACCAATCATTACAAGCGCAGGGTCTCTCGCGCCATCGCCACCAAGCGACCCGGCTCGCCCAGCAGCGCCAGTTATACCGCCCACAAGTTCCCTGGCATCACCGCGGCGATGATCGACACCCGGATCGAGCGCCTGCGCGCCCTGGTGCCAGGCCTGCCGCCCGTTCGACACCGCGTTCTTGCCAGTCAAATCTTTGTGCTGGAAGGGGTTGCAGGCGACGGCCAGAACTCTGGGGATGACGCCAAGTGGGCGCCAAAGGACTAGGTGACGTTTCGATTCTTTTCTACTAGAACCCCCCTCGATCCGTAATACGGGACCTCGAATGTTTTCGATCAAGATCATCGGCGCCGGCTCGATCGGCAACCATCTGGCCAACGCGGCGCGCAGTCACGGCTGGGCGGTGACACTCACCGACAACGACGCCGCCGCCCTAGAGCGCGCGCGCACCAGCATCTATCCCTCCCGCTACGGCGCCTGGGACGATGCCATCATCCTCAAGGATTCACGCGCCGCCATGGACGATCCGGCAGACGTCGTCTTCATCGGCACGCCCCCCGACAGCCATATCGGATTGGCCAACGCCGTTCTCGACAAGATGACACCCCGGGCCCTGGTCATCGAGAAGCCCCTCGCGGGTCCCGGCCTCGCCGGCTGCGCGGAGCTCCACGCCCGAGTCACAAAGGCCGGGATCTTCGCCGCCGTCGGCTACAACCACACGCTGGGCCAGAACACGCTGTCCGCCGAGACTGCCCTTAAGACCGGTGTCATCGGCCCGGTCGCGACGATTTCGGCGCGCACGCGCGAGCACTGGGGCGGCATCTTCAAGGCGCATCCCTGGCTGCCGGGTCCGGCTGCGTCGTATCTCGGCTTTTCAAGCCGTGGCGGCGGTTCGGCGGGCGAGCATTCCCACGGCATCAACATCTGGCAGCACTTCGCCAACATCATCGGCGCTGGCCGGGTAGCCGAGGTCAGCGCCATGCTCGACATGGTCGAGGACGGCGGCGTTTCCTATGACCGGCTCTGCTACATTACGCTGCGGACCGAGCACGGTCTTGTCGGCGATGTCATCCAAGATGTGGTAACGGCTCCCGCCGAGAAATCCTGCCGCATCCAGGGCCGCGATGGTTTCGTGGACTGGCGCGTCAACCACAAGCCCGGCCACGACGCTGTCATCGCCGGCAACGGCGAGGCCTCGACCGAGACGCTGTTCGCCAAGACGCGCGCCGACGACTTCAAGGCTGAGATCGCCCATCTGCAGGATGTGCTCTTGGGCAAGGTTCAGAATTCGCCAGTCGCGCTCGAGTGCGGTCTCGACACCCTGATGGTGATCGCCGCGGCATTCCGTTCACACCAGAGCGGGCGCCGCGTGCGGATCGATTGGCAAAAGGGCTACACGCCCGAAGCACTTCTTTGATTGGAAACATGATGTCCAGTTCTTTCGACTTCAGCAACCTCTTCGTCTACGACCTCGCCAACAACCACCAGGGCGACATCGACCATGCCAAGCGCATTGTTTCCGAAGTGGGCCGCGTCAACCGCGAAGGCAAGGCCAGAGGCGCACTGAAATTCCAGTTCCGCCAACTCGACAGCTTCATACATCCCGACTTCAAGGCCCGCACCGACCATAAATACGTCAAACGGTTCTCGGAAACGCGTCTGGAGATGGATGCCTTCGCCAAGCTTGCTGATCACGTCCGCGCCCAGGGCATGCTCACGATGTGCACGCCCTTCGACGAGGAATCGGTCGACATCATCTGCGACATGGGCCTCGACATCATCAAGATCGCCAGCTGCTCGGCCGACGACTGGCCGCTGCTTGAGAAGGTCGCCCGCGTCAACAAGCCGGTGGTGGTCTCGACCGCCGGACTGCGCACCGACGAGGTTGACTGGCTGGTGAACTTCCTCGAGACCGAGCGTGTCGATTTCGCCCTGATGCATTGCGTGGCGCTTTATCCCACGCCCGACGACAAGCTGCAACTCAACCAGATCGCCGCGATGCGCGAGCGCTATCGCATGGTGCCAATCGGCTGGTCGACCCATGAAGACCAGAACAACACCTCCGCCGTGCAGGTGGCCTACGCACTCGGCGCTCGTCTGTTCGAACGTCACGTCGGCCTCAACACCGGCAAGCACAAGCTGAACGCCTATTCCTCATCGCCCGAACAGCTGGAGAAGTGGATTGCCGCTTTCCACAACGCCCGCGCCATGCTGGGCAAGGAAGAGCGCGCACCCACCTCCGAGGCCGAACGCCAGACACTGTTCGAGCTGAAGCGCGGCACCTATGCCAAGCGTGCCATCGCCAAGGGCGAGACGCTGCAGCGCAATGATGTCTTCTTCGCCATGCCGGTGCAAGAAGGCAAGCTCGTGTCCGGCGAGTGGCGTCCGGGCCTTGTCGCCGATCGTGACTACGCGCTCGGTGAAGCTCTCGATTCAGGGATCGGCGGCCAGGGTCACAGCGACGAGGAAGCCGTATACCAGATCATGCTGCAGGTGCGCGGCATGCTCAACAAGGCCAACATCAGCATCAACGAAGATGCGGCCATCGAGATTTCGCATCACTACGGCCTGAAGCGCTTCCGCGAATTTGGCGCCATCATCATCACCTGCATCAACCGCTCCTATGCCAAGAAGCTGGTGATCCAGCTGCCCCGGCAAAAGCACCCCTACCACTTTCACAAGCAGAAGGAAGAAACCTTCCAGTTGCTCGACGGTGACCTCGAGATCGTCAAGGATGGCGAGAAGATCCGCATGGTGCCCGGCGACACCTTCCTGGTGGAACCCAACCAGTGGCACAAGTTCGCCACCCTCGACGGCTGTATCTTCGAGGAAGTGTCGACGACCCACTTCAACAACGACTCCTTCTACGAAGATCCCTCGATCGCCCGCATGCCGCGCGACGATCGCAAGACGAAAGTCGACAACTGGCTTGCCTATTTCCGCGCCAAGCATGCCATTTGATGCTGCCGTGTTCGATTTCGACGGGACTCTCGTCGATTCGGCCACGGTAAAGCGCGATGCCTTCTTCGCCATCTTCCCCGATACCGAGCAGCACCGCGCCATCGTGGCGCGCGTGCTCACCGATGACCCCGATGGCTCGCGCAATCGGGTGATCCCGCGAATGATCGAGCTTATGCTGGCCGGGCCCCTCGCGACCGGACCCTCGCCCGATGCCCTGATCGAACGCTACGGCGAGTTATCCGAGGCAGCCGTGCGGCGCGCGGCTGAACTGCCCGGTGCCAGCGTAATTCTTGCGACCCTTGCGCCAAGCATGCAGCTTCACGTGTGCTCAAACACGCCGCGCGAGACGGTTCGCGCCCACGTCGCGGCACGCGGCTGGTCGGGACATTTCTGCACCGTCGAGGGCCACCCCACCGTCAAGGTAGCGAAGGTTGCGAGCGTCTTGCGCAACGGCGGCTTTGCGGCCACACGCGTCGCGGTGATCGGCGACGGCGTTTCTGATGAAGAAGCCGCGCGCGCCAACGGCTGCCGTTTCATCGCCATCCGCCAGCCCGCCGATCTGGCCGAGGCTGGCCGCATTCTGGGAGTTTCCGATGTTTGAAGGCCGCCGCGTTCTCGTCGTCGTTCCCGCCCGTGGCGGATCGAAGGGCGTGAAGCTGAAGAACCTGCGCACCGTCGGCGGCGTTCCGCTGGTGGCACTGGCAGGACGCGTTGCCGCCAACTTGCCCTGGGTCGATCGCGCCGTGGTCTCCACTGATCATTCCGAGATCGCGCGCGTGGCGGAGCAATCAGGTCTCGCGGCACCCTTCGTCCGGCCAGAGTATATTGCGGGCTCCATCATCAGCGACTGGCAGGTGCTGATCCACGCACTTACCGAAATGGAGCGCATCGACAACACCACATACGACATCGTGGTGATGCTGCAACCGACGTCTCCCGGACGCACGCCAGAGCACGTCACTCGGACGGTCGCTCATCTGGTTCACGGCAACTACGATGCCGTGTGGACGGTCAGCGAGGCCGATACCAAGACCCATCCGCTCAAGCAACTTGAACTCTCGGAGTCCGGCGACCTCGCCTTCCATGACGAGGCGGGCGCCACGATCATCGCCCGCCAGCAGCTCATGCCGCTGTTCATCCGCAACGGCATCGCCTACGCCATGACGCGTGAGTGCCTGGTCGAGCATAAGGGTATCCGCGGTCCCAAGTGGGGCGCCGTCCTCATCAAGGGCATCCTCGCCAACATCGACACCGAGCTCGATCTCCTGTGGGCGAACTTCCTGCTCGATTATCCCGATCTGACGGAAGTCGTCTGACCGGTCAGAGCGACAGTGCCATTTTCTGGATCGGGTCGAGATTGAGGTCTCGCGCAAGGTCTTCCACCGGCCACACTACCGGCGGCTGTTCGGGAACGGCCAGCGACACATACTGGATCAGGATCACAACGCGCGTCGTTTTGTTGCGGTTCGAGCCATAGTGCAGGCAGCGTGAGGTGTCGCACAGGAGTGCCGTGCCGGCTGGGCCCGTCACCTGGATTTCGCGGTCCGCGCCGACAGCCTTCTGCACCTGCTCGATAGAGAGCCGGCCGCGGTCGTAATTGTAGGCCTTGACCAGTTCGCCGGTGACCGGCGCGGGGGTGAAGGTGAACGGTCCGTTGTCGGTGGTGACGGCATCGGCATAGATGAAGAACTTGATCTGCTTCTCGTCGGCGAAATCGAGGTGATAGAGCTGGCTGCCGACCTGGCTCTCGTTCGGCACGCTCACCAGGATCGAGGCATTGCCAATCACCGGCACCTCTCCGAGATATTCCGTGACGGCGTCGATCAGCGGCCGCGCCAGCGCCAGCTTCATGATGTCGCGGCACTGGCTAGTGTCTGCACCATTGGCCGCATATTGCATGAAGGTCTTGCGCGAAGTGCCCTGATCGCCAAGATCGAGCGCGTGCTTCCCGGCGGCGGCGGCATAGACCCGCGCAGCCTCGGCAACGGCCGGTCCGATTTCAGGTAAGGCGTCCGCCGCAACGAAGGCATAGCCATTGCGCTGGTCGATGACGATCTGTCTGGTCCCTGCGTGACGCTCCCGGATAATGTCCTGCGCCAGCCGCTTGCGCCGCATCTGCGCGAAAGGCGTCGCCATGATGTTGAAGGCGCGGGCGATGCGAATGGCGGGAACGCGCGGAACCTTGAGGCGCTTGGCCAGAAACAGGTTCATGCCGCAGCTGATGCGATAACGCAGCGGCGACTGCACGGCAAGGGCTTTGGCTGGACCCCGCATTGGCTTATCCTGTGCTTGCAAATGGGAGTGCACCCCTACAGGAAGCATCCTCCGCGATCAAGAGCGGCGGCGGCCCTCGCGGCTTGCGGGTCACCGGCGGAAGCCGCTATAGCGGGCGCCATGGAGAAAGATCGAGCCAAGGGGCAGCGCGAACCCGGCATTCCCATCATTTATCTTGCAAGCCATTCCCGCTCGGGCTCGACGCTCGTCGGCTCGGTCCTGGGACTTGCGGACGGTCATGTGTATGCGGGCGAAATCCGCGAGGTCTGGCGCGACGGGCTGACCGAAAACCAGACTTGCGGCTGCGGGGTCAGGTTTCGCGATTGTCCCTTCTGGTCGGCCGTCTTTCTGCGGGCTTTCGGCGGTTTTGATACGGAAGAAGTGCGCCAGACCGCCGCGTTCGTCAACCGCAAGGACAGCCTCGCCGGCAAACTCGGCCTGCTCTGGCTTGCATGGCGGTTTCCGCGCGGCAGACCGGATGGGTTTGAAGACTTAATCGGCCCCCTCGGCAAACTCTACGCATCGATCCGCGACGTGTCGGGCGCATCCATCATCGTCGATACGTCGAAGACGATGCGCTACGCCGCGTTACTCAACGCGACGCCGGGCCTCGACGTCAGGATGACCAATCTGATCCGCGATCCGCGCGGCATCATCTATTCGCGCACCCAGAGAGCCCGCCACCGCGATGGCAGTGCCAAGCCGCACGCCAGCGGATACGAACGGACCCGCGTACTCCGCATCATCGGCAAATGGGCGGTTCGCAATGCCATGTGCGCGCGTGTTCTCCGCCGCGATGGCGGCTTTCGCGTTTTGTATGAGGATTTCGTCGCGGACCAGAGCTGGTATCTCAAAGGCGTGCTGGGCGACGGCGAGGCCCGCGACATCGCCCGCAGACTTGCCGAAGGTATCGGCGCCGACGTCGTTCAGCATCAGATCGCAGGCAACTGGGTCAGGGGATTGAAGATATCCCCCACGCAGGCCTGGCAGACGAAACTTCCGTGGTTGCCCAGCACCGTCGCCCGGGTCCTATCCGCGCCGTTGCGTTGGATCTACCGATCCCGGTCATATGAATGAACCGCGCCGCCCCGGCTAGACCTCCTGGCTCCGCGTAACAGACCTCAGCGCCCGCCGCTTGAGTTGACCATCCAGAACCTGTAAACCCGAGAGCCAGACTATGCTGATCTTCCCGACGCTCAGAAATTCGCAATGAAGCATGTTTTCAAGGTATTTTTCGGCGCCGAAGGTACCTGGCCATTCCTTGTTCTGTTCAGCCTGCTGCTCGGCGCCGCCGCCGAAGCGATCGGTGTCAGCGCACTGCTGCCCGCACTGACGGCGATCGCCGGCCAGAGCGGAGTCTCCTCGGCACTCAACAAGGCGATACTGGATTTTGTCGGCTCGTTTGGAATCAACCCGAGCTTCGGCAATCTGGTTCTCATCGTCGCCACGGCGCTTGTGATTAAATCGATAATCGCATTCTCCGTCATGTCCTATGCCGGTATTGCCGCTGCGCGGGTTTCCATACGGTTGCGACAGCGCCTGCTGGCGGCCATATTCGACGCGAACTGGCAATTCTACAGCCAACAGCATAGCGGTCGCTTCGCCAATACAATCAGCAACGACGCGACACGCGCCGGCAATGCTTACCTGCAAGCCGCGCAGTTCATCTCGACGCTGGTTCTCGCCGTGCTCTACGGCATGGTTGCGGTTGTTCTGAACTGGCAGCTCGCGCTCGTCGGCCTGGTGATCGGGGCGCTGATTGCACTGGGCGTCAACAAGTTGATCTGGATATCAAAGCGGGCGGGGTACAAGCAGACTGATCGCACCTCCGAACTCACCGTCTACGTCGTTGACATGCTGGCTAACATCAAGGCGCTGAAGACCATGCATCGCTATTTGCCGATGCAGAAGGCTCTCGGACGCACCTTGAAGCGACTGCGGCGCACACTGATCACCGGCGAATTGGCAAAGAATGGCGTAACCCATGGCAATGACGCGATAACGGTGATTCTTGCCTCCGTCGGCGTTTATTCGGCACACGTTCTCTGGAACATTCCCCTCGCTGAACTGATCGTCAGTGGCGTTCTTCTGTTCAAGATTGCCGACTTCATGGCAAGGCTGCAAAAGACGATCCAGCAATCGGTGCAGCTCGAAAGTGCCTATCTGCGGACCACCGAGCTTATCGCGCTGGCGGAATCCCAACGCGAAACCCATGCGGGCAAAGCCCAATTCACGCTGAAAACCGGGTGCCGCTTCAGCAAGG
>JANLWG010000403.1:0-13477 GCA_031364405.1 Hyphomicrobiales bacterium
AGTTGTATTTCATTGCAAAAGGGCGAGCGTGGCTGTGCTTGCGGCGGCAGAAAGATGCCTATATGAGCCCTACCCGCTCACAAATCAGGATACTGAATGACTGTCGTCGTCGTCGAATCGCCAGCCAAGGCCAAGACCATCAACAAATACCTTGGCAAGGACTTTACTGTTCTGGCCTCGTACGGTCATGTCCGCGACCTGCCGGCCAAGGACGGTTCGGTGCTGCCCGACGAGGATTTCGAGATGTCCTGGGAGGTCGACACCAAGTCGGCCAAGCGCCTCGCTGACATTGCGGCAGCCCTCAAGAGCGACGACCGCCTGATCCTTGCCACCGACCCCGACCGCGAGGGCGAAGCAATCTCGTGGCATGTGCTGGAGGTGCTCAAGAAGAAAGGAGCCCTTAAGGGCAAGGCCGTGCAGCGCGTGGTATTCAATGCCATTACCAAGCAATCGGTGCTGGAGGCGATGCGCCACCCGCGCGATGTCGATGCCGCATTGGTCGATGCCTATCTGGCGCGGCGGGCGCTGGATTATCTGGTGGGCTTTACGCTGTCTCCGGTATTGTGGCGCAAACTTCCGGGATCGCGCTCGGCGGGCCGGGTGCAATCAGTGGCGTTGCGGCTGATTTGCGACCGTGAACTCGAGATCGAGGCTTTCCGCGCCCAGGAATACTGGAGCATCGACGGCAAGTTCGTGACGCCCAAGGGGGCCGGGTTCAGCGCCGCCCTCAATGCAATCGGCGGCCAGAAAGTGGCCAAGCTCGACATCAAGGATGAAGCCACGGCGCGCGCCATCGAGCAGGCGGTGAAGGGCCAGCGCTTCACGGTTGACACAATCGATAGCAAACCGGCGCGGCGTCATCCCTACGCGCCGTTCCGTACCTCGACGTTGCAGCAGGAAGCCTCGCGCAAGTTGGGTTTCTCCTCGGCCAAAACCATGCAGGTGGCGCAGCGGCTCTATGAGGGCGCCGATATCGGTGGCGAGACCGTCGGTCTCATTACTTATATGCGAACCGATGGCGTCGACATGGCGCCCGAGGCGATCGCCGCCACCCGCAATGCCATTCTCAAGAATTTCGGCGAACCCTATCTGCCATCGAGCCCACGGCAATACACCACCAAGGCGAAGAACGCCCAGGAAGCCCATGAGGCGATTCGCCCGACCGAACTTTCGTTGCTTCCCGCCAGCCTGCGGAAGTCGCTCGATGCCGATCAGTTTGCACTTTACGAATTGATCTGGAAGCGCACCATCGCCAGCCAGATGGAAAGTGCCGAGATGGAGCGCACCACCGCCGATCTCGGTGCTGATGGCCGCGACGGCAAACATTACAGTTTCCGCGCCACCGGTTCGGTGGTGAAGTTCGATGGCTTTCTCAAAGTCTATCACGAGGACCTCGACGACGAAGAGGATGAAGACGCCCGCCGCCTTCCGGCCATGGCGCGCGGCGATTCAATTGGCGTCAACGGCATTGCCGCCAACCAGCATTTCACCGAACCGCCGCCGCGCTATTCGGAAGCCTCTATCATCAAGAAGCTGGAAGAATTGGGCATCGGCCGCCCGTCGACCTATGTGTCGATCCTGTCAACTCTGCGCGACCGCGGCTACATGAGGCTCGACAAGAAGCGGTTGATCCCCGAGGATAAGGGCCGCGTTGTTACGGCGTTTTTGGAATCGTTTTTCGGCCGCTACGTCGAATATGATTTTACCGCGAACCTTGAAGAACAATTGGACCGCGTCTCGAACGGCGAACTCGACTGGAAGCAGGTGCTCCGTGATTTCTGGAAAGATTTTACTGCTGCCGTTGGCGGCATCAAGGAACTGCGCGTCACCAATGTACTCGATGCGCTCAATGATATTCTGGCGCCGCATATTTTCCCGGCCCGCGCCGATGGCGGCAATGCGCGCTCCTGCCCCGGTTGCGAGAATGGCCAGCTATCGCTCAAGCTCGGCAAGTTCGGTTCCTTCGTCGGCTGCTCGAATTATCCCGAGTGCAAGTTCACCAGGCCGATGACGGCGGGCAATGAGTCCGCTTCCTCGGTTCCCAGCGAAGGTATCGAACTCGGTGCTGATCCAGAAACCGGCGAAAAGGTTACGCGCCGGGCCGGGCGCTTTGGCCCCTATCTGCAATTGGGCGAGGCGGTCGAGGGTGAAAAACCACGCCGCGCTTCAATCCCCAAGGGTACTGATCCCGCAAACATAAGTCTGGAAGTGGCGCTTAAGTTACTGTCGCTGCCGCGCGAAATCGGCCTCCACCCCGAATCCGGTAAACCCATCGTCGCCAATTTTGGCCGCTATGGGCCCTTCATTCTGCATGACGGCAGCTATGCCAATCTTGAATCGCCCGACGAGGTATTCACCGTCGGCATCAACCGCGCCGTCGACCTGCTGGCCGAGAAAAAGCTGAAGGGTTTCAGCCGTCCGAAGCAGGGCGCGCTCAAGGACCTCGGAGCCCATCCCCAGGGTGGCGGCAATATTCAAGTGATGACGGGGCGTTACGGCGCCTACGTGAAACACGGCAAGATCAATGCAACGCTGCCAAGGGACATGGACCCGCAAGCCATCACCATGGATGAAGCCATTGCCCTGATCGTCGCACGGTCCGGCAAGGAGCCGGTGGCGAAGAAAAAGAAAGCGCCGGTGAAGAAGAAAGCCGCAAAGACAAGGAAAGCCAAAGTCCCGGCAAAAGCCGCTGCCGAGTGAACCAATAAGATTGGCACCGCCCACACGGTCCCTTCCGGACTTCGCCGGTTCCAGCTATCTCTAACGCCATGGCAAAGATGCAAAAACTCAAAGCCGGTCTTCCTGCCGAGGCGGCGATACTCGAATTTATCCAGACCTCGCCAGGAACCGTCGGCAAGCGCGAGATCGCGCGGGCATTCGCTATCAAGGGGGCGCACAAGATTGCATTGAAGGCGTTGCTGAAGCAGATGGCGGATGAGGGCAAGCTCGCCAAACGCATGAAGAAGCTGATTGATACCTCCGCCCTGCCCCCGGTTGCGGTACTGGAAGTAACCGGCATCGACAAGGATGGCGAAGCCTATGCCGAACCCATCGAATGGGATGAACGCGTTGCCGGCAAGCCGCCGCGCGTTGTCATCGTAGGTGGCGAACCACCGCGCAAGGGTGACCGGGTGCTGGCCAGGATCGAACCCGTCCGCGAGGGCCATTACCGCTTCCGCGCCCGGATTATCCGCAAACTGTCCGATACATCCAAGCGCGTACTTGGCGTTTACCGGATCGTCAAGGGCCATGGCGCCCGCATTATTCCCGTCGACAAGAAGGCGCGCAATGAATTGCAGGTGCTCGCCGGCGATGAAAATGGTGCTTTGAATGGCGAGCTGGTCGAGGTTGAAATTTCCACGGAGCGCGGGCGCGGCCTGCCGATGGCAAGGGTACGCCAGCGTTTGGGTGATCTTGGCAACCAGCGAAATATCTCGCTCATCGCCATTCACCAGCACGGCATACCCCAGGAATTCGCCGAACGGGTGATTGAAGAATCCGAGGCGCTCAAGACATTCGCGCACGGAAAACGCATGGATTTGCGCAAGCTGCCGCTGATTACCATCGATCCGCCCGATGCCCGCGACCATGATGATGCGGTGTGGGCGGAGATCGATGCCGCAACCGGCGTCCTCGAAGTGATCGTCGCCATTGCCGATGTGGCAACTTACGTGCGGCCCGGTACAGCACTCGACCGCGAGGCGCGCATTCGCGGCAATTCGGTGTATTTTCCCGACCGCGTGGTGCCGATGCTGCCCGAACGCATTTCCAATGATCTGTGTTCGCTGCGCGAGAAAGAGGACCGCCCGGCGCTCGCCTGTTTCATGTCGTTCGACAGGGTGGGGCGCAAGACAAAACATAAATTCGAGCGGGTGATCATGCGCTCGGCCGCCAAGCTCTCCTATGAGGAAGCGCAAGCCGCCATTGATGGCCGAAGCTCCGGCAAGACCGATGGGCTGCTGGAACCGGTGCTGAAACCCTTGTGGCAGGCTTACGCCATTCTGATGAAGGGCCGTGCGGCGCGCCAGCCCCTTGAACTCGATCTCCCCGAGCGCAAGCTGATTCTCGATGCCCATGGCTTGATTGAACGCGTGGTGACGCCGCTTAGGCTCGATGCCCACAAGCTGATCGAGGAGTTCATGATCCAGGCCAATGTCGCGGCCGCCGAGGAACTAGAGGCCAAGAAGACTCCCCTGCTCTACCGCGTGCATGAGCAGCCTTCAGAGGAGAAAGTCCGCGCGCTGGCGGAATTCTTGCGCACCGTCGATATGGTGCTGCCGATCGGCCAGGTGATGCGGCCCAAGCACTTCAACAAGATTCTCGATCAGGTGAAGGGCAAGGATTACCAGCATCTGGTCAATCAGGTGGTGCTGCGAACCCAGGCGCAGGCAGTTTATGCGGCTGACAACAAGGGCCACTTCGGCCTGTCGCTCAGGCGCTATGCGCATTTCACTTCACCGATAAGGCGCTATGCCGATTTGATTGTGCATCGCGCCCTGGTCTCGGCGCTGGGCTTTGGCGACGATGGTCTGTCCACGGAGGATATTGCCCGGCTCAACGACACCGCCGACCTGATTTCCGCCGCCGAACGCCGGGCCATGGCGGCCGAGCGCGAGACGGTGGACCGGCTCATTGCGTCGCATCTGGCGACCCAGACAGGTGCCGTATTCCGTGGCCGCATCGGTGGCGTGGTGGGGGCGGGATTGTTCGTGACGCTGGATGATTCCGGTGCCGATGGCTTTGTGCCGGTGACGACATTGGGCAGCGATTACTTCGTCTATGACCAGACCCGGCACGCCTTGATCGGCGAGCGCAGCGGCGCCACCTGGCAGTTGGGCGACCGCCTTGAGGTGCGGCTGGTTGAGGCCACACCGGTTTCTGGCGGCATGCGTTTTGAAGTCGTATCCGAGGCCCGGCCGGGTAAACCCGTCTCCCGCCGCGCCACGCGAGTGTCACGGCAGACGCCAAGAAAAGGGCGGCGGAAATGACCCTGGCATTCTCCGGCAACCAAACGCAGCGTTCAAAGCGGCAAGCGTTGTGGCGCGGCTTCAACCGGCGCTGCCCCGGTTGCGGGAGGGGCCACATGTTCCGTGCATTCCTGAAAGTGGCCGACACCTGCAATCACTGCGGCGAAGACCTGCACCATCAGCGCGCCGATGACGCGCCACCTTATTTCACCATGATGATTGTTGGCCACATCGTCGTTCCCGCCATGCTGATTGTCGAACGGGTGTGGCATCCGGCGCTGTCGGTTCATTTCGTGCTGTGGCCCACACTTACACTGGCGCTGACGTTTGCGCTTTTGCCCTCGGTCAAGGGCGCTATCGTCGGACTGCAGTGGGCATTGCGCATGCACGGTTTCGATTCACTCGGACCCGATAGCGATGGCTGATCGTCCGCACGATTCAGCCACCCTCATTCTGGTGCGCCGTGACACCAGCGTCCCGCGTATTCTCATGGGCCAACGCCATGGTGGCCATGCCTTTATGCCAAACAAGTATGTATTTCCCGGCGGCAAGCGCGATGCCAGCGATGCCCGAGTCAAGCCAGCACAGGATATGCACGCGGCGGTGTTGGCAAAACTTATGCAGCGCATGGGTTCGCGGTCATCGCCGGCGATCGCCCGCGGCCTCGCGGTGGCCGCAGTGCGCGAGACCTTCGAGGAAACCGGCTTGCTGTTGGGCAGACGCACACCAGACGATGCCCCCGATCTTTCGGGCCTCATCTATTTCGCTCGCGCCATAACGCCGCCGGGGCGCTCGCGGCGCTTTGACTCGCGCTTCTTCGTGGCCGATGCGGAGTATGTTGGAAATCTCGATGCGCCCCATCACGATGGCTCGGGCGAACTCTTGACCCTCAACTGGTTCAGCCTCGGCGAAACCCTGGCACTCGATCTGCCGTCGATCACCAAGGATATCCTGCGCCGCCTCAAACCCTATCTCGATCAGGGCCAGCTACCCGGTCCCGATTGCCCAGTGAGTTTTCAGTACTGGCGCCAGAAAAGCTGGCTGGAGGAGACGATCTGAACCCTGCGTTCCAACTCTGACCCAAACCTTGACAATCGCCGGTCTTTGGGGTCTATCGCCGTCAAACAGGTTTGGAGACAATTATGGCCAAAGGCAATGTTATCAAGATCAAGCTGGCGTCGACTGCCGACACCGGATATTTTTATGTGACCAAGAAGAATTCGCGCACCAAGACCGAGAAAATGTCATTGAAGAAATATGATCCGGTGGCGCGCAAGCACGTCGAGTTCAAGGAAACCAAGATCAAGTAATCCGGCCGCCGATGCGACTGCATGAGGCACCGCCACCAGCGGTGCCTTTGGTTTTTTGGGTAGGTGCCGGCCCGGGTTTATGGACTTGGGGAGGCCACCCAAATCCGGCCCGGACCGGCTGACCCCTTGGTTCAGGAGATGCGGCGAACCTGAATCGCGGGGTACAGGGTAAATAGTGCCGGCGGGGCGATTTGGAAATCTCGGTCCGTGCCGCCCCGCCCCTAGTCCCGCTCCCGGCCAGTGGAGTGGCGGTTGGAGCAGTTTTTGAAGACAGTTAAACTTTTAGTCGAAAGCGCGCGGTTTCGCCAGCCCAAGTCATGGTAAAGATTGGGTTATTGAGAAACAGGATGAACGATTAAGGTAAATTCAACTGGCCGGCGGCGGCTCGTCCGTGGGTTCGGGCAGGTGCATTTCCAGTGGCGCCTGCTCGTCACCATCAAGGGGGTCTTCGTCAGCGCTCAGTTCATCCGCCCCGCGCGGCAGCGGAATATCGAAGCCTGGTGGCAGATTGGCATCGAGAAGCCCTGCCCCCTTCAACTCTTGCAGGCCCGGCAGATCGCTCACTTCGTTAAGGCCGAAATGGCTAAGGAATGCCTCCGTCGTGCCGTAAGTCACGGGCCTTCCAGGCGAGCGCCGGCGTCCGCGCATTTTGACCCAGCCCACTTCGAGCAGAATATCAAGCGTGCCTTTGGAAATTGAAACGCCGCGAATATCCTCGATCTCGGCACGGGTCACCGGTTGATGATAGGCTACGATGGCGAGAGTTTCGAGAGCAGCTTTTGACAGGCGGCGCTGTTCCACCGCTTCCCGGCGCAGAATGAAACTTAAATCATCGGCGGTGCGCAACGTCCACTTCGCCGCGACCTCAACCAGATTGACGCCGCGATTGGCATAGTTGGTCTTTAAGTCAATAAGCAATGCAACAACATCCGCACCTTCCGGCAGGAAACTCTGAATTTTCTCGATCGCCACTGGTTCAGCGGCGGCAAACAATACTGCCTCGACGATGCGCAAATGCTGATTGCGGTCGGCGCGCGGATGGAGTGCCACGACGGCTTTGTCTTCATCGTTGGATCTCTCATCGATAGTCACGGTATCGCTGACCTCTTCAATCCCGGCGGCGGCCACGGTGGTCTGCATCGGTCTTACTCTCCCTAACGTTCGTCAGCACTCAGGCCGCAGTGGCGCGGCGGCGCATGTAGATCGGTTTGAATGCAGCTTCCTGGCGCATTTCAAGTGCGCCCTCGCGGACGAGTTCAAGACTTGCGGTGAAACTTGATGCGGTGACCGAGCGTTTCATTGCCGGATCGAGCAGATATTGCGCCAGCCACACGTCCATCGTGCCCCAGTGGGTCATCCCCCCCATGAGCCGTTGCAATGCGCTGCGGGCTTCCTTGATCGACCAGGTCGGCAACTTGCGCACCGTATAGCTTTGATGCCGGGCCTTCTTCTGGCGGCGCTCGGCATAGGCTTTGAGCAGATCGATGAGATTGTCGGCGAACTCGCGCTTGGTATCGAAGACCAGCGCTTCGGAAGCGCCGCGTCCATGCACATCGCGGCCCAGCAAATTCCGCGTTAGCAGGGTTGCCGAAGCATCGCGCATGGCTTGCAGGCGCTGCAAACGGAAAGTCAGCCGCGCCGCCATGTCTTCCGGCAACTCATCCTCCGTACCCGGAGGAGATGGAATAAGCAGGCGCGATTTCAGATAGGCAAGCCAAGCCGCCATTACCAGATAGTCGGCGGCAAGTTCCAGCCGCAGCTTCAGGGCCTTTTCGATAAACGCCAGATACTGTTCGGCCAGCGCCAGAATGGAAATGTGGGCCAAGTCGATCTTGTGGTGGCGGGCAAGTTCAAGCAGCAGGTCGAGCGGGCCCTCGAAACCATCGACATCGACGATCAGCGCTTCGGGTTCGTCCGCAACTGGCTCAACCCGGATTCGCCCGTCACCGTCCGGCCAGGATTGCGTCAACTGTTCTGTTTCAGGACCACTCAAGCACTCGGTCTCCCCATTACGTTTCCTCAGACCTACCAAGGACCAGCCGTTGATTCGATGCCCGCCAATCACCTTATCCCCAGTTTCACCCGGCGACGAGGGCTGCGAGATCCTTTAGTGCGGCTTTGCGGTCAAACACCTGGGGCTTGCGCGCTGATTTCAATGCCGTCCGTGCCCGCCGCAATGCCTTGCCCCTGAGCACTCCGGCGGCATTTGCCACTTCAACCATCTCGGTCATCACCCCGCTGCAATGAAGAACCACATCACAGCCCGCATCCAGGGCCCGCGTGGTTTTTTCAGTAAAACTCCCCGACAGGGCTTTCATTGACAAATCATCGGTTATCAACAGGCCGCCAAATCCAATCTGCTGGCGGATCACTTTTTTGATGATCCCGGCTGAAAGGGTGGCCGGATTCTCCTTGTCGAATGCGGTATAAACCACATGCGCCGTCATCGCCATGGGAGCGTCGGCGAAAGCGGCAAAGGGCGGAAAATCCACCTCGCGTAGTTCTTTCGCCGTCGCATCGACGACTGGCAGTGCCAGATGGCTGTCGGCCTTGGCGCGGCCGTGACCGGGAATGTGCTTGATCACCGGCAGCACACCACCATCGATAAAACCCGCCGCATGGGCGCGCGCCAATGCCATGATCTCCTCCAGCTTGGCGCTATAGGCGCGGCTGCCAATCACTTCATGGCTGCCTGGTTGCGGCACATCGAGCACCGGCGCGCAGTTGGCGGTGATGCCAGCGCCAATCAAATCCTCCGCCATCAAGCGCCCCACGTGACGCGCTGCACGCAATGCGCGCAAGGGATCGCTGGCATAGAGATCGCCGAAACTCCGGGCAGCAGGATATTTGCGCCAGGCGTTGGATGGCGGACCCAGACGTTGTACGCGGCCACCTTCCTGATCGATGAAGACTGGCGCATCGCGTCGGCCAACACTGTTGCGAAATGTCGAAGTGAGGCTCCTGAGCTGATCGGGTGTCTGGCAATTGCGCTTGAAAAGGATAAGGCCCCAGGGATTGCAATCCCGGAAAAAAATCTCTTCCTCCGCACTCAAGGCCAATCCGGCGCAACCGGAAATGAAGGCGCCAATGGTTTTCATGGGTATCCGAAAAAATCTGGCAACTATTGCTGCTTGCGAACCAGGCAGTCGCGTTCGCCCGCCGCCAACAGCGCGCTGCATACTTTGGCGGCCTGGTCACGGGTTGCCGTCGGTCCAAGGCCCAATTGGTAGCGCGTGCTGCCTCCGACGGTGGCCTGCTTGATGTTGGCCGTCATGGCGCCGATGATCGCGGGATATTTCCCGCTGAGCACGCCATATTCGGCCTGAGCCTCGGCCTGGGTGCGGAACGAGGAAAGCTGCACCAGATAGCCGGTACCCGCGGCAACCGTCGGCTTGGCGATCTGCGGCGTGGTGGTGGTATCGGGCAGTGCAGCGACTGTGGTGCCAGCTGAATTCTGTTGTTCGGGAACCGGCTCGACGATCACGGTCTCATTGGATGCTTCGGCAGTCTGTGTGGTTGCGGCCGCGCCGTTATCGCTGCCCTTGAACAAATCGAACAAAGTTTTCTTGCGCTTCGCCGGCTGCGCCTGGACTGTTGTCGAAGCCGGGTCATCAACCACTACGGCAGTCTCTTGCGCCGGGGCGGCGGCTCCGCCAGGGGGCACCAGCACGACTGGTTCAGCACCTAGAGACGCGGAGGTATCAGCATCCGGAATCTTGGCCGTCGCGGCTTTCTTTTGTTTCTTGGGAGGCGGTGGCGCCTGGATTTCGGGCTCGGCGGTGATGGTGGATTCCGCCGCGGCGGAGTCGTCCGAAGCCGTTGAAGGAGCGGTTTCAGTCGTTGCCGTACCGGTCGTCGCGGCCGCAGGCTGCTTCATCAATGGCGGCGACGCCTGCGTGGTATCGGCCGCCCCCTGGTCTGTTTCAGTTGATGGCAACAGAGCAGCGATACTCTGGCTGTCCTGAGAAACTGGCTGCCCTTTCACTTCTTCGACCGGGGGCTGCGCTGCGGCGGCAACCACTTGACCATCATTCCCCTGATCGAGCTTGCCTTGGGTGTCCTGTCCGGGCGCGGGCGGCAACGGCAACGGCAGTGCCTCTTCCGTACCCTGGCCCTGATCGGCCGCTCCAGGTTGCACCGTACCAGTGGTTTCGGACTGGTCAGGCTGAACCGCTTCGGGCTGGATCGGTGTCACTTCAGTTGGCACAACCGTGTCACCGGTTACTTCCTGTTCGCCAACGATGCGGTCGTAGATTTGTTTCTTATTGACGGCAGCGGTGTCGGCAGCTCCCGCGGCAGACGTTTCAGCCGCCGTTTTTGCTGGTTGTTCAGGCGCTGCGATCACCGGCACCGTGTCGGTCGCCGCCGTGGCGGCGGTTTTCATCTTGGCGTTGTAATACCACACCACTCCGCCGGCCACGGCTACGGCAAGTATGGCAAGCAGCAAAAGCAACGGACCGCTGGAGCGGCGGTGTTCGTCTTCAAAACCTTCTTCCACCTCGCGGTAGGCCGATTGATATTCACTGGCGCTGGCGCGGCGGCGCGGCGGCTGCGGCGCTTCGTCCTCGAATACATCGTCACCATCGGGCTCGGGCGCGCGAAGCCCGCCACGGCTTGCCAGTGAACGCGCAAGACGCGGATCGCTGCGCCCGTCACCGGCTGGCGGGTCGTCCTCGAAGCGTGAGGTTCCGGGGCCGCGCCCATAGGGTTCATAACCACCCTTGCGGGCAGGCACACGATTGGCGCCATAGGAAAGTGCCCCCGGTTCCTGGGGAAATGGCCGTTGACCACCAGGCGGCACTTGCCGTGTCGAGGGTGGAGCATAGCCAGCGGCGGGATCAATGGGGCGGAAGGCCGATGAGCCGTCGGCCCCATAAGGCGAAGCCGTCGGCCGCAACAATGAGGCTTGGGACCGCTCGCCACCCAAGGCAGGGCGCGGCGGACTGAGTGGTGTCATCGAGGCTCCACCCGGCGTTGGGCGTTGCGGTCCGTTGATGCTCCGGTCGAGCGTTCTGCCGTGCTCCTGGCGCGGCGCGGCAGAATCATCATCGGCGAAACTAAACTTGGGGCGCCCCGCCGCAGCAGGCTTGGGCAGGATTGCGGTGGACGTCATTTTCGCCATGTTGTCGGCTGGCTGAGCGCGCGGCGGTATCGAAACAACAGGTTCAGCGGCACTACGGGACTCGGCACGTTGACGCGCCGCCTGAACGCGCTGTTCGGCCAGCTTCTCGGCGGCGGCGCGCTGCGCCTTCAATCTTTCTGCGAGAGCCCCGCCATTCTGCACTTCGGGAGCGCGGCGTGGCTCGCTACTGGCCGGGGTCGTGGTAACCGGCTTGGATACCGCGATGCGTGGCGCCATTGGCGCTGGCTTGGTCACCGGCCTGACTGCACGCGGGGCCAGCTTTGCCGTGGCTGGTTCCGCCGCCTGCGCCTTGAATTCATCCGAAATCTTGGGCATGTCCCTCGTGCCAATTCCCAGGCGTTCCCGCCAGTTCCGTTTATCGCTGCCTGCGCCGTTCGTCGAGTTCTGGTCCATCTCAGCCTGTCGCTCTTACATCTCGTCGGCGGGCCTTACGCCGAGGATCCGAAGGCCATTAGCCAAAACATAGCGAATCACGCGCAAAAAGGCGAGACGCGTTGTGGTCGTGGTAACATCCTCCTTCAAAATAAATCTTAATTGCGGCAACTCTTTGCCCTTGTTCCACAATGCATGAAAATCTCCTGCCAGCTCAAACAGATAGAAAGCAATCCTATGGGGCTCATGGGCGGCGGCGGCAGCCTCCACCTGACGTGGATATTCAGCAATGCGGCGGATCAGCGATAATTCTGCCGGGTCGGTCAGCTTTCCGAAGTCCGCCACACCTTTGACAATTCCATCTTCGTGCGCATTGCGCAATACCGAACAGGTACGCGCATGGGCGTATTGCACATAAAATACCGGATTATCCTTGGACTGCTCGGTCACCCTGGCGAAATCAAAATCGAGCGGTGCCTCGTTCTTGCGAAAGAGCATCATGAAGCGAATAACGTCCGAACCCACTTCGTCGACGACTTCACGCAACGTTATGAAATCGCCTGAACGCTTTGACATGCGCACCGGTTCGCCGCTGCGATAAAGTTTCACGAGCTGGCACAGGCGCACAATAACTTCAACGCCGCGCGGCCCGGCGATCGCTGCGGCAACAGACTCGAGCCGTTTGACATAACCACCATGATCCGCACCCAGCACATAGATCAGTTCCTTGAATCCACGCCTGATCTTGTTGCGGGTGTAGGCAACGTCGGAAGCAAAATAGGTGTAGGAGCCATCCGACTTGAGCAGCGGCCGGTCAATGTCGTCGCCAAAGGCGGTGGCACGGAACAGGGTTTGCTCGCGGTCTTCCCAATCGACCCGCGCTTCGCCCTTTGGCGGCGGCAAACGGCCCTGGTAAACGTGACCGGCGGCGCGCAGATCAGCTACGGTCTCAGCCACCTCGCCGCTGTCATGCAGCGATTTCTCCGAGAAGAAAACTTCCTGGCGGATGCCAAGAGCCGCCAGGTCATCGCGGATCAGCTCCATCATCATGGTTATGGCGCGGGCCCTGACTACCGGCATCCATTGCGCTTCGTCCTGATCGCGCAGGCTGCCGCCAAACTCCTTCGCCAGCGCATCACCCACCGGTTTCAGATAATCACCGGGATAGAGGCCTGAAGGAATTTCACCGATCGTCTCGCCGAGCGCCTCGCGGTAGCGCAAGTAGGCCGAACGTGCGACTGTATCGACCTGAGCGCCTGCGTCATTGATATAATATTCGCGCGACACTTCGTATCCCGCTTCTGTCAGCAATTGCGCCAACGCATCACCAAATACCGCACCCCGGCAGTGGCCCACATGCAAAGGGCCGGTGGGGTTGGCTGACACGTATTCAACATTGGCCTTGAGGCCCGCTCCCATTTTCGAGCGGCCATAGTTCTCGCCAAGCTGCAATGCGGATTGCAATACGCGCGGCCAAACGCTGGTTTTGAGCTTGATGTTGATGAAGCCCGGACCGGCGATCTCAACCGTCGCAATATCGGCATGAGTCCTGAGTTTTGCCGCGATCGTATCGGCAAGCTGGCGTGGCGATTTGCCGAACGCCTTGTTGAGAACCATTGCCGCGTTGCTGGCGATGTCACCGTGGCTTGCATCGCGCGGTGGTTCCGCCGTCACCCGGCTCAGAT
>JANLWG010000005.1:0-10987 GCA_031364405.1 Hyphomicrobiales bacterium
TTGGCGGCACATCGCTGGCCGGCGGCGTGGGCACGATTTACGGCGCCATACTGGGGGCCCTGCTGATGCAATCGCTGCAATCGGGCATGGCGCTGCTGAACTTCGATTCCGCCTACACCAATATCGTCGTTGGCGTCGTGCTCGTCTTGGCGGTCTTTGTTGATCAAGTCTATCGCCGCCGTGTAAAGTAGGAAAAAAAGTCATGGCAAAGAAATCCAAGACAGAAGCAAAAGCAACATCCACCGCCCGTGGCACGCCGCTCGTCGAAATGCGCGACATGTCCATCGCCTTCGGCGGCATCAAGGCTGTCGATCACGCCAGCATCGATCTTTATCCAGGCGAAGTGGTTGGCCTCCTCGGCCACAACGGTGCCGGCAAGTCGACGCTGATCAAGATCCTGTCGGGCGCCTACAAGCGCGACCACGGCGAGATCTTCATCAACGGCGACAAGGTGGCCATCGACAATCCGCGCGATGCCAAGCATCTCGGCATCGAGACGATCTACCAGACGCTCGCGCTCGCCGACAATGTCGACGCCGCCGCCAATCTCTATCTGGGACGCGAACTCAGGACCAAGTTCGGCACCCTCGACGACATCGCCATGGAATCCGAGTGCCGCAAGGTGATGGGCCGCCTCAATCCCAATTTCCGCCGCTTCAAGGACCCGGTGAAGTCGCTCTCCGGCGGCCAGCGCCAGTCGGTGGCGATCGCCCGCGCCATTCACTTCAACGCCCGCATCCTGATCATGGACGAGCCGACCGCGGCACTTGGTCCCCAGGAGACCGCCCAGGTCGGCGAACTGATCAAGCAATTGAAGGCGGAAGGTATTGGCATCTTCCTGATCAGCCACGACATCCATGACGTCTTCGACCTCGCCGACCGGGTGTCGGTAATGAAGAACGGCCGGGTGGTCGGCACGGCCAGCGTCACGGACGTAAGCAAGGACGAGGTGCTCGGCATGATCATTCTCGGCAAATGTCCGCCCGGCGCCATTCCCGGTCCCGGCGCCACGCAGGATGCGGCCTGAATTTCGGCGCAAGCCCAAGCCGGCAGTCCAGGTCCATGACCATCGATATTGTAGCCCTCGGCGAGCCCCTCTACGAATTGAACCAGCAGTCCGATGGCCGCTTCCTCGCAGGCTTCGGCGGCGATACGTCAAATGTGGTGATTGCCGCGGCGCGGCTTGGCGCCAGCACGGCCTACGCCACAAGGCTGGGCGGCGATATGTTCGGCGACGCCATCATGGCCCTGTGGCGGACGGAAAATATCGACGCGCGGGCTGTCACAGTCGATCCCGATGCACCGACCGGGATTTATTTCGTCAGCCATGGTGCTGCCGGACACAGCTTCACTTACCGCCGCAAGCATTCCGCCGCGAGCCTGATGACGCCTGCCGATGTGCCGGAATCGATAATCGCTTCGGCCAAATACCTGCATGTCTCGGGCATCAGTCAGGCGATCAGCAAGAGCGCGGCGGTTACGGTTGATCACGCCATCGCCACTGCTGGCAAAGCCAAGGTTAAAATCTCCTTCGATACCAATTACCGGCCAAGTCTGTGGTCTCCAGAAATTGCCAGACTGGCGATCAGCCAGGCTGCCGCCAAGGCGACAGTTCTCAAGACCTCGATCGAGGACAGTGAAGCCCTGTTCGGCCTTGGCGATCCAGCGGCCATCGCCCGGCATTTTCTTGCCATCGGCAGCCTGACGGTGATCGTTACCCTGGGCGCTGCCGGTGTGCATGTGGCAACTGCCGGAACCAGCATGACACTGCCCGGCTACCGTGTCGATGCCGTCGATGCCACTGGTGCTGGCGATGCCTTCACCGGTGCATTGCTGGCTGAGCTTTCGCGCGGCGCCGGTCTGCATGAAGCCGCGCGCTTCGCCAATGCGGCCGCGGCACTTTCCACTCTGGGCTATGGTGCCATTATGCCGTTGCCACGAAGAATCGACGTTGAAAAATTCTTGAGGGATCGCGCATGAGCAAAGTCGAGCTCTTTATTGAAGCCAGGCACCGCCTCGGCGAAGCGATTATCTGGCACGCAGCGAACCAATGTCTCTACTGGATAGACTTGCTCGATCCCGCCCTGTTCCGTCACGATCTCAAGACGGCGGTCACCCGGTCGTGGCCACTGCTGCTGCCTGCGCCAATTGGTGCAATTGCCGCCACCGAAGATCCCGACTTGTTGTTATTGACTCATCGCCAAGGCCTGTCGTTGCTGCGCATTTCCAATTTGGCGCTGGAGCCTTACTGCGATCCAGAGGATGGCCGCGATGCCATCATCTGGAACGATGCCAAGTGTGACCGCTGGGGCCGCGCGTGGGTGGGTTCATCGCATGCACTCGAGAAGGAGGCCCGTGGCGCACTGTGGTGTGTGAAGGATCGCCACGGCTTTGCTTTGGGCGATGCGGGTTTTGCCATTTCCAATGGTCCAGCCGTTTCACCCGATGGCGGCACGCTGTATTTCAACGATAGTTCAGCCCGCACCACTTTCGCTTATGACATCAGCGCCGATGATCTTCATCCAAGGAACCGCCGCGCCCTTATCAGCTTCACTGCCGATGAAGGCATGCCGGATGGCATCATCACCGATGCGGCAGGCTGCTTGTGGATTGCCCATTGGGGCGGGGCGCGCGTCAGTCAATACACCGCCGCCGGAAAGTTGCTCGCCGCCTATCCAGTACCGGCGCAGAATGTCACCACCATGTGCTTTGCCGGTCCCGGCTTCTCGACGCTCTACATCACCACGGCGCGCGACGGTCTGGATGAAACAGCCTTGGCTGAAATGCCATTGTCGGGAAGCCTTTTTAGATTGGAAACCAATACCAAAGGCTTGCCCGAGCCTTTGTTCCGGCTATAGCGGTACTACGGCAACGCCAGGATTTCGATCATGAACATTGGCGAAGCCGCCGCCTCAGGCATTACTGTTCCCGCCCTGTGGATCGGCCGCAAACGCTTGAGCAAGGATGTAAAACCCATAGCACTCAGCCGCGGAGATGAACTTGCTGCGAAGATCGGGGATTTGACCGGCCGGCGAAACTCGCTAGGATACCTGGCCGGGTGCTGTCACGGTGATAACCGCTCCGATTGCCCGATCCTCGACAATCTCGACCGATCATCTTCAATCTTAAATACGAAGAGGACGACTTAACTTGGAACACCGGCAACTTGGCCGCTCTGGCTTTACCGTTCCCGTGCTGAGTCTTGGCACCGGAACGTTCGGTGGCGGCTCGGAATTCTTCAAAGCCTGGGGCAGCATTGATGCCAAGGGGGCCGGCCGTCTCGTCGACATTTGTCTCGATGCGGGCCTTTCCATGTTTGATTCGGCTGATGTCTATTCCAAGGGCCTGGCCGAAGAAATATTGGGGGCCGCCATCAAGGGCCGCCGCAACAAGGTGATCGTCTCGACCAAGGCGACGTTTCGCTTCAGCGACGCCCCCAATGATGTGGGTTCCTCGCGCCATCACCTGATTCAATCGGTCGAAGCCTCACTGAAACGCCTGGGCACCGATTATATCGATCTCTTTCAACTGCACGGTTTCGACGCCAAGACACCCATCGAGGAAACCCTGCAAACTCTTGATGGCTTGGTGAAGGCGGGCAAGCTCAGGTACACCGGCTGCTCGAATTTCTCCGGCTGGCACCTGATGAAATCGCTTGCCATTTCGGAACGCCATGGCCTCGTCCGCCACGTGGCGCACCAGGCCTACTATTCATTGCTGGGCCGCGAGTATGAATGGGAGTTGATGCCTCTTGGCCTCGACCAGGGTGTTGGTGCCGTGGTGTGGAGTCCGCTTGGCTGGGGCAGGCTTACCGGCAAGATCAGGCGCGGCCAGCCGCTGCCCGCGTTGAGCCGTCTGCCGAGGACAGCCGATAACGGACCCCCGGTCGCCAACGAATTTCTCTACCGCGTCGTTGAGGCGATCGACGAAGTAGCCAAGGAGACCGGAAAGTCCGTCCCGCAGATCGCCATAAATTGGCTGTTGCAGCGGCCAACTGTCGCCAATGTCGTTATCGGTGCACGCGATGAAAATCAGCTCCGCGAAAATCTCGGTGCCATTGGCTGGAGCCTGTCAAAAGAGCAAATGGCCAAACTCAATGCCGCCAGCGCTCAGACAAGAACCTATCCCTACTGGCATCAAGCCGCGGAATTCGAGGAACGCAACCCGTCACCGGTGTGAGGGCGGTTCAACTTATCTGCTCATTGAGCACGTAGTCGATCATCGCCTGCCAGTCTTGCGGCAGATCACCCCAGTCGGGACAGTTGGGGATTGCGGCCTCCAACATTTCCGGCGTGGGTTCGCGAAGTGCCACAACGGCGGCGCGCGCCTGGGAAGTGAAGGAAGCCCAGTCCTCACGGCCGGTGTGGGCGGCAATAGCGCGGGCCACGCGCTCAATCATTACAGGACTGGCATTGGGCATGACATGCGGCCTCCAGGCAATAACCGGATCGGACACATACGCTTTGCACACAACCGGGAACCGGTTCAGTACGAACATATTACGCCTAAACACCAAGACGAATCAACCATCCGCGCCACAAGACAGGAGATTCTGATTGCGCTACGTTAAAAACTGCCGCGATACTGCGGTTGTTCAAGCTGCCGTGAAGCCGCCGTCGATCAGCAGGACTTCGCCGCACACGAAACCGGAGGCGGGCGATGCCAGATAGAGGATCATATCCGCCACCTCGACCGGCCTGCCGAAGCGCCCGAGCGGAGTCTTGGCAATCTGCTGATCGGCCTTCTCCGGTTTGCCCCAGATCTGCGCGCCCATCGGCGTCAGGCTCACATTGGGGCACACGGCATGTATCGCTCCTGCTGACGCCGCGTTTTAGGGCAGCGGCGTGCCGCCCTTCAGGACGATGGCGAATTTGTCCATATCGATGTTACCGCCGGAAAGGATGAGGCCGGCGCGCTTTCCCCGCATCCGCTCTTTTTCTTTCAGCAGTGCGGCAAGCGGTGCTGCACCCGCACCTTCCGCGATGCTATGGGCGGTGCGGTAGTAGACCCGCATCGCCTCGGCAATCTCGTTCTCGGAGACCTGCACGATACGCTCGGCACCATGCTTGATAATGTGGAGGGCATCGTCATTGGGAATGCGCACCGCCATGCCGTCGGCGAAACTTGCGGCGGAATTGGTGGCAGTGGATTTACCTTGAGCAAATGAATGGGCATAGGCCGCGGCCTTCTCGGCCACCACGCCGATCACCCTGGTCTTGAGCCCGAGCATATCGCGCGCGGCGATCACTCCACAGATGCCGGACCCCATGCCGATCGGCACATAGACAGCGTCAAGGGCGCCTGCGCCATTGAACAGTTCATGGGCGTAGGTCGAAACGCCAAGCACCAGCTCGGGCCCAAACGAGACGACGAAATCAAGCCCTCTCTGTTGCGCGATTTGCATGGCGGCCTCGCGAGCCTCGTCAAAATCCGTGCCCACTTCGATGAGATCGGCCCCGAGCGCCCGCATCGCCGCGTTCTTCTCTACCGAATTGCCGAGCGGCACGGCGATGGTGACTGGAATGCCAACCCGTCTGGCGCCAAACGGGATCGACTGGCCGTGATTGCCGCGCGTTGCTGTAATCACACCATTGGTTTGCCCACGATCCTTGCGCAATTGCATATGAACCAAGCCGCCGCGCACTTTGAAGGCGCCGATTGGCGTGTGGTTTTCATGCTTCACCCAGGTCTCGCAACCGGTGGCCTCGGCTAGCAGCGGCCAGGCATATTGCGGGGTGGGCGGCATTGCCGCATAAACGATGCGCTGGGCCATTTCCAGTTCGGCATTGCTAAACATTCTTGACTCGGCTCCACTCGCATGTTTCGTGCGCTCGAATGTTGCGGGATCGCGAGACAAGGATCAAGATGGCAATTGCATTTACATTTCCGGGCCAGGGCAGCCAGACGGTTGGCATGGGCAAGGCGTTGGCGGAGCAATTCGCCGCCGCCCGCGACGTGTTCGATGAGGTCGATGCGGCGCTTGGCCAGAAGCTTTCACAAGTGATGTGGGAAGGCCCCGAGGCCGATCTCATCCTCACCGAGAATGCCCAGCCGGCGCTGATGGCGGTGAGCATGGCGGTGATGCGGGTGCTGGAAAGCGAGCACGGCATCACGGTGGCCAATACCGCGGCCTATGTAGCGGGCCATTCGCTTGGCGAATATTCGGCGCTGGCCGCCGCAGGCACCTTCACGCTGGGGGATGCGGCGCGGCTGCTGAAGGCGCGCGGCAAAGCCATGCAGGCTGCAACTCCTGTCGGCACTGGCGCCATGGCGGCCATCCTCGGGCTTGATTTCGCGACGGCGGCCCAGGTTGCGGCGGAAGCGGCCGAGGCCGATGTCTGTCAGGCGGCCAATGACAACAGCGATGGCCAGGTGGTCGTCTCGGGCCACAAGTCCGCTGTCGAGCGTGCCCTGGTGATCGCCAAGGCCAAGGGCGCCAAGCGCGCCATTCTGCTAACCGTCTCCGCCCCCTTCCATTGCGCCCTTATGCAGCCCGCCGCCGATATAATGGCGCAAGCGCTCGCTCAGGTGACCATGAAGGCGCCGGTTGTGCCGCTCATCGCCAATGTGATAGCCGGACCGGTTACCGATCCCGCCGAGATCCGCCGGAAACTGGTGCAGCAGGTGACCGGCACCGTGCGCTGGCGCGAATGCGTGGGCTATATGGCGGCTCACGGCATCACCCGTTTCTGCGAAATAGGTTCTGGCAAAGTGCTGACCGGCCTTCTCAGGAAAAATGCTCCGGAGGCAACCGGTCTCGCCATCGGCACGCCAGATGACATCACCGCTGTAATGGCCCAACTCAAGCAAGGATGAATCCGATGTTCGATCTGACTGGCAAGACCGCCCTGGTAACCGGTGCGACGGGTGGCATCGGAGCAGCCATCGCCAAGGCTTTGCACGGCGCTGGCGCCACGGTGGTGCTATCCGGCACCCGCGCTGCCGTACTCAACGAGTTGAGAACCCAGATGGGCGAGCGGGTCCATGTGCTGGCGTGCAATCTCTCCGATGCGGCCGATGTGGAAAAACTGGTGCCCGCGGCCGAAGCAGCCATGGGCTCGCTCGATATTCTCGTCAACAATGCCGGCATTACCAAGGATGGCCTGGCCATGCGCATGAAGGACGACGACTGGCAGCAGGTTCTCGATGTAAACCTCACAGCCGGTTTTCGTCTGTGCCGTGCCGCCATGCGCGGCATGATGAGGAGGCGCTGGGGCCGCATCGTCAATATCAGTTCAGTGGTAGGTGTTACCGGCAATCCCGGTCAGGCCAATTACGTGGCTTCGAAAGCCGGGATAATCGGCCTCACCAAGTCGCTGGCCCAGGAACTCGCCAGCCGCAACGTCACCGTCAACGCCGTGGCGCCCGGTTTCATCGCGACCCCGATGACCGATGGCCTCAACGACAAGCAGAAACTAGCGATCTTGGCCCGTGTTCCCGCGGGCCGGCTCGGCACGCCACAAGATGTTGCCGCGTCGGTACTTTATTTGGCCTCTGACGAAGCCTCCTACGTCACCGGCCAAACCCTGCATGTGAACGGCGGCATGGCGATGATCTGAGGTGAATTCTCCAGTGTTATCAGGGCCGGTTTTTTTGCCCCTTTTGCCGTGAGCGGGTTTTGTGGTAGGGAACCATCCGGTGTGAGGGGGATACCCGGAAACCGGGGTCCGGCCGTCAGAACAGAAAACAACCAAGGACGATTTAACATGAGTGATGTTGCTGAGCGGGTGAAGAAAATCGTTGTCGAGCACCTCGGTGTGGATGGCGACAAGGTCAAGGCGGACGCGAGCTTCATCGACGACCTCGGCGCAGACAGCCTCGACACTGTCGAGTTGGTCATGGCTTTCGAGGAAGAATTCGGTATCGAAATTCCCGACGATGCCGCCGAGACGATCCAGACCGTCGGCGATGCGGTGAAGTTTATCGAAAAGACCGCCGCCTGAACCGGTTGCGCCGCCCGTTAGTGACGGGAATGAATACCAGCAAATAGCGCGGGAGGCAGGAACAAGAAAAATCCTGCTGCCGCGTTTTGTTGTTTAGAAAGGGACAGATGCGCATGCGCCGGGTTGTTGTCACAGGTCTAGGCATGGTTTCACCGCTGGCCACTGGTGTGGAAGAAACCTGGAGCCGGTTGCTTGACGGTCAATCGGGCGCTGGTGCGATCACCAAATTCGATGCCCACGACCTGCCATGCCGCATTGCCTGCGAAGTAACCCGTGGCGACGGCACCAATGGCACGTTCAATCCCGAGCACTGGATGGATCACAAGGACATTCGCCGCTACGATGACTTCCTGATCTATGCCGTAGCCGCCGCCAAGCAGGCGATGAAAAATTCCGGCATCGAACTCATGACCGAAGACGAAAAATGCCGGGCCGGCGTGCTCGTGGGGTCCGGTATTGGTGGTCTCCCCAGTATCGAGCATACCACGCTCTTGCTCGCCGAAAAGGGCCCCCGGCGGGTCAGTCCCTTCTTCATTCCGGGCTCGCTGATCAACCTGGCATCGGGCCTTATTTCCATAGAGTTTGGTTGCAAGGGTCCCAACCAAGCGGTGGTCACCGCCTGCTCGTCCGGCACCCATGCCATTGGCGATGCCGCCCGCCTGATTGCACTTGATGATGCCGACGTGATGATCGCCGGTGGTGCCGAAGCCTCGATCTGCCGCTTGGGTATTGCTGGTTTTGTTGCCTGCAAGGCGCTCTCAACCGGCTACAACGACACACCCGAAAAGGCCTCGCGTCCCTATGACAAGGATCGCGATGGCTTTGTCATGGGAGAAGGTTCGGGAATCGTCGTGCTCGAAGAACTCGATCACGCCAAAGCACGGGGTGCGACGATTTACGCCGAAATTGCCGGCTACGGCATGTCGGGCGATGCCTATCACGTGACCGCGCCTGCCGCTGATGGCGATGGCGCCTACCGCTGCATGACGGCGGCCCTGAAGCGGGCCGGGCTTCGAACCCATGAGATTGACTATATCAACGCCCACGGAACTTCGACACCGATGGGCGATGAAATTGAACTGCGCGCCGTTGAGCGCCTGATGGGCAACCGCACCGAAGGCCTGTCGATGTCGTCGACCAAATCCTCGATCGGCCATCTGCTTGGTGCCGCTGGTGCGGTGGAAGCGATCTTTTCGGTGCTGGCGATCCGTGACAATATCTGCCCGCCGACCCTCAATCTCGACAATCCGTCGGTGGAAACGCCGATCGACCTGGTCCCCCGGGTTGCAAAGAAAAAAACCATCAACACAGTTCTGTCGAATTCTTTTGGTTTCGGTGGTACCAATGCATCCTTGGTCCTGCGGCGCTACGCGGCATGACCTGGCAAAGGTACGAGACAGAGAGTGAATACCGGCAGCAGACCAGTTCGGGTTTCTGAACCGCACGTTCCCAAGAGACGCGCGTCCGCCAGCTTGCGGGTTGTGGGCTCGTTGTTCTTCATCATCGTCATTGCCAGTATTGCTGCCGGTGCCGTGGGTTTCCTTGGCTATCAGGAATTCACCTTGCCGGGCCCGCTGGCCGAGACAAAAATATTCGAGATCGAGAAGGGCCTCAGCACACCGGATATCGCGGCCAAGCTGGAGGAGGCTGGTATCATTTCCGACGACCGGGTGTTCACCGCCGCGGCCTACCTCACCGGATCGCGCGGACGGCTCAAGGCCGGTGAGTATGAATTCGCCGCCGCCGCCAGCATGCGCGAGGTGATGAACCTTCTGGTGGCCGGCAAGTCCATTGTTTACAAGATCAACATTCCCGAGGGCTGGACCAGTGATATGGCGCTGGCGCGCATCGCTGAAAATCCGGTTCTCTCGGGTGAGGTCAACGCACCTCCGGCCGAAGGCGCCATCATGCCCGATACCTATGTGTTCAGGCGTGGCATGACGCGGCAGAAGTTGATTGAGGATATGCAGGCTGCCCAGCTCAAGTTGCTCGACGAGATTTGGGCCACGCGCAAATCCGGCCTGGCCATCCGCACCAAGGAAGAAGCCGTGATTCTTGCATCCATCGTGGAAAAGGAAACCGGCCTTGCCAATGAGCGGCCATTGATAGCTTCGGTGTTCATGAACCGCCTGGCGCGCGGCATGCGGTTGCAATCGGACCCCACCATCATTTACGGAATTGCCGGTGGCGCAGGAAAGCTTGACCGTCCTCTCACCGATACCGACATCACCACGCCCACGCCCTACAATACCTACACCATTGATGGCTTGCCGCCGGGGCCCATCGCCAATCCAGGGCGCGCCGCGCTTGAGGCGGTCGTCAATCCGCCGGAGTCGGAATATATTTATTTCGTGGCAGACGGCACCGGCGGCCACGCTTTTGCTGCAACTCTCGATGAGCACAATCGCAACGTCGCCAAATGGCGCGATCTCGCGGGCAATGCGGCCATTGCCGCCGCCGCCGAGCCAGTGGTGACCGAACAGCCCCCGGCCGCCGATGCAGCGTCAGCCAAGGAAGCTGCAACTCTTCCCGAAATCGAACCCGAAGCAGCAGCGCCCGTGGCGCTGCCCGGTGCAGCCGCGCCGGACTCAACTGTCAAGGCCCCCGAAGCGGCGAAGCCCGCCGAAACAACCGCGGCGGCCGGGCCCGCCAAGGTGCCCGAAACAACCAAAAAACCGGATCCGCCTCCTGCCGGAGCCGTGGCCCAATTCAAGCCCGGTTCGGTGATCGTCTCCGGCGATACCCTGATCCCGATCCCCAAACGCAAGCCCAAGCGCTAGGGCGCGGCGGCCTAGCTGTTTAGTCCCGGCATTTGATGGTGCATTGTTTTCCATTGAATGGAAGGAGGCGCTATGGGCCAGATTTTGCACGGCAGCGCCACAACGGCGGAGGCAGTCCGTCGAAGCGATACAACATAGTCAAACAAGCCTGAGAGCGCTGGCTGCGCGTGATGGGATCAACCAGAAGACGGTTGCCAAATGGAAGAATCGGGACACGGTTGCTGACCGCCCTGCTGGTCCAAAAGAAGCGAAGTCCACAGTCCT
>JANLWG010000010.1:0-2690 GCA_031364405.1 Hyphomicrobiales bacterium
AAAAATGCCAGGAAGAAGATAAAGATGTTGACGAAGATTAGGAAGCCGGTCTTGCCCCCTGGAAGTCCTGTCAGCAAGTGTTCGATCCAGCGAGAGCCGTCCATGCCCTGGAACACGAGGCTGAACACTGTCGAGCCGATCAAGATAAACATCACCATTGACGAGATGCGCATCGTCGACGACATGCCCTGACGCACTAGTGGCCATGTAAGTCGGCCATGCATGCCAGCGAGGCCGATGGCGCCTACAGCGCCCATGGCGCCGGCCTCCGTCGGCGTGGCAAGACCCATGAAGATCGTGCCTAGTACAAGGAAGATTAACACGACCGACGGCACCATGCCCCACAACACGCGCTTCCACAGCTGCCAGCCACGCTGCGTCCGCGCCTCCGGCGGAAGCGGCGGCATTGCGTTCGGCCGCAAAATCGACAGCCCGATAATGTAGAGAATAAAGATTCCAACCTGCAGAATTGAGGGACCGATGGCACCGAGGTACATATCGCCGACCGAGCGACCGAGCTGATCGGCTAATACAACCAATACCAACGACGGTGGAATCAGCTGGGTTATTGTTCCAGACGCGGCGATCACGCCGGTGGTGAGCTTCATATCGTAACCGTATTTCGTCATGATCGGTAAGGAGATCACGCCCATCGCGATTACCGACGCAGCAACAGTGCCAGTGATCGCACCCAGCACCGCTCCGACAAGGATGACTGCATAGGCGAGACCGCCGGGGATAGAACCAAACAGCTGGCCCGTGCCTTCAAGTAAGTCTTCGGCCAAACCGCATCGCTCAAGGATTGCCCCCATAAAGGTAAAGAATGGAATCGCCAGCAGCAAATCATTCGACATGATGCTGAAGAAGCGAAACGGTATGGCCTGCAAGAACGCCGGTTCAAAATGACCGGTCAAAATACCGAGCATACCAAAGAACATGCCGACCGCTGCGAGCGAGAAGGCGACTGGAAAGCCAATCAGCATGAACATGATCATAGTCACGAACATGAGCGGCGGCATTATGCCGTGAGAAAACATCGTGGTCCTCGTTAGAAAATGAATTGTCGAATTGGACGGTGCGGGCGATCGCCATTAACTAATTATTGAAGCGGCTTTTCGTACTTGGCCTCAAGCTCGTATTCACCGCGCAGCGCCGCAATGCGCTTGATGAGTTCCGACACACCTTGGATTGTCAGGAGTATGAAACCGAGCGGGATCAGAACTTTGGCTGGCCATGTCATCAATCCGCCAGCGTTACTCGACATTTCGCTTGACTTGAACGCCATCCAAAACAGCGGCCAGCTTAACCACGCGAAGAAAATCGTGATGGGCAGCATGAACACGACAAAACCGAATAGATCGACCCAAAGCCGGGCTCGATCGGAAATCGATGAATAGATGATATCGACGCGCACATGCTCGTTCATCTTGAGAGTGTAGGAAGCACCCAGGAACACCATCGCGCCAAACATGTACCACTGAATTTCGAGATAGGCGTTGGAGCTGTAGTTGAAGGCGTAGCGGACGATAGCATTCAAGGCGCTGACGGAGCATGACAACAGCACCATCCAGTCGGCAATCCAGCCGATCTTTTCATTGAACCCGTCGATGCCTTTGCTCAGGCGCAGTAGCGATTGCATGTTTTCCCCCAATAGTTGTCGCGCGGTGCTGATCTGGTGCTCGCGTCGTTAAATGTTCATTCGTTTTCGATAGTCGGGTTCGAGCGACGGGAAATTTCCCGTCGCTCGATACATCGGTTCTAGGGTCTTCGCGAAAGCTCGATTCCGACGAGGAGCGCGATGACTGCCAACCCGAGGCCCATTGCGATAATGAGACCACGACCGCTGCTCGACGAGCCCTGTGACGGCTCGTCTTGGGCTTGCGATCCCTTTAACTTCGTTTCATTTTTGCCTGACATTCCAGCCTCATTTATTGAGTGGGGCTGATCGCTGCTGCGAACCACGAACATAACGGTGCTCGCGATGCGTAACATCGCCAGCGTCTATCACACCGCTTCATGCGGCTGACAATTACGCGGTAAGTAGTATTTTGCGGGGTGGAGCGCGTGGCAGCTGTTCCCGGCCAAACTGAGTGCTAAGTCTGGTCGAACTGATGCCGATCGTCAGAACGTCAATGCTTTCGTCCCCGGTTCCGGGTGCTCGTGCTTCCGGCTTGAGGCCAAGATCACCGTCTGTTGTGCGGATCCAATTGGAGCGGCTGGGTTGCGCGGAAACTTCCTGCAGTTCACCAGGACGAATGGCCTTGCCCGTCGTCGAAAAGTCCGAAACCGACGTCGGTCCACCAAATACAACCGCAGTCGACGATCCCTGAGAGACCGCTAGACATAAAATCAGCCAAAGAGTGTTGAGCCAGTTCATTTCGGCAAACCGATGGAATTCGATCCGTGTTGGTAACACGCGCTCTTGGCTCGCCACAACGTCTATGTATACGTGAGTTCGGTGATGTGTTGGTGCGATGGCCCGTCAGTGCTGTTGCTGACGCCCCTCCTTTTTCCTGTTTGGGTGGACCCCACCAACTCCGGGGGGGGTCACCACGTCCTGGTAAATCTCCGTCAGCGGTATGCTGAGATTTACCGATTCCAGGCGGAGTTTGTCGCCTTTGCTGAAACGCTCCAGCTCCCAACCGTCGATCACGCGGCGATACACCTCAATGTCCATTTTATTTTGAGTG
>JANLWG010000013.1:0-2411 GCA_031364405.1 Hyphomicrobiales bacterium
GAAGAATTCTACCACATCGGCGTCGAGCCGCACCGTCGTCGAAACCTTTGGAGCATCGACCGGCGGTCGGCCCCGGCGCACGACCTTCTTGCCGGCCATCACGTCGGCACTCTCCAACCGTTTCCGCCATTTCTTGGTGGAAAGATCAGGTGCCGCGTCAACATCACGCCAAGTGCGGCGCGTAGATTTTTTGTTCCCGTTCATTGGCCTTCCTCATACTGATAATCCGGCGGCTGCCAGTTCGGTGCGTCCAAACAATAACCACCATTCTCGACGCGATGTGGCCAATCGTGATAAATCGCGGTTCGCCATATTCTTTCCGATCATCGGCCACGGTCAGATGATTGCCGGCAAAGACTTGTCCGGCATCGTCGAAATCGAGTCCCCGTTCGGCAAGCGTCTTGTCGCGTTTGGTTGCATCGAACGAAATTCGCATGAATATATGTAACAACATTAAATCCGCCCGTCAACTTTATTGTAGTAACAACAAATTAACATCGTGAGGCATCCCATGTCCGATCTCCCCGTCCTCCTGAAACGCCGCCTGCAAGCCCAGGTGATTGGCCCCATCCATGCCGAAATGGTGGCGCAACTGGGTGCGGAGAAAGCCAACGCCATTCTCGATGCGGCGATCCGCAAGGCGGCGATCGCCGAGGGCCGGGAGTTTGCCGGGAAAGCCCCGGGCGGTGTCACCTCGATGGCGGATTTCATCAAGCTCTATGAACTGTGGACCAAGGATGGCGCTCTCGAAGTCGAGGTGCTCGAGGCCAGCGCTACGACTTTCAATTTCGATGTCACCAGCTGCAAATATGCCGAGACCTATAAGGAGTTGGGGCTGGGCTCAATCGGCCACCTGATGTCATGCAACCGCGATGGCACCTTCTGCCAGGGCTATGATCCGAAGATCACCCTGGAAAGAAAACACACGATCATGGGCGGCGCCCCGCGCTGCACGTTCCGCTACGGTTACAACCAGGAAAGTTGAAGCGCTACATCGGTGGCATGCCCGGGAAGCGTTGCAGCTTGGCGTCCATGTAGTCCCAGATTTGCGGCGTGGCGCTGAAGAACACCATGCCCGGCGTCACCTTCGATGCATCGTCGAGCGAGGCCAATTGCACCGCCACCATGTCCTTGAAACCCGAGGTCTTGGCGAGCACCTGCGCGCCGCATGTGGGGCAATGCCCGCGGCTGGCGGTATTGCCGCTGTCAGCCTTGTAGTCCCAATAGGAAAGCTTGCCCTTCACCGTCATGGCCGCCGCCGGAAAAGCAGCGAAACTCGAATGCCCGGTGCCCGACAGCTGTTGGCACTTGCGGCACTGGCAGTGGCCCGCCATCAACGGATCGGCATCGACCGCATAGCGCACCGCGCCGCAGGCACATCCACCTTCATATTTCGCCATGAACTTTCCTCCTCTATTGTTGACCTCACGCCGCCATCAAACGTTCAAGCTTGGCAAGGCAACCGTTCCAGCCGTGATTGTGCATGTCGCGTGACTGTTCTGTGGCGAATTTGGTGTGGGTCAATGTCAATTCGGTGCCAACACCATTCTGGCGCAGTTCTATGGTCACCAGCGATTCATTTTCGGGCGTACTCTCCCAGGCCCAGGTGAACGACAGTTTCTTGCCCGGCACGATTTCACGGTAGATGCCGCCGACCCGGTGCTCGGTGCCGTTTGTCTCGCGCATCACGATGCGGTAGCGCCCGCCGGCGCGCAGATCGGTTTCGGCGAGAGCCACCGACATATCGTCACCGGGCGCCATCCAGCGCTTCAAGGTTTCCGGTTCGGTCCAGGCCGCGAAGACTTTTTCCGGCGCGGCTTTGATGGTGCGGACGAGGTTGAGCGAGATGTTTTGTGGTTTGTCCATGGGGTCTCCTCCAATAAGGCGGCCAACGCATCGAGGCGTTGCGTCCAGAATTTTTCGTAACGTGCAAGCCACTGCATCGCGGCCTCCATCGGCGCCGGATCGGCGCGGCACAGCACGCTCCGCCCGCGTTTGTTCCGCACCAGCAACCGTGCGGTTTCCAGCACATCGAGATGCCGGCTGATGGCGGGAAGTGAAATGTCAAACGGTTCGGCAATTTCACCGACACTCATCTCGCGCCGTTGCGCCAGTGCGGCGAGAATGGCGCGGCGGGTGGGGTCGGCCAATGCCGAGAATGTGCTATCGAGATATTGCATGGAACAGTTAACCAGTGTGTTAAGTGTTTTTGCATCTCGCCGCCCCGTTGTCAAGAAGTCACTTCGCTTGCGTGCCGGTTGCGTCGTCCCCGCATACCGGCTAAAGCCTCGGCCAAATCGCCATTCAGCCCCGGAACGCCCATGCAAACCGTCCTTCTTGTTGTTCATCTCATTGTCGCCCTTGGCTTGATCGGCGTGGTGCTGCTCCAGCGCTCGGAGGGCGGTGCCTTG
>JANLWG010000038.1:0-8888 GCA_031364405.1 Hyphomicrobiales bacterium
CAGCGCCTGCAGGCACAGGCTCTCGATCGGCATGCGCACTCCGGCCATGTCCATGATGGTCGAGACGTGGCCAGCGGTGACGACGCCGATCTTCCGTGTAAGGATCGGTCCGCGTGTGGTTTCGAGACCGGTGACGCGGGCCCCCTCGCGGTTGATGCCGGTGACTTCGCAGTTCTGGATGATGTCGACGCCCATGGCATCGGCGCCGCGTGCATAACCCCAGGCCACCGCGTCATGACGCCCGGTGCCGCCGCGCGGCTGGTAATAGGCGCCAAGAATGGGATAGCGGCAATTGGGATCGTCGTTGATGATCGGCACGATTTCCTTGACTTCGGCTGGCGTGATCATCCGGCAGTCAAGACCAGCCAGGCGGTTGGCGTGCGCCGTGCGCTTGAAGGCGCGGAACTCATGCTCGGTCTGGCACAGCATGACCACGCCGCGCGGGCTGAACATCACGTTATAGTTCAGCTCCTGCGCCAGATCTTCGTAAAGCGAGCGGGCCAGTTCGTAGATGGCGATCGAAGGGTCCTGCAGATAATTCGAGCGGATGATCGTCGTGTTGCGCCCGGTATTGCCGCCGCCGAGCCAACCCTTCTCGACCACGGCAATGTTGGTCATCTGGTGATTCTTGGCAAGATAATAGGCGGTGGCCAGGCCATGCCCGCCGGCGCCGACGATCACCGCGTCGTATTCGGCTTTGGGCGAGGGCGAACGCCAGGCTCGCTCCCAGTCCTTGTGGAAGTTCATCGCATTGCGGGCGAGCGAAAATATGGAATAGCGCGGCTTCATGAGGCATAATCCTTGCGGGCGAAGGTTATCTAACAAAAAGGGGCGGTGTGCCACAAAGGAATTTCCGACGCCCCATTGCCGCCATGCGACAATGCGACCAGAAATGAAAGAGAGAGATGAACTACATATCTGGCAGCCACAGGAATTGTTCATACAACCCATGATGATTTGGCTGATTTTAATCGCGCTGACGGCGGCCGTGATGGCCGGGCTGCTGTTGCCCATTTTTGGCCACCGCATTCCGCCAGCCGAGCGCGCCGAATATGATCGCGCCGTGTTCCGTGACCAGTTGACCGAACTCGACCGCGACGTGGCGCGCGGTGTCATCGGCACCGCAGAAGCTGACGCCGCCCGCAATGAAATTTCCCGGAGGCTGCTGCAGGCAGTTTCAGCCAAGTCTGGCCGGAAAGCAGGCGGGCAAACGCGGCTGATCGCACTCATCGGGGTGCTGCTGGTGCCAGCCGTGGCGCTGCCACTCTATTTGCAGAGGGGGAATCCGGGGCTGGCCGACGTACCGCTCGCCACAAGACTTGAGACCGCCATCGAGAACCAGGATATCGAAGCGATGATCGCCAAGGTGGAACAGCACATGGCGGAAAAGCCCGACGATGTTCAGGGCTGGCTGGTGCTGGCGCCAAGCTATAAACGCCTGCAGCGCTGGGACGACGCTGTAACTGCCTATGCCAATATTCTGCGGCTCAGCAAGGCAACGCCCGAGATGATGGCCAATTATGGGGAAGTGATGGTTTTCGCCAATCAGGGCATGGTGACGGCGGAAGCCCACAGAGCTTTCACCGAAGCCCTGATACTCGATCCCAAATTTCCCAAGGCGCGCTACTTCGATGGCCTCGCCTTGAAGCAGGAAGCAAAGCGTGACGAAGCCCGTGCGGTCTTTCAGGCACTGCTGGCCGACTCACCCGCCGATGCGCCATGGCGAGGGGCGGTTGAAACCGAAATGAAGGATATTGATGGCGCCACTGACCAGCAGGCCATGATAAACTCCATGGTCGATGGTCTTGACGCGAAGCTCAAGGTAAATGCCGGCAATCTCGAAGGCTGGCTGCGGTTGATCCGGGCGCGCAGCGTTCAGGGCGAAATCGGCAAGGCCAAAGCTGCATTGGCGGCGGCGCGTGCGCAATTCAAAGACCAGCCCAGCGCGATCGCCGAGCTCGACGGGCTAGCCAAGGAACTCAACCTGCTTTAGCGGAACATCATGACACGCAAACAGAAACGCATTTCGGTTATTCTTGGTGGGCTGGCTATACTCGGTATTGCAGCGGGCCTTGTGCTCTACGCGCTGCGCGACAGCATTGTATTTTTTTATACACCAAGCGAGATTTCCGAAAAGGGCATTAAGCCGGGGCAACGCCTGCGCATTGGCGGCTTGGTGGAAAAAGGCAGCGTCAAGAAATCCGACGGTACCGTGGTGAACTTCGTGGTGACCGATACGATCAAAGCATTGGCTGTCACCTTCAATGGCCAGTTGCCCGATCTGTTCCGCGAGGGCCAGGGCGTGGTGGCCGAAGGTGTGCTTGATGCCGGAGGCACTTTCAGGGCCGACACGGTTTTGGCCAAGCACGATGAAAAATACATGCCCAAGGATTTATCCGACAAGCTGAAGGAAAAAGGCGTCTGGCAGGAAAGCCAGGGAACCACCCAATGATCGTCGAACTGGGCCATTTCGCCCTGATCCTGGCGCTCGGCGTGGCGCTGTTTCAATTCGTGGTGCCGCTGACCGGCGCCCAGCGCGGCGACGTGGCGCTAATGCGTACGGCGGCGCCGGCCGCTGTGTTGCAACTCGTCCTGATCGCCGCGGCTTTCGCGGCACTCACCCACGCCTATGTGATTTCCGATTTCTCGGTGCAGAATGTTTTCGAGAATTCTCATTCGGCCAAACCGCTGCTCTACAAGATTTCCGGCGTGTGGGGCAATCACGAGGGTTCCCTGATACTCTGGGTTCTGATCCTTGCTATCTGCGGCGCGGCTGTTGCGGTGTTCGGCAATAATCTGCCCCTTGAGCTGAAGTCGCGCGTGCTGGCTGTGCAAGGCTCAATTGGTCTGGCCTTCCTGATGTTCGCGGTGCTGACGTCAGATCCCTTCATCAGGCTCGATCCCGCACCCATCGAGGGCAACGGCCTCAATCCGATCCTGCAGGATCCGGCACTCGCCTTCCATCCACCATTTCTCTATGCGGGTTATGTCGGCCTTTCGGTCACCTTCTCCTTTGCCGTGGCGGCCCTGATTGACGGCAAGGTCGATGCAGCATGGGCACGTTGGGTGCGGCCGTGGACGCTCGCGGCCTGGATGTTCCTGACCATTGGCGTCGCCATGGGTTCATGGTGGGCCTATTACACGCTGGGCTGGGGCGGCTTTTGGTTCTGGGACCCGGTCGAGAACTCCAGCTTCATGCCGTGGCTGGTGGCCACCGCACTGCTACATTCGGCCATCGTCGTTGAAAAGCGCAACGCACTGAAAATCTGGACGGTACTGCTTTCGATCATTGCTTTCTCGTTGTCGCTGGCCGGAACCTTCCTGGTGCGCTCGGGTGTACTCACTTCGGTTCATGCCTTTGCGGTTGATCCCGCGCGGGGTGTTTTCGTACTCGGTATTCTTTGCGTGTTTATTGGCGGAGCACTGGCACTGTTTGCCTGGCGGGCTCCGGCGCTGAAGGCAGGTGGGCTCTTTGCTCCCGTGAGCCGCGAGGGCGGTCTTGTAATCAACAACCTGCTGCTATGTGTTTCCTGTTTGGGTGTCTTTGTCGGAACACTTTATCCACTGCTTTATACGGCATTGACTGGCGGGGCGATTTCAGTTGGGGCACCATACTTCAACCTTGTCTTTGGTATCATCATCCTGCCGCTGCTGCTGCTGGTACCGGTGGGACCGATGCTGTCGTGGAAGCGCGGCAATATCACTGCTGCGCTGCGCCGCTTGTGGATCGCGATGGCGGTTGCCGCGGCGGTGGCCCTCATCGTGTTGATCGCACAGCAGCGCGGGCCTTGGCTGGCGCCCGTCGGGATGGCGCTCGGGGCTTGGCTGGCGGTGGGAGCGTTGCTTGATCTTGCCGGCAAGGTGGCCCTCTTCAAAGTGCCAGTGCGCGCCAGCCTGTCGCGGCTGAACGGGCTGCCAGGCGCTTCACTCGGAACCGTGCTCGCCCACGGCGGACTTGGCATCATGGTCATTGGCATCATCGCCATTTCGCTGTGGAAGACCGAAGTCATCATCGCCATGAAGCCCGGCGAGACGGCCCGGGTTGGGGCCTATGCCGTGACCTTCCAGGGCGAAACACCGTTGACCGGCCCTAACTATACCGGCCGCACCGGGCGCTTCCTGGTGACCAGCGATGGCCGCGAAGTGACCACCCTGTTTTCCGACAAACGGGTGTTCCGCCCCGGCGGCATGACGACCACCGAAGTTGGCCTGCATCAGACACTTGGTGGCGATCTCTACATCGTGATGGGCGATGCCAACGCCGATGGCGGCCGCGCCATCCGCATGTATTTCAATCCGCTGGTGAACCTGATCTGGATTGGCGCGCTGGCGATGTTTGTCGGCGGTATCTTTTCACTGACCGATAGGCGTTACCGCGTCGGCGCACCCAAGCGCCTCATCAATGCGGAGGTAGTGGCGGCGGAATGAAATGGTTATTGCTTGTTGTGGCGCTGCTGATCGCCGGTCCTGCCTTTGCCGTGCAGCCCGATGAAATTCTGCAAGACCCTGTGCTGGAGGCGCGCGCCAGGGCGCTGTCGGGGAACTTGCGCTGCCTGGTTTGCCAGAACCAATCGATTGATGATTCGGATGCACCGCTCGCCAAGGATCTTCGCATTCTCATTCGCGAACATCTGGTGAAAGGCGCGACGGATGGCGAGATCATCGATTACGTCGTCGCACGCTACGGTGATTTCGTGCTGCTCAAGCCGCGTTTTAACCCAAGCACCTGGGCGTTGTGGGCCACACCTTTTGTTGTGTTGTCAATCGGTATCGTTGCCCTGTGGCGCAGGCGCAGGACCATTGAGCCTGCGACCGAACAACCATTGAGCATGGCCGAACAGGCTGAAGTCAAGAAGGCACTCGAATAGTCCCGAGGGGCGCGAACCTTACCAATATTTCATCTGACCGAAAGGTGCGTGTAACACGAGGGTACCTATATCTTCGTCATCTGTTCATTCCCGATGGAGGTCGTATCCCAATGCCCAAGCTCTTCTCAAACGCCAGCCCCCGCATGCTGAACCTGCTCGCCGCGGGAATGCTGATGGCCACAGCGCTTACCACGGCTGTGATGATTGCTCCGGTCGCTTCGGTTCAGGCGGAAACCAATGCGGCCATCGATCCCGCCCGCGGGTTTGCCGATCTCGTTGACGAGGTGATGCCGGCGGTTGTCAGCGTCCAGGTGAAGTTCGCCAATGCCGCCGACGCCGAGGTGGACGGCGAACAAATGTCGCCGGGCGTTCCGGAAGACAGCCCATTCGGCGATTTCTTCAAGCAGTTTCCCCAGTTCAGGGACGGCCGGCCCTCCGAAGGTCCACAGCAGCATGGCGGCGGCACGGCGGTTGGTTCGGGCTTCATCATCTCCGCCGATGGCTACGCGGTCACCAACAACCATGTGGTGCAGGATGCCGACGAAGTGAGCGTCAAGATGAAGGACGGCACCGAGTATCAGGCAACCGTTATCGGCACCGATCCCAAGACTGACTTGGCCCTCATCAAGATCAAAGCCGGCAAGCCGTTCAACTTTGTGAAATTTGCAACAAGGGAGTCGCGCGTCGGCGACTGGGTGATGGCTGTCGGCAATCCCTTTGGTTTGGGCGGCACGGTGACCACTGGCATTATTTCAGCGCGCGGCCGCGATATTGGCTCCGGCCCCTATGACGACTTCCTGCAGATCGACGCTTCGATCAACAAGGGTAATTCCGGCGGCCCCGACTTCAATCTCGAAGGCGATGTGATCGGTGTTAACACGGCGATCTTCTCCCCTTCGGGCGGCTCGGTGGGCATTGGCTTTGCCATCCCGGCTTCGACAGCGGAAAACGTGATTGCCAGCCTCAAGGACAATGGCTCGGTGACGCGCGGCTGGCTCGGGGTACAGATCCAGCCGGTAACGCCAGAAATTGCCGAGAGCCTTGGCCTCAAGAGCGACAAGGGCGCCATCGTCGCCGATGTAACGGAGGATTCGCCAGCGCTCAAGGCTGGTCTCAAGGCCGGTGATACCATCCTCAAGGTCGACGGCAAAGACATCGCCGATGCTCGCGAACTTGCCAAGCGGGTGGCCCAAATCAAGCCGGAAAGCTCGGTTCCGGTGACCATCGTTCGCGGCGGCAAGACCATGGATGTGACGGTGAAGATCGGCACCATGCCCGATGATCCGAGGATGGCCCATGCCGGCCCAATGCAAAGCGGCAGCCTCGCCGGGTTGGGCATAGAGGTGGCACCCGCTGAGGACGGTGCAGGCGTCAAGATCACGGCCGTCAATCCGAAAAGCCCCGCTGCCGAGCGTGGACTGAAGGCGGGCGATGTCATTCTTGAAGTTGCGGGCCAGGAGGTTCATGTACCCTCCGATGTTCGCGATGCTCTCAAGTCCGCCGGCGAAAAGAAGACTGTGCTGATGCTGGTTCGTTCCGGCGGCAACCAGCGTTTCCTCACCATACCTGCCGGGCGCGGCTAACACACCGAGATTGGGACGCGGCGAAGCCCCCACCCCCCATTCGCCCGTCCTCTTTGCGCGGAGCCTGGCCGCTCAGTTGGTTCTCTGAGCGGAACCGGTCTCCGCGCTCCCCTTTTCAGGAGCACCAGAACATGCAACCTATGGCGCCGACTCAAACCACACCGGCCGAACCGGGGATGCTCCACACCGCCATGCGCATACTGGTTATCGAAGACGATCGTGAAACGGCGTCCTGGCTGGTCAAGGGTCTGGCGGAAAGCGGCCATGTGGCCGACCTTGCGGTTGATGGAGAGGAGGGGCTCGGATTGGCGCTCGAAGGCGTGCACGATGCAATTATTGTCGACCGCATGTTGCCGAAACTCGATGGTCTCAGCATCGTTCGCAAGGTGAGGGAATCCGGGATCAAGACCCCTGTGCTTTTCCTCAGTGCGCTTGGCGATGTCGATGAACGGGTGAAGGGCTTGCGGGCGGGCGGTGATGATTATCTCGGCAAACCCTATTCATTCTCTGAACTGCTGGCTCGCGTCGAAGGGCTGGGCCGCCGCAAGACCGATACACCGCTGGAGACAAAGCTACGAGCCATCGATCTCGAAATCGATCTCCTGACCCGCAGCGTGACCCGCTCGGGCCGTCCCATCCTGCTGCAGCCGCGTGAATTCAAGCTGCTTGAATATCTGGTGCGCAACGCGGGCCACATCGTCACCCGCACCATGCTGCTGGAAAACGTGTGGGATTATCATTTCGACCCACAGACCAATGTGATTGACGTGCATATTTCACGGCTGCGCTCCAAGATCGACAAAGGTTTCGACGAGCCGATTTTGCAGACGGTGCGCGGTGCCGGATACATGATCCGTGCGACTTAATGCAAAACTTTTTCAAACATCGACGTTTCGCCTCGCGGCGCTGTATCTCATTCTGTTCGCAATCTCGGTCGGCGCATTGCTCGGTTATGTCTACTGGAACACCGCTTTGCTGTTGGAGCGTCAGACCGACGAGACAATCAGGGCAGAAATTCAGGGCCTTGCCGACCAGTACCGCCTACGCGGCCTTCGCGGCATCATCGACACCATCCAACGCCGCAGCCAGGAAGATACAGGCTCGGTCTATCTGCTGACCGATGCGGGCGATCGCCGCATTGCTGGCAATCTCGACAAGCTCCCTGCTGAAGCAAGCACCAACGAAAACTGGATCGAATTCCCGCTCGTCGTGCGCCACGGCGGTGCTGAGGAGCAACATGTAGCGCGTGGCTTTCATACCGATTTGAGTGGTGATTATGAACTGGTGGTCGGCCGCGACGTCGAGGCACTGCGGCAATTCGCCGGTATAATCCGGAACACACTGTTTTGGACACTCGCTATCGCCATTGTGCTGGGACTGGGCGGTGGATTGCTGATGAGCCGCAACTTCCTGCACCGCGTCGATGCCATTACCGCGGCAAGCCGCACAATCATGGGCGGCGATATGAGCGGCCGGATGCCGGTTGCAGGCTCCGGCGATGAACTCGACCGTCTGGCGCTGGCGCTCAATGAAATGCTCGATCAGATCGAACGCCTGATGGCAGGCCTGCAGGAAGTCTCCAGTAATGTCGCCCATGATCTTAAAACCCCGCTTACCCGCATCAAAGCCCGCGTCGAAGGCGCATTGCGCTCAGGAGTTACCGGCGAATACCGCGAGGCCTTGGAGAAGACCGTGGAGGAATCGGATCGGCTGCTGCAGACTTTCAATGCGCTTCTCTCGATTGCCCGGGCCGAGGCCGGACAATCGCGCGCCGGGCTGGAGCCAGTCGATGCCCGAACGATACTCGCCGATGTGTCTGAGCTATTTGAACCGATGGTGGAGGAAGCTGGAGGCAAGCTCGTGGTGATCGCGAATGTGCCGATGCCAGTGCTGGCAGATCGCCAATTGCTGGCGCAGGCGATCAGCAACTTGATCGATAACGCCATCAAGTATGGTTTGAGTGGAGATGAAGCGCTGGCGATCACTGTGTCAGGATTGGTAACTGAAGGCAAAGCGATGATCGAGGTCGGCGATCATGGCGAGGGTATTTCGGAAGCAGATCGCGGACGGGTGACCGGGCGGTTCGTCAGACTGGAAGCCAGCCGATCGCGCCCCGGAAACGGCCTGGGGCTCAGCCTGGTTGCCGGTGTCATGAAACTGCACGGTGGCCAACTCGTGCTCGAAGACAACTATCCAGGCCTCCGCGCCAAGCTGGTTCTTCCGCTGCATCGGGCGAGCCGCTAGAACCCGGTAATGCTGGGACATGATGTTTCCAATATTGCAGCTTTGCCGCCGCCGCTGGATCAGGCGGTGGTCGAGCGGTTTTGGGAGGCTGCCAGCTTTACGCCCGCGGATGCGGGACAATCGCAACTCGCTGCGGCAATAGCCGGGGCATCGCCGTTCCTCCGCCAATTGATGTTGCATAACGGCGCATTTG
>JANLWG010000045.1:0-6288 GCA_031364405.1 Hyphomicrobiales bacterium
ATGAATTTCTCCCATTGATGCGTGCCCTTGGGCAGCCAGCCCAGCACATACTCCGCACCGATGATGGCGAGGCCGAAGGATTTGAGGGTGCGGTTGATGGTGGCGACGAAGATGAGGCCGCCCGGTTTCAGCATTCCGGCACAGACCCGGGTGAACGCCGCGGGGTCGGTCACGTGCTCGATCACTTCCATGTTGAGAATGACATCGAACTGCTCGCCCGCCGCCGCCAGATCCTCCGCCGTTCCCGTCCGGTAGTCGATTTCCAACTCCATTTCGGCGGCATGGACGCTCGCCGTCTTGATGTTTTTCTCCGATGGATCGACCCCCACCACTTCCGCCCCCAGCCTTGCCATCGGTTCGCTCAACAGCCCGCCGCCGCAGCCGATGTCGAGGAGGTGAAGTCCGGCGAAGGGCCGCCGGTCATAGGGGTCGCGGCCAAACCTCGCGCACACCTGCTCCTTGATATATTGCAGGCGAACCGGGTTGAACACATGCAGTACCCCGAATTTGCCCTTGGGATTCCACCATTCGGCGGCCAATTTCGAGAATTTCTCGACTTCTGAAGGGTCAAGCGAAGGGCTTGCGGCTGCGGTCATTTCGTCATCCAATTTTCATCGTCACAATATTGCATAAGCCGGGGCTGTCATCTATGAGGGTGCCGCGCCGCAATCGAGATTTAGCACAACGGCATTTGGCCGAACACCTGATCCCCAGGGTTCACGGTGTCGCGGGTTACGAAAGGTTTGGCCGATGGGCCGTCTGGTTATGAAGTTTGGCGGCACATCGGTGGCGGATGTCGAGCGCATCCGCAACGTCGCCCGCCATGTCGAACGCGAAGTGAAGATGGGCCACCACGTGGCGGTCGTCGTCTCGGCCATGGCTGGAACCACCGACCAGCTGGCCGGCTGGTGCCGCGAGGCCGCAACCGTTCACGATGCCCGCGAATATGATGCCATCGTTGCTTCGGGCGAACAGGTGACGGCGGGCCTTCTCGCCATCGTGCTGCAGGATATGGGCATTCCGGCCAGGTCATGGCATGGCTGGCAGGTTTCGGTCAAAACCGATGGCGTCCATGGTGCCGCCCGCATTGCCGAAATCGATGCAACCGAAATCAGAAAGCGCATGGAACAGGGCCAGGTGGCGGTGATTGCCGGCTTTCAGGGCATCGGCCCCGACAAGCGCATTACCACCCTGGGCCGTGGCGGCTCGGATACCTCCGCCGTGGCGGTTGCCGCGGCCATTGATGCGGCCTGCGATATCTATACCGATGTCGACGGCGTCTACACCGCCGATCCTCGCATTGTGACCGGCGCCCAGAAGCTCGACCGCATCTCCTATGAGGAGATGCTGGAGCAGGCTTCGCTTGGCGCCAAGGTGCTGCAGCCGAGATCGGTTGAACTGGCCATGGTCTACAAGGTACCCTTGCAGGTACGCTCGAGTTTCGAGCCACCCGATTCGCCCAACCAGAACAAGCCCGATGGCACGGGTCCCGGAACACTCGTTTGCGATGAGGAACGTATCGTGGAACAGCATGTCGTCAGTGGAATCGCCTACTCGCGCGATGAGGCGAAAGTCTCGATAAGGCGGGTCAAGGATCAACCCGGCGTTTCAGCGGCAATCTTCGGCGCCCTGGCCGAGGCCGACATCAGCGTCGACATGATCGTGCAGAATGTCTCGACCGATGGCACCAATGCCAACATCACTTTCACCGTGGCCCGCAAGGATCTGCGCAAGGCCATCGAGGTGTTGAACAGCATCAAGGAAAAGCTGGGCTTCATGGAATTGACCCATTCCGCCGACGTGGCCAAGGTCTCGGTCGTCGGCATCGGCATGCGCAGCCACGCCGGTGTTGCCGCCAAGATGTTCCGCTCGCTCGCCGACAAGGGCATCAACATCCAGGCGATCACCACGTCGGAAATCAAGGTGAGCGTATTGATCGACGAAGCCTATACCGAGCTTGCCGTGCGGGCACTCCACACGGCATATGGTCTGGACGCGAAGCATTAGCCATCATGCACCTTGCAATCCGCCATCACATGAATTTTGCCAGCCGCTGGAAAACCGCGCGCGGGGACCGGGACTGATGGCAACATCCGCCCTTGGCCCGCGTGTCCTGCTCCGGCGGCTCCGCGAGGTGATGGCGGAGCCGGTAACGGCGCAAAAGCGGCTCGACAAGATCGCCACGATGATTGCCGGCAACATGGTTGCCGAAGTGTGCTCGATCTACGTGATGCGCCCCGGCGATGTGCTGGAGCTCTATGCAACCGAGGGCCTGAGGCGCGAGGCCGTGCACAAGTCCACCCTGAAAAGCGGCGAAGGCCTCGTCGGCACCATCGCCAAGCAGGCGATTGGACTGAACCTCTCCGACGCCCAGGAACATCCCTCGTTCAAGTATCTGCCGGAGACCGGCGAAGAAATCTATCACGCCTTCCTCGGCGTGCCGATCATGCGTGGCGGCGCGGTGATCGGCGTGCTCGTGGTGCAGAACCGCACACTGCGGCACTATTCCGAGGACGAAGAAGAGGCCCTGCAGACCACCGCCATGGTGTTGGCCGAGGTCATTGCGTCGGGCGAATTGAAGGAAGTTGCCAGCCAGGTAGCGGCCGACGTCGCTCACCTGCGCAGCCATCACCTGCGTGGTGACTCGCTGGCCGAAGGCCTGGCGCTTGGCCACGCCGTATTGCACGAGCCACGTGTGGTGATCGAGAACATGATCGCCGAGAACATACCCGATGAGCGCAATCGCCTTGAGGATGCGGTGACGGCACTGCGCGATCATGTCGATAAGCTGGTCGATGGCTCTGAAACATTCCGTACCGGGGAATATTCCGACGTACTGGAAACCATTCGCATGTTTGCCCATGACAAAGGCTGGGTCAACCGCCTGCGCGAGGCCATCGACAGCGGATTGACCGCCGAGGCCGCCGTCGAGCGTGTGCAGAACGACAATCGCGCCCGCATGATGCGTACCCCCGATCCTTATCTGCGTGACCGCATGCATGATCTCGACGATCTGTCGAACCGGTTGATGCGAATTCTGACCGGCGCCACCGCCACCGCCTCGCGCGGCGATCTTCCGCAGAACGCCATCATAGTTGCCCGCAACATGGGGCCAGCCGAGCTGCTTGATTATGACCGTGCCAAATTGCGCGGCGTGGTTCTCGAAGAAGGTGGCCGCACCAGCCATGTGGCCATCGTCGCCCGGGCGCTGGGCATTCCGGCGATCGGCCAGGCGGCGGGACTTATCGATCTCGTCGACACCGGCAGCCCGGTCATTATCGATGGCGGCACTGGTGAAATCTTCGTGCGTCCGTCGAAGGACCTGCAAAAAGCCTATGCCGAAAAGGTGCGCTTCTATGCCCGCAAGCAGGCGCGGTTCGCAACCCTTCGCGATACGCCTGCGGTCAGCAAGGACGGCATCAAGATTGAGCTCAATATCAATGCGGGGCTAATCGTCGATTTGCCCCATCTCCATGAATCAGGGGCCGATGGCATCGGGCTCTATCGCTCTGAACTGCATTTCATGATGGCCCAACGCTTTCCCAGGCTGGCTGCGCAGATCAAGCATTACGCGGCCGTCATCGAGCAGGCCAAAGGCAAGCCGGTGACTTTCCGCACCCTCGATATCGGCGCCGACAAGGTGCTGCCCTATTTGCGCCAGCCCAAGGAAGAAAACCCCGCAATGGGCTGGCGCTCGATCCGCATGTCGCTCGACCGTCCCGCCTTGCTGCGCCTGCAGATTCGCGCCTTGCTGCTGGCAGCGGCCGACACGCCGCTAAAAATCATGTTTCCGATGATCGCCGATGTCGAGGAATACCGCCGCGCCCGCGAGGCGGTGGAGGTCGAGAAAGACTTTCTCTTGCGCCATGGCCACCCGTTGCCATCCGCGATCAAACTCGGCGTGATGATTGAGATACCGGCTCTCATCTGGCAACTGGACCAGCTGCTGCCGCTGGTCGATTTTGCCTCCATTGGCTCTAACGACCTCATGCAATTCCTGTTTGCTTCCGATCGCGGCAATCCCAGGCTGGCGGGCCGCTACGATCCCCTGAGCCCTTCCGCCCTCGGCGCCATGCGCCAGATCGTCGAGAAATCCATACAGCATAACAAACCCGTAACCCTGTGCGGTGAGCTGGGCGGCAGGCCGCTGGAGGCCATGGGATTGGTCGGCATCGGGCTCGTCTCGATTTCCATGGTGCCCTCGGCCGTTGGCCCGGTCAAAGCCATGGTGCGCTCGCTCGACCAGGCCAAATTATGGGCTTTTATCGAGCCGCTTCTCAAGAGTCCGCTGCATTCGATCCGCCCCGAGCTCCTCGAATTCGCCCATCGCAACGGCGTAGCGCTGTAAAACACTCCCCAGGGTTGCCAATGATGCGCCGCGTTAGTCTGGCGCTAACCATTCTGGGTCATTCTCAGGCAAAATCAGCCTTAGCGGACGGTTAACCGCCACCAGCCTGAGAGTATTGTGATGAGTGATCAGCTTTCCGACCCGTTCGATCTGGATCAATCCCTGGAAATAACCGATGGCATTTTCCGCGAGAAGCCCGACGGCGATACCGATCCCGCTGGCGAGGCGGGCTGGTTTCTTCAGCGCGAGCGCGAACAGCGCGGCCTGAGCCTCGAGGACGTGGGCGAGGCCACCGGCATCCACCCCTATCATATCGAGGCGATCGAGTTCGGCGACATGACCGGCATGCCGCCGCGCCTGGAAGCCCTCGAAATGGTCGGCATTTACGCCCAGTATCTGGGCTTCGATCCGGAGCCTCTGGTCCGCCATTATATGCATTTCCTGCCGCTCCCGGCACTGGCGCCAGCGGCCAGCCATCCGGCCAACCCCGCGCCATTGTCGAGCGCCAAGATCCTGCGCTTCGGCAAGCTGCCGGCGTTTCCCAAATTCAGCTTCAAACTCTCCGGCATGCCTGGCGGTGCCGGTGGCCTGGTTGCAACGGTAGCGGGCGCCATCTTTCTTTTTGCCAGCGCCAGCTGGATGATGATGCCCGGCGGGGAGCCATCAGACGAAACCCGGCAGGCCGCCTCCGCGGCCTCGACCGATCCCATGCCCACCGCATCGACCGGCACTGAGGCTGCCTCCGTCAAAATAACCGAAGAAGCCATGCCTGACGACCAGCCGATGGTTGCTGAAACCGAATCCGCGGCCGATGAAACCGCGGGAACCAATCTGGATGGCCTTGCAGCGCTGATCGAAGACAAGGTCGTGACCAAAAAGCCGACTGCCGCACCGCAAGCCGCGGATGGCATTGCCGAGTTGGCCACCGCTGAAGACATGGCACTGACCAAGGATGGCCGCGAATTTGGCGCTACCTCGGGCGGCACCCGCCTGATGCTCAAGGCCAGGGCCCCGGTGTGGGTCCGCATCGAGGATGCGCAAGGCAATGTGGTGATGACCCAGATGCTGATGAAGGGCGACACCTACCGGGTGCCCGACCGCAACGGCCTCGTCGTCATCGCCCGGGATGGCGGATTGCTCAGCTATCTGATCGACGGCAAGGAAAAAGGCATCCTCGGCACCCCCGGCGAAATCCTCGTCGGCCGCTCGCTCGATCTGAAGGAACTGGACGGCAACGGCTGACCGCAAGGCCTGACTTGGCGAATGGGCCACGCTTCCGCTACAAGCCCCGGCTATGACCGCCTTTCCAGCTGAAAAACTCGACCGCATCATCCAGCGTTTCGCCACCGTGGAGAATGGCCTTTCCTCGGGTGCTTCCGGCGATGCCTTCGTCAGGCTCTCCAAGGAATATGCCGAGATCGAGCCCACCGCCAAAAAGGCACTGGCCTTGCGCAAGGCCTACATCGACCGCCAGGGTGTTGATGAAATGTTGAGGGCCGGTGGTGAACTGGCCGGGATGGCCGAACACGAGCGAGCCCACCTCGATGACACCATCGCCCGCATGGAACACGATATCCGCATTCTGCTCCTGCCCAGGGATGCCGCCGACGAGCGCAACGTGATTCTCGAAGTTAGGGCCGGAACCGGCGGCGATGAGGCGGCGATTTTTGCCGGCGATCTGTTCCGCATGTATCAGCGTTATGCCGCCTCCAAGGGCTGGAAGGTCGAGTTGATTTCGGCCAGCGAGGGCGAGCATGGCGGCTACCGCGAAGTGATCGCCAATATCTTCGGTTCGGGTGCTTATGCCCACATGAAATTCGAGTCTGGCGTGCACCGGGTGCAGCGCGTGCCGGCCACTGAAACCCTAGGCCGTATTCACACTTCGGCTGCCACCGTGGCGGTGTTGCCCGAGGCCGAGGAAATCGACATCAAGATCGAGG
>JANLWG010000055.1:0-2177 GCA_031364405.1 Hyphomicrobiales bacterium
CCTTGCGGTTGCGGATCTTGACCTCGATCTCCTCGATCATGGTATTGCGGTTCGAGTCGACCTTGAAGTCCACTTGCCGGCGCTCGCCGACCACATCGAAGGCGCTGCCGAGTTTCAACTGTACCGTTTCATTCTTCGGCGTGTGATCGATGCGATCTTCCCCGATGAATTCCAGGCTGCCATCCGCGCTGTCGAGCTTGGCGACTCTGACCCGTCCCGACGGCAGCGGCACACCCATGCCGTCTTCCTTGCGGTTTCTGAACAACAAATAGGTATCCACTTTCTTGTTGCCGTTAATTCCGTAGTTGCGGTCGGTCATCGGGCCGCCGCCGTACCACTGCCCGGCCTGCCCGTAATACACGAGTGTCTTTTCACAGGCCACCCCCGCCACCTTTGGAAACAATTCGATCTGCTTGGTGGAGTTGTCCGGCAGCGAACTGGGGTGCCCGAGCGTATACAGGTGATATTCGAAGAAAGATTTTTCTTCGAATCCCGCCTTATCCTCAGCCATATCGGCCATCGCCCGCTTCGCCATCGGCACCGCCTGCCCGGTGTGCTCGGCGCGATGCACGTCACCGGCGACCAGTTTTATTTTCGCATCGGGATAGCTGCCGCCCGATTGATTGAGTATGCTGACCCAGGCACCGATATCCACCTTGCAGGAGTTGGCATCCTTGCCTTCGGCAAAGGTCAGGTTGTAATCCGCCCACCAGGTAATGCCGCTGGTTTGATAGGCAACACGAGTCTTGTGCGTCCCGGCTTTGCCGGCAATCACGTCCCATACCAGAGTGGGCCGGGTAATCAGTCCGCCCGGAAGCGAAGGCAGTTTCACGCCTGCGTTGTAAGGCAGCGTGCGCACCGAGCCGTCTGCCTCCCTGATGACCATGCCGCCCTGAGTCGAGAGCAGCTTGCCTTCCAGCGTTTCTATCTGGTTGCCGACCATGCGCTCGACCGCGATGTCGCGATCGATGAAGCGCGTCAGGAGTTTTTCTGGACTGACCAGGTCGAACTGGAAATTCTGCTCCATGACTCGCGTGCCGATGGGATCGGTCAGCGAGGAAAACGACACGGTGGTCGGGTCGATGAACCCGGCAACATCGGTGAATCGAACCGTATTGCGACCGGGATTCAGTGCGATTTCGCGCTCGTGACGCACGGTCGCATAGCCGGGTAGACTGTGGCCGCCACCGCCGTTTCGATACTGGTCCGGGGATATCGAGCCGGGTGTCACGGTGCTGTAGATTGTAATGGCGTGGGTCCCTTCGTCCGCAGCAATAGCAGCGAGCGAAGCGGTGAGTGCCAGCATGGCAAACGGGGCGTGCAGACGACGGGAAAACATGAGGGTTCCTTTCCGGTTGAGTGGGTTGCGCTCATGTAAACGGGCGCTCTCCGGAAACGGGGTCAAGCGCGAAGCGAAATCTAGTGACATCCTTCGACCGTGCGCCCTCGGGTATGACTCTTTATATTGGATTGCTTCATCGCACGGGATGAATAGACGAACGCTCCAACTTCTTTGCACTGCGGGGCTGGCTTGCATGCCGTTGGCAGCGGCAGCCCATTTGCTGGACGGGTCTCCCGATCCTTTGCCGCGCTGGGTTCCGATCGCCGGCCTGATCATTGCCGGCGTCATGGGCGGGGCCGTGGGTTTCGCGATCAGCAAGCACCGTCAGTCGATAGAAAAGCAAAAAAGGCAGAGGCTGCAGCGCGCCGCCGAGGCCGGCGGTTCGTCGGCAACGGGTTCGCCGCCCCCTGAATCCGCGCCCTGAACGTCAGTTTCCGCCCACGAATGGACTGCGAGGCATTAAGATTGCACCTGTCTCGTTCTCAATTATTCTGTCAGCAAGCGTGAACAAACCTGCCACCGGCGATAAGGCGCAGCCGCACCCCATCGCCCAAGTCACCAATTTCATCCGCAACATCATCGAAGCCGATCTCGCGCAAGGGAAAAACGCTGCGCGCAGATGGGACGGCAAACCCGGACCGGCCTCACTCCACGCTTCCGCGCCGCCCGATCCCGCAAAAATCCGCACGCGCTTCCCGCCCGAGCCCAACGGATACCTGCACTATGGCCACGCCAAGTCCATCTGCCTGAATTTCGGCCTGGCGCTGCATTACGACGGCCGCTGCCACATGCGCTTCGACGACACCAATCCGGTCACCGAGGACACGGAGTACGT
>JANLWG010000077.1:0-16475 GCA_031364405.1 Hyphomicrobiales bacterium
CAACGTCGCGGTATTTCGGCAGAATGTCGGTCACGTCGCGCTCGCCCACCCGCACCCGGCCCGAGCTTGCGGTTTCAAGTCCGGCGAGAATGCGCAGTGCGGTGGTCTTGCCCGAACCCGAAGCACCGAGCAGCACCAGGAATTCACCGGGTTCAACCTGAAGGTTGAGTTCCTCGAGAACCCGTACCGCGCCGAAGGATTTTTGCACCTTGTCGAAGGAAACCGGGACGCCGGGATTTGGGGACGACATGACTGCTAACCTTTGACTGCGCCAAGGAGTACGCCTCTGGCGATGAAACGTTGAAGGAAGATGGCCATGATGATCACCGGAATGATCATGACCACGATGATGGCGCACATCTCCCACCACAGAGTTCCCTTCTCGCCGGCGTTCTTGGCGGCGACCATGATCGGCATGGTCTGGGCCTTCGATGTCGAGAGGAAGACAGCGAAGAGATATTCATTCCAGTTGAGGATCAGTGTCAGCAGCGTGGTGGCGGCGAGCCCCGGACGCGTCAGCGGAAGAACGATTTCCCAGAAAATGCCAAACCGGGTCGAACCATCGAGCTGTGCGGACTCTTCCAGTTCAATGGGAAGTCCGGCGAAGAAGTCGTGCATCAGCCACACCACGATCGGCAGATTGGCGACGGCATAGATAATGATGAGGCCCAGATGAGTGTCCAGGAGGCCGACCGCCTGGAACATCATGTAAACCGGAATGATGACGACGATTGGCGGCAGAATGCGCTGCGAAATCATCCAGAAGAGAATGTCGCCGTTTCCGAGGGTGGCCTTGAACCGCTTGCCGAACGCCCGTGCCAGAAGGAAGAAAAGCGCCAGCGCCACCGCCGACGTCAAATACCATGGAATGCCCGCATAGCTGGTTGCCACGATGACCAACAGGGTGAGGATGACGAAGATGACTATGTTGCCGAACTTGGGCTTGTATTGCACGCGGGCCAGTGCATAGGCGGCCATGCTGCCAATGGTGACGCACAGGGCCGTGGACGCGACACCGATGACGAGAGAGTTGGCGAAAGCCAGATAGATCTTGCAGATCTGGGGTTCCATGGGCTCGATGTGAACGAAAGGCGACAAAAGAAAAGCCAACGAGTTGTATGCGAGCAAGGCAAACTGCCGGACAATGGCATAGCCATCGCAGAAAGGATCGGCCGCCAGCTGAACGCGCCATGCATCGAGGTTCGGCTGGAAGTCCACGAAGGGAATGTAGTAGGGCCCTTGGTTGACGGCAATCGCATCCTTGAAGGCGGTGATCACGACCCAGTAGATCGGAAAGATCACGAAAGCCGACCAGAAGATGAGTAGGCCATAGGCCACGATTTTCGCCACCGGCGACATTTGGCCGACCGCGGGCGGCTCGAAGAGCCGCTCCAACAGGCCACGATTGGCTTTTTCGAACTTGTAGGACGTGTCGCTCATGCGTGGGCCTTCCGCAGTTGGCCGAGTACCACATAGTTGAAGAATGACGCGCATACTACGACGGTCAGGATCAGCAGCAGATAGGCCACTGCAGCGGATGATCCCATGTCATTGGCGCGCCAGAGGAAGTAGGAGTGGAGAGTCATGGATTCAGTGGCAATGCCGGGGCCGCCCGACGTCATGATGTTGGGAAGGTCAACGATCTTGAACGCCTCGATCATGCGGATGAGGATGACCGAGACAGCCACGGGTACGATCTGCGGCCAGGTGATCTCACGGAAGATCTGGATGCTGGAGGCCCCATCGACCTGTGCTGCTTCGACATGATCCCTGGGCACATTCTCGAGAGCTGCCAGCATGACGATGAAGATGAAGGGGATCCATTGCCAGGAATCACCCAGCACAACAAACCAGCGTGCCGCCCAGGCGTTGGTGGACCAGGCCCAATCGCGCAAGCCGATGAATTCCCAGAGCGGCTGAAATGGCCCCTTGGTAATATCGAGCACCATCCTGAAGGCATAACCAACGCCCAGTGGCGTAATCATCAGCGGAATGAAGAAAATTACGCGGTAGAAGTTCTTTCCGGCAATGGGCTGCGAACACAGGAAAGCAAGCCCGGTTCCGATTACAAACTGCAGGGCGCACCCGACAACGACGTAAAAAAGCGTCGTCAGCAGCGTGCCCCAGAGGTTGCCCGAAAGCAGCGTGCTGCCCAGAAGAAAGGCGACAAATATAGCCATGGCGGCCGAAATCAGCCGACCGGTCATGCCCACCCAAGACCCACCTTTACGGAGAGACCGGTAAAGCCACCAGAGGACGGCAGTCAGCACGGCAAGGGTAAACAGCCAACCGAATACACCCATGCCTTCAAGGCGGCCCAGGAAGTGGCCCTGCTCGGCTCCGGTGAATTCGTTGACGAAATTATCGAACCATACGAAGCGGAATCTCAGGCCAGTGGGCGAGAACTTCACGCGGCTCAAGGCAAAGAGAATGGAATAGAAAGTCGGAAAAATCGCAAAAATCAGAATAAGCGTAACAGCCGGCGCAATAAAAAAGGTGCGGGAATGGCGGTCGAACCATTCCGGCCAGCTTTCACCCATGGAAAGTCCAGCCGGGGAATCCCCCGGCTGGTGCGTGTCGTCGTTGCGGTTCATTTCTGGCGCAACTTATTTACTTGGTGCCAAGAGCCAAGGCCTGAGCCTTGATTTGCTCATCCCGGCCGAAATCATCCGTGATCTTGTCCCAGCCGGTTTCAATATTCTTCAGCGCTTCTTCAACCGTGATTTCGCCAGCGAGATAGCGGGCAAGTTCCGTGTCGAGCACAACGCCAGTGTACTGCTGGGCACCCGGGATCTTCATGTCCGAAGCCATGTTGGGGTTGGTCAGAGCCGCGTTGATGGCGCCCATATAGTTCTCAGCCAGATCCTTTGACATCCCAGCCTTTTCCCAAAGATCCGTGCTCTTGAGTTGAGAAAGACGGTATGGGTTGTAGCCGGTTGCACCAATCGTCACGTCGACATTCGACTGAGCGGCCTGGTTTATATAGGAGATGAATGCGTAGGCGGCATCCTTCTTCTTCTGGTCAATGTTGACGTTGATTGCACCGGCCCAGCCGCCGAAGGCCGAGAACGGTGCATAGTTGATGCCATCAACAGCGTAGGGAGCGCTTTCCTTGGTCACAGGAACAAGCTTGCCCGTAGCGCGGTCCAGCACTTCCTTGGTGCCGACAGCGCCAACCGCAAAGATCAAGTTCTTGACCTTGGCGCCGTCAGGATCGAGCTGCAGCGTGCCCGGATCGCCCCACTCGATGAGAAGCCCGCAGCGGCCATCCTTGAACAGGCCACGGGTGTCGGCGATGTCCATGTTCAGCTCTTCCGGCGGACCATAATTGCCGGTTTCCTTGTACAGCTCGAAGGCCTTCTTCCAGCCTTCATTGTTGATCACAGGTTTCATTGTGGCATTGTCGAAGTGGAAACCCTGGGCCGTGCCCTGGGTTTGCACAAAGGGCGCCGCAACCGTCTGGATGGCGAAGTAGGACTGGGCGTTGCGCTTCTTGAAGATGCAAGAACCGTAGTCAGCCACGCCGTCGCCATTCATGTCCTGGCCGTGGATGGCCTTGGCCACCGCGAGATAGTCTTCCCAGGTCTTGGGCGGCTCGAGCTTGTTCTTGTCCAGAACGTCCTTGCGGTAATAGACCATCTGGAAGTCGCCATCGACCTGGACCAGCTTAAACTTGCCGCCGATCTTCATACCGAAATCGCGGAAATAGGGGGCGATATCATTGATGTCGATTTTCGAGTCCTTGGCGATATAGGGGTCCAGGTCCTCAAGCAGGCCGGCGGAATCAAGTTCAACGCCCCAGCCGGCAGCCAATACGGCCATGTCGATTGAGTTGGTGCCGGTCGCCCAGTCGTTCTGGACCTTCGGGAAAATTTCAGCAAACGGCACTTCGTTGACGACGATCTTGGCACCCGTCATCTTTTCGAAATCCTGGCCACGCTCCTTTAGCGGGCCTGCGATAACGTAACCTGGGCGTGTCAATATGTTGACGGTCACCCCGTCATATTCTCCGGCGGATGCCGAAACCGCGATGCCGCAAACGGCGGAACCCGCCATCAGCGCGGCAATGATCATTTTGCGAAAACTCATATTGTTAGCTCCCTTTTTATGGCGGCAGTCTTTGCGCGGCCGCCTTGTGGTTGAAGATCAATCAGCAATTGCTTCTTGTCAATAATTCATTCGGAATGACCGCCTTGCGCGGTCAATCCGTCAGAAGTGGCTGGCCATGCCGCCCCAATTGTCCTCCCTGGTTGCTGGTCGATTTGATTTTTCGATCATGGTCTATACCGGCGCATCCTGGTGCAGCAGCCCTTCGGCTTTAAGTTCCTTCCACAGGGCTTTGGGAATATTGCCGGCCATGGTTTTAACGTTGAGCGCCACTTCTTTTGGGCTCACCGCTCCTGGAATAACGCTCACTACTGAAGGGTGCAAAAGCGGAAAGCGCAACGCCGCCTGCGGCAGTTTTACTTTGTGACGCGCGCACACCGCTTCGATTTTGCCGACGCGCTCAAGAATGGCTTTGGGCGCATGCTCATAATTATACCAGGCACCGGGTTTTGCACCCGAAGCGAGGATACCGGAATTATAGGGGCCGCCGAGCACAATGCCGATGCCGCGTTGTGCGGCGAGCGGTAGAAATGAATTGAGCGCCTCCTGTTCCAGCAGTGTGTAGCGCCCGGCCAGCAGGAACAGGTCGAAATCACCCTGCCTGGCCAGGGTTTCGCACACCTGCCATTCATTGACGCCGGCGCCGAAAGCCTTGATCACCTTTTCATCGCGCAGCTTCACCAGCGCTTTGTAACCACCCGCCATGAGGGTCTTCACATGGGCGTCGCGCACAGCTTCCGATTTGTGGGTGAACACGTCGATGTCATGGGCAAATAAAATGTCGATTGAGTCAACGCCGAGCCGTTCGAGCGAGGCTTCGAGCGAACGCATCACCCCGTCATGGCTGTAATCATAGATCTCGCGGCGCGACGGTGTATCGAAAAATTTGCCGATGCCGGTGCGCTGCTCCGGCGGGCACACTTCAAGGAGCCTGCCGATTTTGCTGGAGAGTACATAGTCCTTGCGTTTTTTGGCGCGCAGGAACGGATTGAGCCTTGTCTCCGAGAGGCCCAGACCATAAAGCGGGGCCGTGTCATAATAACGGATGCCCGCCTTCCACGCCGCCTCAAAAGTAGCTTGTGCCTCTTTATCCGTATGCGGACGATAAAGATTGCCCAGCGGGGCTGAACCAAATCCCAGCTCGGTGAATGCAATTGTGGCGCCCGATGCTGCCTTGAAATTTCTTTTCTTCATGGTTTGCTGTCTCCGGCGGAATTAAGATCGGCGAAAAGTTCCGGGCGCTCGCGGGCGAAGGATTCAAGTTCGGTCAGCACCGCACCCAGATGGGTTTCCATGGCTTTGACAGCCGCGGCGGTGTCGCGCTTGTCGAGGGCTTCAACGATGATGCGGTGTTCATCAAGGGTGAATTCCAGCCGCCGCCGTGAATTGAGCATGCGGCGCACCCGTTCCAGTCCGAGGCGAGCGGTATCAGCCGCCTGCTTTACCCGCTCAAACCCCAGGCATTCGAGCAGGATGGCATGAAATTCAACATCGAAGCGGTAGAAACCATCGCGGTCACCGGATTCAACCGCCGCCATCTGGTAGCGCCAGTTCTGGTTCATGCCGCGTACCCGGTCGGCACTCACCGTTTTCGTCAGTATACGGATGGCTTCGGTCTCGATGGCGCGCCTTAAAAACATGCTCTCGCGGGCATCCGAAATGCGGATGAGGGCGACGCGCGTACCGCTCTGCGGCACGATGTCGACCAGGCCTTCGGCGGCCAGCCGGTTCAGCGCCTCGCCCACCGGAAAGCGCGAAACTCCAAGTTTGACGGCGATCGCCTGCTTGTCGAGGAATTCGCCCGGTTTCAGTTCGAGTCTGACAATTGCCTCGCGCAATACATCATGCACCCGGGCCGTTGCTCCGCCCCGGCTGAGGGCGCGGTTCGCATCCAAAAAATCATAGGTGACGGCGCTAACTGACATGCTAACATGTTAGTATGAATCCTTCCCCAGGCAAGCGCCAAATTTGCGGCAACGAGAGTCAACTTTAATGGTCGAAATTGCAACCAAAACACCCCGAATGCTACGTCTAAGCAGCGCCGACAACGTGCTGGTGTCGATCGATGTTGTTGAAAAAGGCGCCCAGGCACCCGAAGGCATCACCGCCCGCGACCGCATCATGAAGGGCCACAAGATGGCTGCCGCCGCCATCAAGGCCAACCAACCGGTGCGCAAATTCGGCCAGATCATCGGTTTTGCCACCAAGGACATCGCCAAGGGTGATTGGATCCACGAGCACAATACCGGTATGGCGGATTTCGCCCGTGATTATGCCTTTGCCCGGGACGCCCACACCGAAGATATCTTACCCCTTGAAAAACAAGCAACTTTTCAGGGCTTCAGGCGTACCAATGGCAAGGTCGGCACGCGCAATTACATCGGCGTCATGACCAGCGTGAATTGCTCGGCCACCGTCGCCGGTTTCATCGCGCAGGCTGTCAATAACTCGGGAATTCTCAAGGATTACACCAACATAGATGGTATCGTTGCGCTGAAGCAGGACAATGGCTGCGTTATTGATTTTCGCGGTGTCATCTTCGATATTCTGAAGCGCACAACATGGGGCTATGCCACCAATCCCAATATGGGTGGGGTTCTCATGGTGGGACTGGGCTGCGAAGGCTTCCAAATCCCACGATTCAAGGAAGCGTATGGAATCATTGAGGGAAATACCTTCCGTACGATGACCATCCAGGAAACCGGGGGCACCGCCAAGACCGTCGCCGCCGGGGTTGCCGCCGTTAGGGAAATGCTGCCCTTCGTCAATGATGTGAACCGCCAGACCTGCCACGCATCGGATTTAATCCTGGCACTTCAATGCGGCGGCTCCGATGGTTATTCCGGTATTACCGCCAATCCGGCGCTGGGAGCAGCCGTCGACATCCTCGTCCGCCACGGCGGTACCGGCATTCTTTCCGAAACCCCAGAAATCTATGGCGCCGAACACCTGCTGACGAGGCGCGCGGCAAGCCGCGAAGTCGGCGAAAAACTCATCGAAATCATCCACTGGTGGGAGGATTACACCAAGCGTAACCTCATGGAAATGAACAATAATCCATCTCCCGGCAACAAGCTTGGCGGGCTCACCACCATCCTCGAAAAGTCACTGGGTGCCGCCGCCAAGGGTGGCACAACTACCCTCCGCCATGTCTATCGTTATGCTGAACCGGTCACCGGCAAGGGCTTCGTTTTCATGGATACACCGGGCTATGATCCGGTTTCGGCCACCGGGCAAGTAGCGGGCGGCGCCAACCTCTTGTGCTTCACCACCGGGCGCGGTTCGGCATATGGCTGCAAGCCCGTTCCATCCATAAAATTGGCAACTAATTCAGATACTTACTTCAAGATGATCGACGACATGGACGTCAACTGCGGCGACATTCTCGACGGGGTTTCGATTGCCCAGAAGGGCCAGGAAATCTTTGACGCCATCCTGAAAGTCGCCTCGGGCCAACACACAAAGTCCGAGGATTTGGGTTACGGCGACAACGAGTTCGTGCCCTGGCAGGTCGGCGCCGTCATGTAACTTACGCCCCTAAGTCATCATTGGACCACGATTTGCCGCCATTCGTCAGGGTTCCAAGCTAGGACCAGAATGGGCATTTTCAGCCAACGCAAGAAGAGGGGGCGCAGGGAACGGGTAGAGCCACAGCTTTTCTCCAGCCGTGCCCGGGCCGGCAAGTCCCGGCGCAAAGCCCCCCAGCGCCGCCGAAGTTTCTTTCGTTTCATGGCCAAGTTATTTTTTAAATTCGCATTTTTGGGAACCATCGGACTGACGGCAATGTTCGGCTACATCTGGTTTAGTCTCGACCAGAAAGGCCTCCTGCAAATACCCGGCCGCGAACCCGGCATCATGGTACTCGCCGCCGACGGCACGACGCTAGCCGAGCAGGGCTCATTCTTTGGCGATGAAGTCCGCATCAGCGAACTGCCCGACTATGTGCCGAACGCCGTGATCGCCATTGAGGACCATCGTTTTTATTCGCATTTTGGCGTTGATCCCATTGGACTTTTGCGTGCGGTCTATACCAATTACCGCTCCGGCCAGCTGGTCCAGGGCGGCTCAACGATTACCCAGCAGCTCGCCAAGAACCTGTTCCTGACGCCCGAACGCACGATGCAACGAAAACTGCAGGAGGTCGTGCTGGCGGTATGGCTTGAGAACCGCTTTTCCAAGGATGAAATCCTCCAGCTCTATCTCAACCGCGTCTATTACGGGTCGGGCGCCACGGGCATTGAGAAGGCCGCCCAGGCCTATTACCGGAAATCCGCCCGCGACCTTACGATCGGCGAAGCCGCCACCTTGGCGGGCCTCCTCAAGGCTCCCACCACATACAATCCGCTGCTCCACCCCGAAGCCGCGGCCGAGCGCGCCAGACTGGTCATCAACAGCATGGTCGAAGAGGGCGCGATTACCGAAACGGAGGCCCGCAATGCCATCGAGGCCCCGGCCAGGGTCGCAGCCTCGGACTATATTCCAGCCACCCAATATATCGCCGACTGGGTGATCGAGCAGCTCCCCGATCTTGCAAGGAATTATTCCGAATCAATCGTCATTGAAACCACCATCGATCCGGTTCTGCAGAGTTTTGCCGAAAAGGCGTTGCGCAAGCGCCTCAATGAGGAGGGAACCAAACTCAGCGTGAGCCAGGGGGCGCTGGTGGTCATGGATACCCGTGGTGCGATCAAGGCAATGGTCGGCGGCAAGTCCTACAAACGCAGCCAGTTCAACCGGGTGACCAAGGCTAAACGCCAGCCGGGCTCAGCTTTCAAGCCCTTCGTTTATCTCGCTGCGATCGAACAGGGCTATGGACCGGACTCCGTCGAAGTCGACGAGCCCATCCGCATCGGTGATTGGGAACCGGAAAATTACCGGCAGAAATACATGGGGCCGGTCACTCTCAAAAAAGCCCTGGCGCTCTCGCTCAACACTGTTGCCGTCAAGCTGGTGAGTTATGTAGGGCCTGACTCGGTGATTGCCGTTGCTCAACGTCTCGGGATCACATCACCGCTTGGCAGCGATGCCTCGATTGCGTTGGGAACCTCTGAGGTTACCTTGCTTGAACTCACATCGGCATTTGTGCCGTTTGCCAATGGCGGTATGCCGGTGGCACCTTTCACCATCAGCCGGATCACCACCCGCGAAGGCGAAGTGCTTTACCAGCGTCAGGGCGAAGGGCTCGGCATCGCCATCACTTCCTATGATCTCGGCCAGATGAATTTGATGCTGCGCGCTGTGGTCACCGAGGGAACAGCCCGCCGCGCCCAGTTTGGCGCATTTGAAATTGCTGGCAAAACCGGCACCAGCCAGGATTACCGCGATGCCTGGTTTGTGGGCTACACCGCCCAATTGGTGGGCGGCGTTTGGGTCGGCAACGATGACAATTCCCCAACCAAAAAAGTCACCGGCGGATCGATTCCCGCTGCGGTCTGGAAGGATGTGATGGAAGTTGCCCACGAAGGACTGACACCGGAACCGCTTGCCGGCGACCGCGAAAATCTGCTGTCCGGAGGGCCCGATGTGTTTCCATTGCCAGGCGAACAGGATGTCAGTCTTGCCGATGATCAGAATGCTGGCGGCAGTTTTTTTGAGGACTTTGGCCGACTGTTCGGTGGTGGTTCGAAATCCGAACCGGACGGCGGCAAAAAGAAGAAGAACACCGCCTACGAGCGCATGAAACAACAAAAAGACAGCAAATAATCAGGCGACGATGCGGTGAACGCTTTGGCCATTGGCCTTGAGCCACTTCTTGGCGCGTGAGGCATCGGGGCAATGGGTCAGCACCAAACGCCAGAATCCGGGCCCGTGGTCCAGGTGTTTCAGATGCGCAACCTCGTGAGCGGCAACATAATCGAGCACGAAAGCGGGCGTGAGAATGAGCCGCCACGAGTAGGAAAGATCGCCCGACGCCGAGCAAGAGCCCCAGCGGCTGCGCTGATCGCGGATGGTAATACGGCGGTAACTTACTTTCATCTGCGCGGCATATTTGTGCGACGCCATCGTCAACTCTGCTCGCGCCGCCGACCTCAGCCAATCAAGAACCCTCCGCGCAACATGCGGCAAATCGCCCGGCACCTGGATGAGGTTTGCTACCGGATCGACAGTCACGGTTCCGCGCCGTGCCGCGATGTGACAAATTTCATGATCAATTCCGCGCAGTGGAATGGCGTTACCCGGCCGCAAGGCAATACTGCTTCCCCGATGTTCAAGGCGCGTAGCAAGCCATGCAGAAGAGCGCTGAACGAAATCAAGTGCGTGATGGCGAGAGACCCCGCGAGGCACGGTGACAACCGCTGCGGTTCCTTCCGGGCTGAGCCGCAGAACCAGCCTTCGCGCATTGGCATGGCGGCGGAAGACGACTTCGAGCTGCTCGCCTCCAACCGCCAGTAATGCTGGCTCAAGTGGATTTGGCATCAGCAATCGGCGGATATGCCGAAGTACCGAGGCCATCAGGCGTTTGCGTTCACGAATGTCACGATTCGCGGCACGATATCCGTGCGAAACCGCGAACCGTTGAAGACACCATAGTGCCCCACGCCCATTTGCAGGTGATGAAGCTTTTTGGCAGGCGGCAAGGCTGAACAAAGTACATGGGCGGCCTCGGTCTGGCCCACACCGGAAATATCGTCGCGCTCGCCCTCGATGGTCATCAGCGCGGTCATGGTGATTTGGGATGGATCCACGCGGTGATTGCGATGGGTGAAAGTACCCTTTGGCAGATCATGATTGACAAACACTTTTTCCACCGTCTGGAGATAGAATTCGGAAGTCAAATCCATCACCGACATATACTCGTCATAGAAGTCGCGATGCTTCTCGGCGGAATCTCCATCGCCTTCAACCAGATGCCAGAACAATTCACGATGAGCATCTATGTGGCGGTCAAGGTTCATTGTCATGAAGCCGCCGAGTTGCAGAAATCCCGGGTAAACATCGCGCAAGGCACCGGCATGGGGCGGCGGCACTTTCATTGTGACATTGCGGCTAAACCAGTCGACGCCTTTTTCCTCAGCCAAACGATTGACTGCTGTCGGGTTGCAGCGGGTGTCGATAGGACCGCCCATCAGCACCATGGTCTTGGGTGAGCACGGATCCTTGGCGGCATTCATCAGCGACACAGCCGCCATCACCGGTACTGACGGCTGGCACACTGCCATGACACTGGCGCCGGGCCCGAGAAGCTGCAGCATTTCGGTTACGTAGTCGATGTAGTCGTCGAGGTCGAAGCTGCCCATCGCCACCGGCACGCTACGCGCGTCTATCCAGTCGGTGATATAGACGTCATAATGTTGCAGCATGGCCTCAACCGTGCCGCGCAAAAGCGTTGCATAGTGGCCCGACATTGGTGCCACGATCAGCAGCTTGTGTTCGGCTTTGCCAACCTCGGGCCATTCCTTGCGAAAATGCAGGAGATTGCAGAAGGGCCTTGTGATAACGGTTTCCTCGACAATTGAGATGATCTCGTCGCCGATGATCGTATCTTCAATTTCAAAAGGCGGCTTGCCATAACGCCGGGTGCCGCGTTCGAACATCTCCAGCGATGCCGCGAACGAGCGCCCGACCTGGGTCGAGGACAGCGGATTGGCGGGGCTCTTCCAGAAATTCAAGCTGGCATCGGCAGCGGCCCGCCAGGGTGCGAGCACCGCGTGATTCATCTCATAGAGATAATACAGCATTCCGACTCAAACCCTTCACTTCACATTGCAATATAAAAGTAACCAGTTCGTATATAGGTGGCAACCGGGTTTTCCTAAGTCTTTATGTGGAGCCCGATATCGCGGCGGAAAGGTCTTCGGCCAGAGCCTTTGCGTCAGTTGAATAGGTGAAATGTTTCACAAACTTGCCATCGGGGTTCATCAGATAGACGATGCTTGAGTGATCCATCAGGTAATCGCTGGCGCCACCTGTCCCAGCCTTGCTGTAATAGACACGGTAGGCCTTCGCGGCCACTGCCACATCTTCGGCACTCCCGGTAAGACCGATGAGCCGCGGGCCGAAATTCTCGACATACGCCTTTATCGTCTCCGGCGTGTCGCGCTCCGGATCGATAGTTACGAAGATCGGCTGGATGGCATCGCCGCTTGGGCCCATCAGCCTAACGGCCGCGGTCATGACCTGCAGTTCCGTCGGGCAAACATCGGGGCAAAAGGTATAACCGAAGAACACCAGCATATATTTGCCGCGAAAATCTTGGTCAGTCACCCGCCTGCCGTTATGATCGGTCAGGGTGAATGGGCCGCCGATCAGAGCCTCGCCGGTGTGGACCGGCCCCAGGCCCCCGGGGCGCATCACAAAGGCTGCAGCACCGATGAGGAGTGCGATCCCAAGGATGGCGATGGCAATCAAGGCTTGACGGCGTGACGGCATGGGGCGCGCTTTCGTTTTGGGGTGACATAGGCCTAAAGTAGCTACCGGGCAACGCACTGGAAGACTACGAAAGGCCGCATGTCCTCGACACCTGCACTTGCCATGACGCCCGCCTACGCCGACACCGGGCTTGGCGGGTTGAGATTGCACACGTTGGTTCGCCTGCGCTGGCTGGCTGTGGTTGGGCAGACGATTGCCGTGCTCGGCGTATATTTTCTACTGGGTTTTCCGCTTCCCATCGGGCTTTGCCTGGCGGTGATCGCATTGAGCGCCTGGCTCAATATATTTCTCACTATCAGGTGGCGGAAAAGTGTTCGTGTGCGGCCCTCCCACGCCGGTCAATTGCTGGCCTACGATATTTTTCAGCTTGCCGGTTTGCTCTATCTGACCGGTGGTCTTGAAAACCCATTTGCTTTTCTATTTCTGGTACCCGTCACCATCTCGGCCACCTCGCTGCCGTTGAAATGGACTCTCTGGCTGGGAGGAATTGCCTTTGGCTGTGCAACTTTCCTAACCATCAACCATTTGCCTCTGCCATGGACACGGGGTGGGCAGCTGGTTCTGCCCGACGCCTATATTGCGGGCATGTGGACGGCGATCGTTTGTGGCGTGGTGTTTTCTGCCATCTATGCAAGGCGCATTGCCGAAGAAGCGCGGCAGATGTCGGCAGCGCTGTCGGCCACTGAAATGGTGTTGGCCCGCGAGCAAAGGCTTTCGGCTCTTGACGGATTGGCTGCTGCCGCTGCTCATGAGCTTGGCACACCGTTGGCAACCATCGCCCTCGTCGCCAGGGAGCTGAAACGCGAACTCCCGCAAGACAGTCCGCATACGGAAGACATTGACTTGCTTATCAGCCAGGCCGGCCGCTGCCGGGAGATATTGGCAAGGCTCGCCAATCGCGACGCCGAAACCGACGAAGTCTATCAGCGCACCAAGATGTTGGTGATGATCGAGGATCTCATTGCACCTTTGCGCGGTTCGGATGTGGAGATTTCCGTCGCCAGCCATCCGACCGCCGATTCTCCCGAGCCGGTATTCCGGCGCAATCCGGCGATTGCCTATGGACTCGGCAATCTGCTCGAGAATGCCGTCGATTTCGCTGAAGCCAAAGTGGAGATCAAGGCGCGCTGGTCGGCGGCTAGCGTTTCCATATCGGTGGGCGACGATGGTCCTGGTTTCCACCAGAATATCTTCGACCGTTTGGGTGATCCATTTGTGACGACTCGTCCGGGTTATGGCGCTGAAACCCGTGAAGACGGCGGCCACGAAGGCATGGGGCTGGGTTTCTTCATTGCCAAGACACTGCTCGAACGTTCCGGCGCCGTGGTCTCGCTTGCCAACCGGCCAGCACCTGAACACGGCGCGGTGGTGCAAGTGGTATGGCCTCGCGGTATCGTCGATGTTGGCAAGAGTTAAGCCGGCCCAATGCAGTGGTTGAACCGCGGGTCCGACCGGTCTAGACAGTGGCCCGGAATGAATTGCGACAGCTGACCTGGTTATTCATCGAATGACAAACATCAAATTGCCCGCCGACAAGACATTGTTGCTTGTCGATGATGACAAGCCGTTTGTGACCCGCCTTGCCCGGGCGATGGAAATCCGCGGCTTCGAGGTCCGCACCGCCGAGTCGGTGGCCGACGGCGTGGTTCAGGTGAAAAAGAGCGCTCCGGGATTTGCCGTGGTGGATTTGAGGCTCGGCGATGGCAACGGGCTCGACGTGATCGAGGCCCTGCATTTGGCCAGGCCAGACGCCCGCGTTGTGGTGCTCACCGGCTATGGCAATATCGCCACCGCTGTCACCGCGGTAAAACTCGGCGCCATCGATTATCTGGCAAAGCCCGCCGATGCCGATGCCGTCTATGGCGCGCTGATCGGCGACAAGGACAATCGCGCGACATTGCCCGATAATCCCATGTCGGCCGACCGGGTGCGCTGGGAGCACATTCAGCGGGTTTACGAATTGTGCGGCCGCAATGTCTCGGAGACTGCCCGGCGTCTCAACATGCACCGCCGCACTTTGCAGCGCATTCTGGCCAAGCGCGCCCCCAAATAACTCATGCTTTGCGGACAAGGCCCGCGAGGAAAGCCGTGATGTCGGTGGTCACATGGTGAATGTGGGCCTGATCGACACCGCCCGTCGCCTTGTTGAGATGCTCGGCATCGTGGTTTTCCGGCGCCACCACCAGCACTGTCGTCATGCCCAGCGCATGCGGCGCCTCGAGATTGCGGGCGATATCCTCGAACATCGCGGAGGTATGCGGGTTGATGCCGGTACGGTTGACGAATTTCCGGTAGGGTTCGATCTCCGGCTTGGGAATGAAATCGGCATGGACGATATCGAAAATGTCGCCGAAATGATGGGTGACGCCGAGCCGCGCCAGTACCTTTTCGGCATGCGCCACCGTACCGTTGGTGAAGATCAATTTGCGGCCGGGAAGCCCATGCAGCGACTCGTCAAGCAACGGATTAGGCGGCACCGGAGAATGGTCGATATCATGGACATAGTCGAGAAAGCCATCGGGATTGACCCCGTGCTCCACCATCAACCCGCGCAGCGTGGTGCCATGCTTGTAGAACATCTGCTTCTGCCGGCGCTTGGCCTCGGCATATTCCACATTCAACAGGCGTGAAACAAATTCGCCCATCCTGACGTCGATCTGGTCGAACAGCCGGCACGATGCGGGATAGAGCGTGTTGTCGAGATCGAACACCCAGGTATCGATGTGATCGAAACCCCTCATACGCCGGTCCGCGACACCCGCGTGCCGACACCGTGTGGCGTCAGCAATTCCAGCAGCACCGAATGGGGCACCCGGCCATCGAGAATGATGACGCCTTCAACACCCGATTCAACCACCGCAACCGCGCTTTCGATTTTGGGGATCATGCCGGCGGTAATCGTGCCATTGGCGATAAGGTCCGCCACCTCGCCAATCTTCAGTTCACTGATCAGATTGTTGTCCTTGTCGAGAACCCCCGCCACATCGGTGAGCAGCAGCAGGCGCTTGGCCTGGGTGGCGGAAGCGATGGCGCCGGCCGCTGTATCGGCATTGACGTTATAGGTCTCGCCCTCCCAGCCCACGCCGACGGGAGCGATGACCGGGATGGCGTCGCTTTTCATGATGGTCTGGAGAATTTCGATGTTAACGCGGGCCGGCTCGCCGACAAAACCAAAATCGATTTCCTCGGTCTTGCCGGTGACGGGATCGGTCTTCCTCTTCACGAAGCGTTCGGCAATGAGCAGGTTGCCGTCCTTGCCGGAAATACCGACAGCGCGGCCACCGGCCTGCTGGATCGAAGCGACGATCGATTTGTTGATGGAGCCGGCCAGCACCATTTCAACCACGTCCATGGTTTCCTGGTCGGTGACCCTAAGGCCCTCGCGGAACACCGCCTTGACCGCCAGCTTGTCGAGCATGGCGTTGATTTGCGGGCCACCGCCATGCACCACGATGGGGTTCAACCCGCAGACCTTGAGCATCACCATGTCGCGGGCAAATTGCTGGGCGAGCTTGGGGTCGACCATGGCGTGGCCGCCATATTTCACCACGATGATCTGATCGTCGTAGCGCTGCAGGAACGGCAGTGCCTCGGAGAGGATGCGGGCGGTCTCGCTGATCGTGGTGTCGGTCATCTGGGCGTGTCCCTGAAGGTCGCTGGCCGCCTTATAGGCCATTGCCACGGCCTGCCAAGAGTGAATGTCTTCTCTCGCTTGGCGGGCGAAGACAAAGCTTCGCCGGAGATGGCGCCGGTTATGCCCGCGGCCGGGGAAGAAGGGTTGCGTGGACGCAAAGTCGACGCAGAATGCCGGTGGTGAATTCCGGCGGTTGGCGCCACTCGCGCCCACGCTTTCACGGCGTTTTGCGTCTCCGGCAAAGCACTTCGGCCCCGTCTTTTTCAGACTGCCTAACTGCCCGTGAAGGCGCCGGAATCGTAATGTCCCGGGGTCTTCGCCGAAGCCTCCCGGGTGCCGGGGGTACGTTTTCCCCAAACCCGCA
>JANLWG010000096.1:0-14191 GCA_031364405.1 Hyphomicrobiales bacterium
CCGCTGGCTTGAAACGGTGACTGAACGCAATCCGCCGCCGGCACCTGCGGGCCGCCGCATCAAGATCCGCTACGCGACGCAGGCCAACGCCAGGCCGCCGACCTTTGCGGTTTTCGGCAACCAGTTGTCAAAGCTGCCGGAAAGCTACGTGCGCTACCTGATGAACAACCTGCGCAAGGATTTCAAACTGGACGGCATCCCCATCCGCTTCAGCCTGCGCGGCGGGAAGAATCCGTACGACAAGGATACGCGGCACTAAGGGCCCCTCATCCGTCAGGCGCTGCGCGCCAGACGGATGAGGGGCCTTCAAGACTGCCTGAACAATCCGTCCACTGAATATTTGTACACTGCGCCATTGTCGGTGAAGTCGGCCAGGCACATCGGCACGATCTGGGCGGCGACAGTTTCGGCTGCTGGCAGGGTCTCGGGATCCTCGCCGGGCATGGCGAGGCTGCGCATTCTGGTGCGGGTGGCGCCAGGACTGAAGCAGTTGACGCGCAGTTGGGTGGTCGCCACTTCGCCGGCATAGGTTTTCACCATGGCTTCGAGTGCTGCCTTGGAGATTGCATAGGGCCCCCAATAGGGCCAGCACTTTTGCGCAAGCCCCGAGGTGACGAAGACGGCGCGGCCCGCATCGGAGGCGCGGAGCAGGGGGTCGAGCGAGCGGATCAGCCGGTAGTTGGCGGTCACGTTCACCGCCATCACCTCATCCCAGACTTTGGGTTCGAGATGGGCAAGCGGCGTCAGCTTGCCGAGAAGGCCGGCATTGCCCACGAGAATATCGAGTTTCTTCCAGCGCTCGAAAATCGCCGCGCCGAGGCGGTCGATGGCGGGGAAATCCTGCAGGTCGACGGGCACCAGCGTTGCCTCGCCGCCGAGGGATTTGATTTCGTCGTCGAGTTCCTCAAGACCGCCCTGAGTGCGGGCAAGGGCGATCACATGGGCGCCCTCGCTGGCCAATGCCACGGCGGCAGCACGGCCAAGCCCGCGTGAGGCGCCGGTGACCACGGCGATACGATTAGCCAGCCGGCCCGTCATTAGGCTCAGCCAGCCTCGGCCAGAAGCGACAGCTGCTGCTTGCCGCGTTCACCGGTCAAGTCGGTGAGTGGTGTTGGATAGTCGCCGGTGAAGCAGTGATCGGTGAATTGCGGCCGGCGCTGATCGCGGCGCTCGTAGCCCATCGACTTGTAAATGCCATCGACCGAGAGAAACGCCAGCGAGGTGACCCCGATATACTCACGCATTTCATCGAGGCTATGGGTGGCGGCGAGCAGCGATTTTTGTTCCGGCGTGTCGATACCGTAGAAATCCGGGTGGGCAATCGGCGGACTGGAAATGCGCATATGCACTTCGCGGGCGCCGGCCTCGTACATCATCTGGACGATCTTGACCGATGTGGTACCGCGCACGATTGAATCGTCGATCAGCACCACGCGCTTACCGTTGACCACAGCGCGGTTGGCATTGTGCTTCAGCTTGACGCCAAGCGAGCGGATGGTCTGGGTCGGCTCGATAAATGTGCGGCCCACATAGTGGTTGCGGATGATGCCGAGTTCAAAGGGAATGGCGGCCTCGCGGGCAAAGCCCAAGGCGGCGGGAACGCCGGAGTCAGGGATCGGCACGACGACATCGGCCTCGACCGGCGATTCGATCGCCAGCTGGCGGCCCATGGCCTTGCGCACCTCATAGACCGAGCGGCCGCCGAGCATGGAGTCAGGCCGGGAGAAATAGATATATTCGAAAATGCACGGCCGGGCCTGCTGCCGGGGAAACGGGCGCAGCGATTCAATGCCGGTTTCGGAGATCACCACCACCTCGCCATTGTCGACTTCGCGCACGAATTTGGCGCCGATGATGTCGAGGGCGCAGGTTTCCGAGCACAGGATATAGGCGCCGTTCAACTCGCCCAGAATGAGCGGGCGAATCCCCAGGGGATCGCGGGCACCAATCAGTTTCTTGTTGGTCAGCGCCACCAGCGCGTAAGCGCCCTCAAGGTTTCGCAGGGCATCGATGTAGCGCTCAACGATGCGGCTCTTCTGCGATTTTGCCACCAGGTGCAGGATCACTTCGGTATCCGACGTCGACTGGCAGATGCAGCCCTGGGCGATCAGTTCGCGGCGCAATGTCAGGCCGTTGGTGATGTTGCCATTGTGAGCCACCGCCAAGCCGCCAACCGCCAGTTCGGCAAACAGCGGCTGGACATTGCGCAGAATGGTTTCACCGGTGGTCGAATAGCGCACATGGCCCAGGGCCATGCTGCCTTTCAGGCGCTCGATGGTCTTGCCGCTGGAGAAATGATCGCCGACCAGCCCCAGGCGCCGCTCGGTCTGGAAGCGTTCGCCGTCGAAGGAGACAATGCCGGCCGCCTCCTGGCCCCGGTGCTGAAGCGCGTGCAGGCCAAGGGCGGTAAGGGCGGCGGCGTCGGGGTGGCCGAAAATGCCGAACACGCCGCATTCTTCATGCAGGCGGTCGGCTTCGAGATCAAGATCGATACCGCCGGTCATTGACTGTCACTCTGGCCGATTGTCGGTTTCGGCGCTGTAGTTTCCTGGTCACCGGGTTCTGGCTGACTTTTGCCTGCGTCCGGTAGTTTCACTTCCGGGTTTTTGCTGAGCGCCGTGTTGGTGAGCGTCTCGGCAATATCAGGTGGCATGAGGGCCAGAAGATATTCGTCTACGGTTTTGATCAGCGGCAGGCTGCGGGCCTCGCGCACCCAGACTTCCTGACGGTCGAACGGCAGCAGCCAGCCATAGAAAAGATAGGCGATGGCCACCAGCACGAAGCCGCGGGCGAGCCCATAAATGAAACCCAGGCTGCGGTCGAATGCGCCAGCCGAGCTATCCACTACCAGATCGGAAATCTTGACACTGATCACCGACACGACAATCAGCACAATGAGGAATGCCACGGCGCCGACGGCGATCTGGGCCAGGATCGGCTTATCGACATAGGGCATTGCCAGGTCGATCAGGTTGGGTTGCTTGATGGCGATATAAGCGGCGAGGGCGGCCAAGCCCCAGGCGACCAGCGACAGCACTTCGCGGGTGAAGCCGCGCATCAGGGCCAATACCCCCGAAATCAGCATGATGGCGATGAGAATGAGGTCGAGAAGCTGAAATCCCATGAGCAATTCCTGCGTCGTTTGGCGAACCACCTTATAGGCAGCTTTGCCGGACGGTTCTAGACGATTCGGCGTTGCCCCTTGTCATGCGATGCACTCCACGCCACCAGGTCGATAATGGTCTCCAGCGACTTGATGCGGAGACCCCTGGATGATGATTGTTCGGCCGCCGAGGCGATGACAGCGTCCTTTAGTCCCAATTTTTGGGCTTCCTTAAGGCGGGCTTCGGTTTGGCCCACCGGCCGGATTGCACCCGAGAGGGCAATTTCGCCGAAAATCGCGGTTCCCGCTGGGATGATCGTGCCGGTCAGCGAGGAGAGCAGGGCCGCCGCCACCGCCAGATCGGCAGCGGGTTCGCGCACCCTGAGGCCGCCTGCCACATTGAGATAGACATCATTGGCGCCGATGGCGATGCCGGCCCGGGCTTCCAGCACGGCGAGGATCATCGCGAGTCGATTCGAATCCCAACCCACCGTCGTGCGTCTTGGCGTTCCCAGGGGCGAAGGGGCAACCAGCGCCTGCACTTCGATCAGCAGCGGTCTGGTGCCCTCCATGCCGGCGAACACGGCGGTGCCGGGTGCCGGGTTCTCATTCGAGCCCATGAACAGCCGCGACGGATTGGTGACTTCGGCAAGACCCCCGTCCGACATTTCGAACACGCCGATTTCGTCGGTGGGGCCGAAGCGGTTCTTGACGGCGCGCAGGATGCGGAACTGGTGGCCGCGGTCGCCCTCGAAGTAGAGCACGGTGTCGACCATATGCTCGATCACCTTGGGCCCGGCGATCTGGCCCTCCTTGGTCACGTGGCCGACCAGCAGCATGGCGGTGCCTTTCTGCTTGGCAAAACGGATGAGCGCCTCGGAGCCCGCCTTCAACTGCGAGACGGTTCCCGGAGCCGACTCGATCACCGGCGACCACAGGGTCTGGATCGAATCGATGACCGCCACCGTGGGAATGGCGCCTTCGATCAAAGTGGCGATGATGTCGGAGACATTGGTTTCGGTGGCGAGCAGCACGGCGCTATCGTCAAGGCCCAGGCGTTCGGCCCGCAGCCTGACCTGGGCAATCGCCTCCTCGCCGGAGATATAAACCACGCGCTCACCCTTGCGGGCGAGAGCCGCCAGGGCCTGCAGCAGCAGTGTCGACTTGCCGATGCCGGGATCACCGCCGATCAGCACGCCCGAGCCCGGCACGAAGCCGCCCCCGGCCACCCGGTCCAGTTCGCCAATGCCGGTCATAATGCGGGCAAGCTGGGGGCTGTCGCCTTTCAGGCCAACCAGCCGCGACGGCTTGCCCTTGGGCATCGAGGCTCCCTTGGCGCCCGGCACCGGCACTGCCGCCTGCTCCTCGATAATGGTGTTCCAGCCGCCGCAACCGTCGCAGCGGCCGGACCACTTCGAAGAGACGCCACCACAGGATTGGCAGACGAAGTTTGAGGAAGCTTTGGCCATGGGCCATTTAGCCCGGAACAATTAGCGAACGCAAGTCCGTTTTGACGTATATCAAGGCGCAATTTCACGCGGGTACTAGAGTTGATAAACAGCTGGGGAACAATGCAATTTATGGAGGTCCACATGACCAAGCATTTCCTGCCCGACCTGTTCGGGCGCCAGGCCACAGGGAGTGATATTTTCTCATCCCTGCAGCGGGAAATAGATCAGGTTTTCAGAGACTTCGGGCGTACTCTTCCGGTGCTGAGCGAGCCGCGCGATGGGCTGTTGGCGGTCAAGTTCAATGTCGCCGAGACCGACAAGACGGTTGAGGTGACGGCTGACATTCCCGGTGTCGATTTCAAAGACATTGACGTGCAGTTGCGCGAGGACGTTCTCACTATCAAGGGCGAGAAGAAAGCCGAGAAGGACGAGAAGCAGAAAGACTATCACCTGGTCGAACGTTCCCATGGCATGTTCGAGCGCTCGTTCACGCTGCCCGCCGGCGTCATGGCCGACAAGGTCGAGGCTTCGTTCGACAAGGGCGTGTTGAAGATCGTGCTGCCCAAGGTGCCGGAGGCGCAGTCGAAGATCAAGAAGATTGAAGTGCGGCCGGCGGCTTAAAGGCCAGTTCGCTGAAGTTGTCTCCCCGGCCGGGTCTCGCTCGGCCGGGGAGATTTTACGCTATCTTTCAAAAGTCACCCGGCCATCGCAGATCGTCATGACCGGCTTGACACTGCTGATCTGGCCAGGTTCCACGGCCTCAAGGTCGGCGTCGAGGATCGCCACGTCGGCGAAATAGCCCTCTCTCAACATGCCCTTCTCATGCTCGGCGGCCTCGCAATAGGCGCTGGCGAGAGTAAAGCTGTGGAGCGTGTCGATCAGGCTTTGCGCCTGGGGCGGGCAATCGGGGCGGAGCGGCTTCACCGTCATCGCCGCCTGCATACCGAGGAATGGATCGAGTGGGGCCACCGGCCAGTCCGATGAGAATGCCAGCACGGCACCACTGTCGCGGATCGTTTGCCAGGCGTAGGAGTAGGGCAGTTTACGGCCGATGCGGGTGAGGCAGGGTTCGAGCGGACTGCCGGGTACGCCCAGCCCGGCGATTGGCTGCATTGAGGCGATCACCCCCAACTGGCGGAAGCGGGCGATGTCGGCGGGATCGATCACTTCGATGTGTTCGATACGGTGGCGCGAATCACGAGCGCCATTGGTTTTGCGGGCCGCCTCATAACCATCGAGCGTGCGGCGCACGGCTCCTTCACCCACCGCGTGAACGCTGATGCGGAGGCCATGAGCATCAGCACGGGTGGCAATCTGGTTAAATGTCTCAGGCGTGAACAGCGGCGCTCCGGTGTTGCCGGGGAAGCCTGGATAATCGTCGAGCATCAGCGCGGTGGTGGTTTCCAGCACGCCATCCATGAAAATCTTCACCCGGCCCGAATGCAGCATGTTGCCTTGATATTTCTCGCGCATGGCAACCGCTTCATCAACACGGGCTATCTCGAAATAACTCTTGTGGTGGAACGGTACTTCGACGCGGGCGTGAAGTTCGCCACGCTCGAGCAGGCTCTGCAGCAATGCGAGTTGATACCAATTGCCATCCATATTGTGCAGCGTGGTGATGCCAAGAGAAGCTGCATGAGCGATGCCGCGTTTCATGGTGGCCTCATCGGCACGGCGCTGGGCGGGGGTGACTACGGGCGAGGGGTCTTCACCGGTCGTGAGGCCCAGCCATTCGCGCCCGCCGGTCGGCGTCAGTGCCAGCACCGGCATATAGGCCGCGGGCTCGCGCAATTCGCCGGTTGCCAGCCCGCTGCCATCGAGAACGATTGCATTGCCGGTGGGCAGCTCACGGCCATGCATCAGACCCGCCTTGTCGAGTGCCACGCTGTTGGCCCACACGGTGTGGTGATCGAAGCACCACATGATGAAAGGAATATCCGGCACAATACGGTCCAATAACTGGCGGGTGATCGGGCCTTCCGCTCCGAAATTTTCATGGGCGGTGCCAGTGGCGACGATCACCGCCAAATCCGGGCGGCTCCTCCGGTGTTGCGAAACTGAATCGGATAGTGCCTGTAACGATTTGATATTGTTGACTATCAGGGTTTCGAGTTCAACCGCGCCGCCAAACAAGTGGACGTGGCTTTCGACGATACCGGGCATCGCCGTCTTCATGCCGGCATCGATCATACGCGTGTGTTTGGCTTTCAGTGCTAGGCAATCGGCGTTACTTCCCACCATGGCGATGCGGTTGCCGGTGAGGGCGAGGGCTTGGGCGCGCGGGGCCTGGCCATTCATGGTTAGTACGCGGGCGTTAGTGATGATAGTATCAGCACTGTTCATCGGCCTGAGTCGTCTCCTTGAAGCCCCAAGACTATGGCGGGCTGCAATGGATGCGGCAACGGCCAAAACAAGGAGATGGGGGACGATGACGACAGATCTAAAAGTGCTTGCCTGGGTCGCCGCACTCACGGCACTGATGTGGTTGCCTTACATTCTGGCGCGGATTATGACGTCCGGCCTGATGCCGACGCTGACCTATGCGGCCGACAACGATGCATTGCCCGATTGGGCCGCCCGGGCCAAAAAGGCCCATCACAATGCCGTTGAAAATCTTGCACCCTTCGCTGCCGTGGTGCTGGTGGCGCAGCTCACCGGCACCGCCAATGCGACGACGGGGCTGTGGGCCACCATCTATCTGTTGGCCCGCCTGGTGCATTATGCGGGCTACACCGCGGGCGTGCCGTATGTGCGTACGCTTTCCTTCGCGGTGGGCTGGCTGGCGATCATGATCATCTTCCTGCAGATCGTCACTTGATGTTTCCGGCAACCGTGACATATTGGTGAAGGTGTCAACAATTGAAAGGAGGTGATCCGATGTCGAGTGAGTTCACTGCGTTTGGAGAAAGCCTCGTGCGGATCGTCAGTGTTGCGGGAGTTGCCGCCTGACGATCAAGGATACGGGATGCCCTTCAAGCGCATCTCACGGGAAGGGCCGCCGAAAGGTGGCCCTTCTTCGTTTTACGGCTTCAGCACATCCATGTGAATGGGGCCCTCGGCCCGACCGTGGATGAACTGGTCGACGTAATCATTGCCGCTCGCATCGATTGATTGGGCTTTGCCCTGCCAGACGATCTCGCCCTTGTGGATCATGGCGATGTCGTCGGCGATCTTGCGGGCCGAGGCCATGTCGTGGGTGATCGAGATCGTTGTAGCGCCCAAACGCTTCACACAATCGACGATCAGATTGTTGATGACGTCGGCCATGATCGGATCAAGGCCGGTGGTTGGTTCGTCGAAGAAGATGATTTCAGGATCAGCGGCAATGGCGCGCGCCAGGCCGACGCGCTTTTGCATGCCGCCGGAAAGTTCGGCCGGATAGAGTTTCGCCACATCTTCGCCAAGGCCAACCTGGCGAAGTTTTTCGATGGCGATTTCCCTCGCCCGGGTCCGCGCCATGTTGCGGCCCTGAATGAGGCCGAAAGCGACATTCTCCCACACCGCCAGCGAGTCGAAGAGGGCACTACCCTGGAATAACATGCCGAAACGCTGGAGATAAGTGTCACGGGCTTGGCCCTTGAGGCCGACGATTTCCTTTCCGCCGATTTTGATCGAGCCCAGATCGGGGCGGATGATGCCGAGAATGCATTTCAGCATCACCGACTTACCGGTGCCCGAGCCGCCGATCACCACCAGCGAGCGGCCCTTGGCGACGGCCAGGTTGATGCCGTTCAAAACGTGCTTTGGCCCAAAGGACTTCCGCACGCCGTCGAGAACGATATGAGGTTCCGCCATCATATCACTCGTTGAACAACAGCGAGGTCAGGGCGAAGTTCGAAGCCAGGATCAGGATCGCGGCGGAGACGACGGCGTTGGTGGTGGCGCGGCCCACGCCAGCTGCTCCGCCTTTCGAATTAAAGCCGTGATAGCAGCCCATCATCGCAATGATGAAGCCGAACACGGCGGCCTTGATCAGGCCCGATGTGACATCGTCCAGTTCAAGGAAATCAGCGGTGTTCTTGATATAGGCGTAACCATTGAGCCCAAGCGATCGGGTGGCGACAATGTAGCCGCCCATGATGCCGATGGTGTCGCCGATGGCGACGAGCAGGGGCAGGGTTATGACAGCGGCGATAACGCGGGGGCCCACCAGATATTTGAATGGATTGGTGGCGAGCGTCACCAGCGCGTCAATTTGTTCGGTCACCCGCATGGTGCCGAGTTCAGCGGCAATCGACGCGCCGACCCGGCCCGCCACCATGAGCCCTGCGAGAACCGGACCCAATTCACGGGTGATGCCCAGGGCCACGATCGACGCCACCAGGCTTTCGGCATTGAAGCGCGATGAACCCAGATAGATTTGCAGCGCCAAAGCACCGCCGGTAAAAAATGCCGTCAAGCCAACGACGGGCAGCGAGAAGTAGCCGATCTTCAATATCTGCTCGAGGATTTGGCGGACAAAGATGGTGGGCGTCAGCCCCTGCACCAGGCCGTCCTTGATAAACAGCGCGATGCGGCCCACTTCTTCCAAGAGAGCCAGGGTGGCGCTACCGATGCGGGCCAGAATATTCAAGATGGCGGTTCCGATTCGATCCCCGAATAGAGCCTTGCATAGCGGCTGCCAAGCCTCGTAAGCAACTCATAGGAAATTGTGGCGGCCCATGATGCGGCTTCATCGATCGAAATATTGTTGCCGAGGATTTCGGCCCGGGTGCCGCGCACCACCGGATGCGCCGTGAGACCGGTGATGTCGGCCGCCATCATGTCCATCGAAATGCGGCCGATGACCGGGCAGCGCCGGCCGCCGAGATAGACCTGGGCAGGCCCATCGTTTTGCCTTGAACTCAGGGCGCGCGGCACGCCATCCTTGTAGCCAGCACCCAACACGGCGATGCGGGTGGGTCTGCTTGCCTGCCAGGTTGCGCCATAGCCCACGGTTTCGCCCGCTCTCACATCGCGCACCTGCATGACGGTGCCTTCGAGATGAGCGACGGCGCGCATCGGGTTGGCGCTCGCGGGTGTGGGATTGCCGCCATAGAGTGCAATGCCGGGGCGCACCAGATCATGGATATAGTCCGCGCCCAGAAAGATGCCGCTGGAATTGGCAAGGCTCGCCGGCACGCCGGGAAGCTTGTGGCGAACCAGGGCGAAGGCATCGCGTTGTATGGCATTGAGCGGATGCGATGGCTCGTCGGCACAGGCGAGGTGGCTCATCAGCAGGCTGACGTTGAGCCCTGCCATGGTGAAGCTGTCATCAAGCAGGCTCAAGAACTCCGTTATCGAAAAACCGAGGCGGTTGATGCCGGTATCGACATGCAGAGCACACGGCAGCTTGCGGCCATAGACGCGGCCAAAGCCCGCCCATTCACGGGCTTCCTCAGCGGAGATCAATGCTGGTGTGAGATTGAGCTTGGCGTAAAATTCCGCCTGTCCGGCGAACAGACCGTCGAGCACATAGATGACCGCATCAGGCAGAATGGCCCGCAGTTCCTCGCCTTCGCTGGGCCGCGCTACAAAAAAGCTGCGGCAACCGGCCTCCCAAAGGGCACGCGCCACCGGAGCGATACCAAGCCCATAGGCATTGCCCTTGACCGCCGCGCCACACTCCGCCGAAGCGGCACGGGCCGCCAGCAGCCGCCAATTGTCCTGCAACGCCTGCAAGTCGATGGTAAGGACCGCACCTGCCAAGTCTTCGGGGATCAGTGTCATATTTCCGCGCGCACTTACTGTCAAAATCAATTGCCCCTTCCCCCCTCGCGGGGGAAGGTGGCGCGTAGCGCCGGATGAGGGGGCGGTTCAGCGAGTCCGATTTAACAGTTCTCGCGCTGAACCACCCCCTCATCCGTCTCGCGCAAGTGGCGCGATCCACCTTCCCCCGCGAGGGGAGAAGGAGAGTGAGACGAATAGGGGATTGCCGAGGCAATTTCAAAGATTACTAAAACCGCTCCGGCAGATGATCCTCGCGCACCAGGTTCTGGAACTTGGTCAGGGTTGCGTCGAACTGCAAGGTGACGATGCCGGTGGGGCCGTGGCGTTGTTTGCCGATGATGACTTCGGCGACGCCGGTGACGCGGTCCATCTCGTCCTGCCAGGTCTGGTGTTCGGTAGTGTTGGGGCGGGGTTCCTTGCGGGTCAGATAATATTCCTCGCGGTAGATGAACAGCACCACGTCGGCGTCCTGTTCGATTGAGCCCGACTCGCGCAAGTCGGCCAGCTGCGGGCGCTTGTCGTCGCGGTTTTCGACCTGACGCGAGAGCTGCGAGAGAGCGATGATCGGCACGGCCAGTTCCTTGGCCAACGCCTTCAGCCCGACGGTGATCTCGGAGACTTCCTGCACCCGGCCCTCGGCCGAGCGGCGCGAGGAGCCCGACAGCAATTGCAAATAGTCGACAACCAGAAGGCCCAGGCCGCGCTGGCGTTTAAGGCGTCTGGCGCGTGCTGCCAGTTGCGCGATGGTGAGGCCGCCGGTGGCATCGATATAAAGCGGCAGCGACTGCAACTCGCGGCTGACCTCGACGATGCGGTGGAACTCATCCTCGGTGATCTTGCCGCGCCTGATGCGTTCGGACGAAATCCCCGACTGCTCGGCGATGATGCGGGTGGCCAATTGCTCGCTCGACATTTCCAGCGAAAAGAAGGCGACCACGCCGCCGTCGGTCACCTTGACCGAGCCATCGGTCTGGTGTTCGGCCTTGTAGTTTCTTGCCACGTGATAGGAAATGTTGGCGGCAAGGGCTGACTTGCCCATGGCTGGCCTGCCGGCGAGGATGATCAAGTCGGAGGATTGCAACCCGCCCATCTTCTCGTCGAGATCCTTGAGGCCCGATGAAATGCCAGAGAGGCCGCCGTCGCGCTGATAGGCCCCCGCTGCCATGTCGATGGAATCGGTCAAAGCCCGGCCAAAGGGCTGAAAGCCCTGGCCATATTTTCCGGTCTCGGCCATTTCAAAGAGGGTTTGCTCGGCCCGCTCGATCAGGTCTTTCGAGCTATCTTCAACCGAAGTCTCGAACGCCTCATTGACGAGATCGGTGCCGATGCCGATCAACTTGCGGCGCTGGGCCAGTTCATAGACGGTGCGGCCATACTCCTCGGCATTGATGATGGTGGTGGCCTGGGCGGCGAGGCGGGCCAGATAGACCGGGCCGCCGATTTCCTTCAGCGTGGCATCATTGTCGAAATAGGTTTTGAGGGTGACGGGGCTGGCCAGCTTGCCAGCCCGGATCAAGGTTGAGGCCGCCTCATAGATGCGGGCATGGACGGGCTCGAAGAAATGATCGGGCAGGAGAAAGGCCGAGACCCGGTCGCAAGCGTCATTGTTGACGAGAATGGCGCCAAGCAGCATCTGCTCGGCTTCGAGGTTGTGGGGCGAGGTGCGGAGGGCCTGGTCTTCCGTAGTGGAATCGACCGGCCGCAGACTGGCTTGTGCTGACATCGGACTGTGTTAGCGGGTTTGAGTCGCGCGTTAGCGGTAATTCTGCGCTTATGCCCATTATCCACAAGTCAGAAAATCTTACTCCGCCGGGACCGACTTCAACCGCGGCTGCTTGCTCTCCAGCGCCCTAAGGCGTTCTTCTTCCTGGTGAATATAGTTGCGGGTGAGGGGGAGGATTTCCTGGTTCTTGCAGAACTGGATCTGGAAATTATTGAGGCCGGCATGGCGGAACGATGCTTCCGACGCGGCGAGATAGAATTCCCACATGCGGCAGAAGCGTTCATCGTAGATTTCCCGCGCCTGGTCGCGGTGGTCGGCAAAGAGTTTGCTCCATTCGCGCAAGGTCTCGGCATAGTGCAGCCTGAGAATTTCCACGTCGGTGATGTAGAACCGTTCGCGCTCAAGGTGGGGAATGACTTCCGAGAGGGCTGGAATATAGCCGCCGGGGAAGATATATTTCTTGATCCAGGCGCTGGTGGCGCCGGGGCCATCGGAGCGGTTGATGGAGTGAAGGACGGCGATGCCATCGTCCTTCAGCAGGGCGTGGCATTTGGCGAAGAATTCCCGGTAGTGGCCCACGCCCACATGCTCAAACATGCCGACCGAGACAATGCGGTCGAATTTTTCGGTGAGCTGGCGATAGTCGAGGAGGCGGAACCGGGCGCGGTCGCCAAGCCCGCGCTGGGCTGAGCGTTCGTTCGCCAGTTTGTGCTGCTCTTGGGAAAGGGTGACACCGGTAACTTCGGCGCCGCAGATTTCCGCCAGATAGAGTCCGAGTCCGCCCCAGCCGGAGCCGATGTCGAGTACTTTCATGTCGGGCTTGATGTCGAGCTTGGCTGCAAGATGGCGTTTTTTGGCGAGTTGGGCCGCTTCCAGCGAGTTGCGTGAATCCTCGAAATAGGCGCAGGAATATTGCCGGTCGCGGTCGAGGAAAAGATCGTAAATGCTGCCCGAGAGATCGTAGTGGTGGGCCACATTGGCCCTCGCCTTGCCCACCGGATTATATTGGTCCAGCCGTTTCAGCCAGATGCGAAACTTGTAGATCAGCTTGACCAGCGGGGGATAGTCGGCGGCATTGCCGGCGTTGCGCATGAGCAGGGCCAAAAAGTCGTAGATCGAGCCCTGTTCAAGCACCAGCCCGCCGCTCATATATTCTTCGCCCAATGCCAGATCGGCATCGATGGCGACGTGGCGCACGGCTTTTTGGTTGGTAAACTTGATGCACACCGGCGCGCCGGTTCCATCGCCATAGGCATAGGGTCCGCCAGAGGGAGCTGACACCCGTAAGGCGCCAACTTTGACCACCATCCGAAATGCCCTGTCCAGCAGCGCGTACATTGCAAGCACTCCATAACCGGCCGCTACGCCGCAGAGGAGCCGGCGCGAAGCCTTCCGCAAAATATTAATAAAACCTTAATACTTGTGCGCCGGAAAATGCAAGAGGCCGGAAGCCCGCAGGGTTAACGGCACTGGGCTGTTCAGTCCCGGCTTTTGATGTTTTTGTTCCCCTCTCGCCCGCTTCAGCGGGGGAGAGGGGGAAGGAAAAGTTGGAGCGATCAATTGTCATCCCGCCATAAAAAAGGCCGCCCCGGCGGGGCGGCCCTGATTTCGCAAGATATGTGCGGACTTACGGCTGTCCGGTTTCTTCCTCGCCGGCTTCCTGTTCGAACAGGGCTTCGGCGGCGGCACGGATTTCGGCGCGGTCGGATACCGGGCCGGTCAGCACATCGCCACGCGACTGGGCGGCGGCTTCATCAGCCGAGCGGGCCACGTTGATGGTGATCTTGACCTCAACCTCGGGGTGGGGCGCCACCGTCACCGTATAAAGGCCGATGGTCTTGATCGGGGTATCGAGCAGCACATGCGAACGCTCCACCTTGACGCCCGATGCCGTGGCGATTTCAGCGATGTCGCGCGGGCTCACCGAGCCATAAAGCTGGCCCGATTCGCTGGCCTGGCGAATCAGCACGAAGCTCTTGCCGTCGAGGCTCTTGGCTTCATCCTGAGCACCCGAACGGCGCTCGGCGTTACGGGCCTCGATGCCGGCACGGTCACGCTCGAACTTCGATTTGTTGGCCTCGGTGGCGCGCAGTGCCTTGCCCCTGCGGAGCAGGAAATTACGGGCATAGCCGTCCTTTACCTTGACCACTTCACCCATCGCACCAAGCTTGGGTACGCGCTCCATAAGAATAACTTCCATGT
>JANLWG010000141.1:0-2967 GCA_031364405.1 Hyphomicrobiales bacterium
GGTTGGTGATGATGAGGTCGTAAGTCCGGGCTTCAACCGCATTGAAAAGATCGCCATGCAACAGATTGATCCGGCTTGCTAAATCATGCTCGTCGACATTGATGCGGGCAACGTCGAGGGCGGCTTCCGAGAGGTCCACCGCATCGATTTCCGCGTTGGGAAAAATACCGGCGGCAATGATGGCGAGACAGCCTGAACCGGTGCAAAGATCGAGAATCGAAGTGACATTCCCGGGTTCCTTGATCAGGTTGAAACCTTCGCCGCCGAACAGGCCGGAGAACATCAGCTCGCCGATATAGGAGCGCGGCACGATGACCCGCTCATCGACATAGAAGGGCACGCCGTGGATGTAGGTGCGCCTGGTCAGATAGGCGGCGGGCTTGCGGGTTTCGATCCGTGCACGGATGATAGCGCCGAGGGCGTTTCGTTCGGGAGAGGTCAGGCGCGCATCGAGCCAGGGGTTGATGTCATCGACCGGCAAGTTAAGGGTTTCGAGAATGAGGAAGGCCGCCTCGTCGATGGCCGATGTGGCGCCATGGCCATGGGCCAGCCTGGCGGCGCGGAATGAACTTACCGCGTAACGCAGGAAATCCCGGATGGTATGAAGTTCAGCGGCGGGACCGGCGTCGGGCATGATGGCTCTCGGTGCTGGCGCTGAACAGCGCCTGGATGACAATGGCGCAGAGGATCACCGCTCCGCCGGCAAATGTCCAGACCGGGGGAAATTCCTTGACGGCAAACCACGCCCACAGCGGCGACAGCGTGGGCTCGACCAATGCTATGAGCGAAAGCTGGGCGGCGGGCACGGAGCGCGATCCCACGGTGAAGAGAATGAGGCCCAGGGTTAATTGCACCGCACCCATGGCAAAGACAATGGTCAGGTTCCACCAGCCGATGGCGAAAAACGCCGATCCGGTTCCGGCGCGAAGCCCGGTTGGAATGAGGATGACGATGGCACTGACGGCGATGAGATAGAGAGCGTTCCAGATCAAGGCTACGGACATTTCGGTTCGCTGGCCCCAGCGCAGCAGCACGGCGTAACAGGAAAAACAGAAAGCCGAATAGAGCGCCAGCACGGTTCCGATAAAGGCCTCGCCACCGCCCGAGCCGTAAAAGATAATGGCCATGCCGGCTAGGGCGATGGTCATGGCGGTCCAGGTGATTGATGGGATGGGTTCACGCAGGATCCACAAGCCGAGCATGGCCGACAGGAATGGCGCGATGCCGGCCATGGAAAATGGCCTGGGCCACCGTTGTGTAGAATAGCGAAGCGACGAAGCTGAGCCCGGCAGTGCCGACCGCCAATCCGGCGATCACCGCGTTAATGCCAGCGCCGGCCATGAGCGCGGGCAGGGTGCTGCCAAACCTGAGGCCGAGCCACAGGCCCATGCAGATGATGACGGTGATCGAACGGTAGAAGATGATCTGCCAGACGTCGATATCCCTGGTCAGGCGCACCAGGGCACCACCGAGACTCCAGCAGATGGCGCCTGCCGCCGTGAAGGCGGCGCCGGTGGCATAGCTGAATGGCCTGGCGTTCAAGCGCTTCTCCGGCGGTTACCGGCAAAGGCGCCGAGAAGAAAGATGGTGAAGACGGTGGCCAGTGCATAGGGCAATCCATCGGGGCCGAAAGCCGCGATCGACCAGCCGGCAAGCAGCGAACCGATGAGGGCGCCCAGGCCCCATGTGGTGGAAAACGAGGCGGTGCCGGTGATCAGTTCATGGCCGGAAAAGCGGTCACCCAATTCGGCCAGCGACACCGTATAGATGCCAGCCGATGCGGCACCCGCAACAGTGAGAATGGGCCACAGCGCCCAGGTGCCGAAGGCGAGGGGGATCAGCCCGCAGGCGGTGGCGGTGACGATGCCACAGCCCGCCATCACGGTGGGTTTGGGGAAATGATCGGCCAGCCAGCCAATGGGAAATTGCAGGAAAATGTTGCCGACGATGAAGGCGGTGAGGGCCAGCGCGGCGGTTTCCTGGTCCATGCCTTTTTTCACTCCATAGACCGGCAGGAAACCCAAGTTGGCGGCATCGATGACGGCGAACATGCCGACGGCAAACAGCAGGATGGGAGCCTTGCGGGCAAAGCCCAGCAAGGATAATGCCGCTTCGTCGGCGCTATCCACAACTTCATCCTTGACGAAAAAGATGGGTATGGTGGCGAGGACCAAGATAATCGCGCCGATGGTGAAGGGCAAATGCCCTTCAATGCCGGTGAGGCTGATCAGAATGGGGCCACCGCCAAAGCTGGCGGCGAGGACGCTGGCGTAGAGGGCCAACAGGCGTGAGCGGTAAGGGCCCTCGGCAAAGCGCACGATCCAGGCTTCGCTGATCGCGAACAACATCGAGACGAAGAAGCCGTGCAGAATGCGCAGACCAAACCACCACCAGAACACCGGGAAAAATGGATAGGCGAATACCACCGCCGCGGTGAGCAAGGCGGCAGCGATCACCGCCGCCTTGGCACCGAAACGGCGCACCAGCAGGGGAATGGCCAAGACCGATAAGACAATGCCCAATGGCTGCATGGCGGCGTTGTAGCCGATCATGTCGGCACTGATGCCTTGGGCTTCCATGATGAGTGAAAGCAGCGGGAACAGCAGGCCCAGGGTGAAGCCGAAAACCGTAATGGCCGAGATGGCGGCGGCAAGATTGACCAGATTGCGCCTATCCACTGGCGGACTCGCGCACCAGGCGGCCGCCTGTCCAGGCAATGCCGGCCAGCAGCAGGGCGTAGAATACCGCAAGGATCACCGGCATCGCATTAATGCCGAAGGCGTCGATGGCGGTTCCGGCAATGGGCGGGCCAAACAGGCCGCCCACCCCCCACATCGCCGCGAAGGCGGCGGAGCCGGCAATCAAATCAGGGCCTTTGAAGCTGTCGCCCATGGTGGCGAGCGCCACCACGTAGACGCCAAAGGCGCAGGTCGACAGCAGGATGGTGAGTGGCCAAATGGCCCAGCT
>JANLWG010000150.1:0-4901 GCA_031364405.1 Hyphomicrobiales bacterium
TTGGCGCTGATTATGAAAAGGGTCTCGCCGATTTGAAGGCGCTCGCCGAAAAGGAAGCGGCGGGTGGCTGAGATAATTTTGGAGCATCAATATGGAAACTTTGGCCAGGATCGCGCTTGTCACTGGTGGTGCAAAGGGAAAAGGTGCCGGAATGAAGACGGTCATTCACCGCCCTTTCCACCGGGGCTGACGTTTTTCGGCGAAGGCCTTGGCGCCTTCGCGTTGATCTTCACTTGAATAGAGCGCGTCGACAGTTTTGAGCTTGCGCTTGGTGACCATGTCGAAGGCCTGCTGCACCGAGAGGTGCAGGGTATCGCGCAGGGTTTCCTTGATGGCGGCGAATACCAGCGGCGGGCCGCTGGCCAAATAATCGGCAACTTCGCGCGCCCGTGACATCAGATCGGCGGCGGGCACGATTTCATTGACGATGCCCCAGTGCTTGGCTTCCGATACATCGAAGCGCCGCCCGGTGAACAGCATCTCGGTGGCCACATGATAGGGAATGCGGCGCGGCAGCTTGATTGTCGCGGCATCGGCCAGGGTTCCCGAATTTATTTCGGGAAGTGCGAATGTTGCGTGTTCGGCGGCGATGATGATGTCGGCCGAGATCATGATTTCGAAGCCGCCGCCGAAGGCCAACCCATTCACCGCCGCGATCACCGGCTTGTTGAGGCCGGGCAATTCCTGCAGGCCGCCGAAACCGCCAACGCCATAGTCGGAATCCGGTGCTTCGCCCTGGGCCGCGGCCTTCAAATCCCAGCCGGGACAGAAGAACTTCCCGCCCGCCGCGGTGAGGATCGCCACGCGCAGTTCGGCATCATCGCGGAAGGAGGCGAAAATATCGCCCATGATGCGGCTGGTGGCGGCATCGATGGCATTGGCCTTGGGCCGGTCGATGGTGACTTCGAGGATGGCGCCACGGCGTTTGGTGCGAATGGGGGATGTCATGGATTTCTCATCTTGATCAGGGCATCAACGGCTACGGCTGCATCGGTTAGAACAAGCAGGGGGTTCACGTCCAACTCTTCGATCAAGCCACGGTGGGCATTGGCGAAAGCGGCGATGGCTTCGACGGCTTTGATGACCGCGGCCTGATCGCCGGATTTTCCACGGAAGCCCTCGACCAGCCTCCACACCTTGAGAGATTTGAGTGCACGTTCGATTTCGGGGCGCGACGTGGGCAATATCAACGTGACTGAATCTTTCAGCAGTTCGGTGAGAATGCCGCCGGCGCCGATGACCAGGGCGAGCCCAAATTGCGGATCGCAAGTGAGGCCAATGATGAGTTCGGCCACCGCACCAGTAACCATGCGCTCGACCAGCACATCGGGTGCAAGTTTGCCCATTCGCACGGCGGCTGCTTTCACCTCCTCCGCCGTCTTGAGATTGAGGGCGACGCCGCCGGCCTCGGTCTTGTGGGCAATGGCTGAGGAAGATACTTTCAGGGTAACCGGGTAGCCCAGTTGCTCGGCAGCGGCGACTGCATCCTCCGCCTTGCAGACGATACCTTCGGGCACCGTGAGGCCGTGGGATTTCAGCAATTGCTTGGCGTCGAATTCACTCAGGCTGACTTCGCCAGCGCCGCGTTTTGTTTGTGCTGTCATGGCGGGTGGAGCATCTGACCTGGCCCAGTTGCGGCCGATGAAGCTGGCGGCCTCGAAGGCCGTAAGCGCATCGTCGAGACCCATCATCGGGGCAACGCCATTGCTCCCGAGTTCCGCGGCGAGTGTCAACGGCATGCCCTCGGGCAGCGAGGCAACGATGGCGGTGCGGGCTTTGCTGGCCTGCGCGGCTTTCACCAAGGCGCGGGCGGTGATCAGCCAGTTCTCCGGCTGCATTTTTGGATTGGTCGGCGTATCGAGGACGAGTATGGCAGCGTCGAAACCACCGTTCAATACGGCGGTAAAGGTGGCCTCAAGTTTGTCGCCCTGTTTCCAGATGAAGGTATGATAGTCGAGCGGATTGTCGATGGTCACATATTCGTTCAGGGTTGCCGCGACCTTTGATTTGGTGACGGGATCGAAGGGTGGGAAACTGATATTCTTTTCCAGCGCCATATCAGCCACCAAGGCCGCCTCTCCACCCGAGCAACTCATCGAGACCAGCCGGTTGCCGGCGAGGGGGCCGCCGTGATGGAGGAACTTCAGGGTCTCGGCGAATGCCGTAACCGATTTCATCCGGGCCACGCCATGGCGTTCGAACAGCGCATCATAAAGTGTGTCGGCACCGGCAAGCGAGGATGTGTGGCTCATGGCGACCTTGGCGCCCTGCTCGGAACGCCCGGTTTTGAGTGCTATGACGGGTTTGCGGAATTGCCGGGCAATGGCGGCGGCCCGGGCGAAGGCTGGTATATCGGGCAGGCCTTCAATGTGCAGGCCAATCGCCGTAATGCGGCTATCCTGCGCCAGAGCCTCGACCATCTGCGCCATATCGACGTCGGCCTGATTGCCGATGGCGAACACACAAGCCACCGGCAGCGCCCGCATGGTCATGGTGAAATTACACGAGATATTGCCGGACTGGGTAACGATGGCGACGCCGGAGTTGCAGGGCTCGATACCGTGCTCGTCTGGCCACAGGGCGGCGCGGGCGAGGCCGTTCACATAGCCATAGCAGTTGGGCCCCATCAGCGGCATGCCAGCGGCGGCGGCGAGGAGTTCAGTTTGCAAATGACTGTCGCCGGTTTCGGCAAAGCCCGAGGCATAGATGACAGCCCCGCCGCAAGCCTTGGCTCTCAGTGTACGGACGATCTCGATGGCGGGCTCGCGCTTGACCGCGATGAAGGCGGCATCGACCGGGCCAATGATTTCCTCGACGGATTTCACCGTGGCGATGCCGCCCAACTGTTCGCGCTTGGGATGCACCGCCCAGATCTTGCCGGTGAAGCCGAGAGCACGTGTCCGCGTGATGGCGATATCGCATTCCGCCCCGCCGATGAAGGCAATGGATTTGGGATGGAGCAGGGGGGTGAGGTTGCGGGTCATGGATTTCATTCTCAAAAATTTGTCATCCCCGGACTCGTTCCGGGGACCCATCGGTCCGTCGCGTTGAGGGATGGGTTGCCGGGACAAGCCCGGCAATGACAATTCCCCGATCATCCTCCTAGCGGCCTCAGCAGGGCGCGCGAAATTATGTGGCGCTGGATTTCGCTGGTGCCTTCCCAGATGCGCTCGACCCTGGCATCGCGCCAGATGCGTTCCAGCGGCAGATCGGACATCAGCCCCATGCCGCCGTGAATCTGAATGGCCTCGTCGGCGACGAAGGCCAGCATCTCGGTAGCCTTGAGCTTGGCCATGGCCATGTCCATGTCAGTCACCGTCTTGTTGTCGAATTTCCACGCGGCTTCCAGGGTGAGCAGCTCAGCGGCCTTCAATTCCAGCGCCATGTCGGCGAGCTTGAATGACACGCCCTGGAACTTGCCGATCTGCTGGCCAAATTGCTGGCGGTCCACCGCGTATTGCTTGGCGTGATCAAGGGCGCGTTCGGCCCGGCCCAGACAGGTTGCGGCTACTTGCAGGCGGGTGGCGCCAAGCCAGTCGTTGGCGACTTCGAAACCCTTGTGGATTTCACCAAGCACCTGCCGCTTGTGAACCCGGCAATCGCTGAATTCGAGAATGCAGTTGTTGTAGCCGCGGTGCGAGACGTTCTTGTAACCCTTGCGCACGGTGTATCCGGGTGTGCCCATATCGATGAGGAAAGCGGTGATCAGTTTCTTTTTGCCGCGCGGCGTTTCTTCCTCGCCGGTCGCGGCAAACAGGATGACGAAACTGGCTTCGTCGGCATGGCTGATGAAATGCTTGGTGCCGTTGATGATGAAATCATCACCGTCAATGCGAGCAAAGGTTTTCATGCCGCGCAGATCGGAACCGACACCGGGTTCGGTCATGGCGAGACAATCGGATTTCTCGCCGCGCACCGCGGGCAACAGATATTGGTCGCGCTGTTCGCCCTGGCAGGCCATGAGAATGTTCGAGGGCCTGGCCACGCAAGTCCAGTGCAGCGCATAATTGGCCCGGCCCAGTTCCCTCTCATAGAGTACCCAGGTCAGCGTATCGAGACCCGCACCACCCACTTCGGCTGGCATGTTGGCGGCATAGAGACCTGCAGCGATGGCCTTTGCCTTGATTTCATCGCGGAGGTCATGGCGTAGCATGCCGGTCTCCTCGATTTCGGCTTCATGGGGATAAAGCTCATTGACGACAAAATCGTGCGTCGTCTTGATGATCATGCGCTGTTCGTCGAAGAGGGAGAAATCCATGGGTTACCTGATGTGCATGGTTTCAAGGTGGCCATCGACGGCGATGTCCTGTCCATTCACCATCTTGGCTGCCGGGGAAGCAAGGAACAGGCACATGTCGGCGATCTCCTCGGGTTCGACAAAGCGCGAGATTGACTGCGACCACACCATTTCCCTGGCCACCACTTCAAAGGCAACCCCGCGTACATCGGCCTCGCCCTGAATGACCCGGTTGATGCGGTCGCCACGCACCGCGCCCGGGCAGATGGCATTGCAGCGCACGTTGTGGGGACCAAGTTCAATGGCCAGTGATTTGGTGAGGCCGATCACCGCCCACTTTGCTGCCGCGTAGGGGGTGCGGTTGCCAAAGCCATATTGGCCGGCGGTAGACGAAAGATTGATAATCGAGCCAGCACCTTGCGCCTTCATCACCGCGGCGGCACGTCTCGCACAAAGGAAATGCGAGTCGAGGCAGACTTCCAGGCATTCGCGCCAGTCGGCATAATCAATATCGTCTACCGGCGCGGTCGGACCCTTGATGCCGGCATTGTTGACCAGCACATCGAGGCCGCCCAGATCATCGAGCGCATCATCGAACCATGCGTCGATCTCGCCTTCGCTGCGGACGTTCACATGGGTGGCGGCAATCTCCGGAAAGTCCTCG
>JANLWG010000200.1:0-7002 GCA_031364405.1 Hyphomicrobiales bacterium
CTTCGACATGGTGGTAACCAGATCAAACGCCGGGCCGTTGATGCAGAGTTTATGGACGTCGGATGAAATCGTGTCGGGGGTGAATCCGCTCGCCAGCATGTTGCGCGCCGTCTTGAAGGCGAATGAACCCATGCCGTGGCCCACGTCGAACAGCACACCGCGCTTGCGCGCCGCCATCACGGCGGGCTTGACGGCTCCTTGTGCCGTACACGGAGCATTGGGGAAGGGGCGGAAGGCATGGGTGAGAATGTCACCGGGCCTGAGCCTGGCGATCACCTCTTCATAGGAGGGTGGTGGCTCGTCGATATGGGCCATCAGCGCCATGCCGGTTTCCTCGGCCACCTGCAAGGCGATTTCGAGTGGTGCTACACCCTGGTCGCCGCTGGCATGGCGGCCCACCCTGACCTTGACGCCGACAATCACATCGCGGTTGGCATTCGCCACTTCGACCGCCGTGGCCGGATCCATCAGGCGGATATCCTCGCTCTCGCCCACGCTCACCCGGTTGGAAAACCCGAATATGCCGGCATGCGACACGTGCAGATAAGCCAGAATGCGCGACGCGCTCTGGTCGATCACATGCTTGCGGAAGCCGGCGAAATTTCCCGGCCCGGCCGAGCCTGTATCGACAGCCGTGGTGACCCCGCTGGTGCGGCAGAAGTCTTCGGCATCGATGCCGAGCGAGGTGCCGCCCCAATAGACATGGGTGTGAAGATCGATAAGCCCGGGCACGACAATGAGGCCGCGCACGTCTTTGGCAGCAGCAGCACCAATCTTGAGGTCATTGCCAACTGCCGCGACCTTGCCGCCCTTGAATCCAATGTCGGAAATCCTGTCGATCCCCTGGGATGGATCAATAACCCGGCCGCCCTTGAGGATCATGTCGAACATACTAGAGCTTGCGGCTTAGCATGCTGTCACCGGGGCCAACATTGGAATTGATCAGGCCCTTGAAAATACTTTGAAGGATGCCGAGGTCTTCGCCGACCACCGGGGTCTTGCGTGAATTCATATCGATGATTCGCCCATCCTCAAGCCCATACTGGGCGAAACTCTCCACCTGATCGGCCTGGTTGAAACGCACCGCGATCACCTCGCGGCTGGTTTCCTGTGGCGCGAGAAAGGCGCGGCCTTTGGTTGTGCTGGTTATGTAATAATAGCTGTCGCCCTGCAGCTTTACGCTGGCCGTGGTCGAGGGTGAACCAAGAATGGCCTCGACCTCAGTCTTGGGCATGCCGTTGCTAACCTGGTCGAAAGCGCCGGGCTTGGCAACGTAGCCGCGATGTTCGATAGTGGGGGAACATGCTGCAAGAAGGGCTGCGCAGCAACCGGCGGCCAGCCACATTGGGACATTCATGCGGCAAGATATGACTTTGAGCGGCAAATCAATCCCCATATTATCGTGACCCCAACAATAGACTTTTGCCCGATCCCGCAGACAACAGCAAGACGATGATCCTCAATCGCTTTTTCCGCAAGACACCGGCTCGCGAGAGAGTAGTTTATGAAGCAATTGTGGCTGCCGCGCGGCATCCGGTGCCTTATGAAAATTGGGGAGTGGCCGACGATGTTGACGGGCGGTTCGACATGCTGTCGCTGCACATGTTTCTGGCGCTGAACCGGCTCAAGGGGGAGGCCGATCAGTTCCGCCAGAATCTGGTTGATGAATTCTTTGCCGACATGGACCGCTCGCTGCGTGAAATGGGCGTGGGCGATATTTCCGTCGGCAAGAAAGTGCGCAAGATGGCCGAGGCCTTTTATGGCCGGGTTGCGGCCTATGATGCAGCGCTGGGCCAAGGAAAGTCCAGTCTGGTGGCGGCACTGGCGCGCAATTTCTTTCCCGCTGGCGGCGAAACGGCCCGTGCGGCAAAGCTGGCGGATTATACCCTTGCTGCCAGCTCGTTGCTGGCCGAAACCACGACCGACAGCTTGACCACCGGCAGGATTGTCTTTCCGGAGCCCCGTCGATGAAACACGTCATCCCCGAATTTTCCCGTCTGCTTGCAGTAGACCGCGTACCGCGTGCTGGCAGTTATGAAAAAATCACCGCCAATCCCAAGGAATGCCGGGCCGTCGCCGCCCGCCTCGATGTGCTGGCATTGCATGTTTTCGGTGCCGAATTGCGGGCAACGCCATGGCGCGGCGGCGGCTTGAAACTTGAAGGAAAACTCACCGCCGATGTCGAACAGATCTCGGTGGTCAGTCTCGAAGCTGTCCGCAGTCTGGTCGAATTTCCCGTGCTGCGTTATTTCATGCCACCCGGAGCCAAGGTGATGGTTGATGACGAGGCCGAGATTGACCCCATCGAAATTGGCCACGTTGATCTGGGTGAAGTTGCGACCGAAACGCTGGCGCTGGAACTCGATCCCTATCCGCGCCAGCCGGGCGAAGCCTTTGACGAGATAATCGGGGAAGTGCCCGAATCACCGGTCAAGGATTCGCCATTCGCCGCCTTGCTGAAACTCAAGTCCAAATAAACCTCCCGGAAAGCCGGTGTTTTTTTGAAATCGACTTTTGCGGCGCTATCACCTATTGGAACTTTTGACTTCACGAACATCCGGTGTTCGCCACGGGGCAGCCGGATCGGGGGATATTTATCCAAGCCGCCATGATGAAACAACAACTGACCATAGCGCTTGACGCGATGGGGGGCGATGACGGACCTGAAATGGTGGTGGCTGGCGCCGCTCTGTCTGCCATCCGCCACCCGGACGCGCGCTACCTGTTGTTCGGTGACACAGCCCGCATTGCACCACTGCTCGAGCGCCACCCGAAACTTAAGGCGCGTTGTGAAGTTCGTCATTCGGATGTGTACATCGCCATGGATGCCAAGCCCAGCCAGGCGCTGCGCCAGGGCCGTGGCAAGAGCAGCATGTGGCAGGCGATCGATGCGGTGCGCAAAGGCGACGCACTAACCGTCGTCTCGGCTGGCAATACCGGCGCCCTCATGGCCATGGCGCGCTTCATTCTCAAAACGCTGCCCGGCATCTCGCGCCCGGCAATCGCGGCGATCTGGCCGACGCTGCGCAGTGAAAGCATCGTGCTCGATGTCGGTGCGACAATCGGTGCTGATGCCAAACAGCTGGTGGAATTCGCCATTATGGGCGAGGCGATGGCGCGCTGTCTGTTTGGCCTGGAGAAACCCACCGTCGGCCTTCTCAACATCGGTGTCGAAGAAATCAAGGGCGTCGAGCAGGTGAAGGAAGCCGCCCGTCTGCTGCGTGAACTTCGCCTGCCGCTCGAATACGCGGGCTTCGTCGAAGGTGACGATATCGGCAAGGGCACTGTCGATGTGGTGGTGACCGAGGGTTTCACCGGCAACATTGCATTGAAGGCAGCCGAAGGCACCGCCAAGCAGCTTGCCACCTATCTGAAGCAATGCCTGAACCGCACGCTGTTGTCGAAACTGGGCGCACTGCTGGCCGCCGGCGCCTTTGCCGCGTTGCGCGACCGGATGGACCCGCGCAAGCACAATGGCGGGGTATTCCTCGGCCTCAATGGCGTCGTGGTGAAAAGCCACGGCGGTACTGATGCCCTGGGATTTGCCACCGCCGTCGATGTCGCCATCGAGATGGTCCGCAATGACCTCGTCAACAAGATTAAAACCGACATGGCCGAATTCGGCAATCTGGCGGCTGCATCACACCCAGCCGCCGGACCCGTCGATTAACTGGAGTTTGTAACTCAACCATGCGCCGCAGCTTGATCATGGGTGTCGGGTCGGCATTGCCCGAACGGGTGATGACCAATGACGACATCAGCAAGATCGTCGATACCAGCGATGCGTGGATCGTCGAACGCACCGGCATCCATTCCCGCCACATTGCCTCCGACAGTGAAACCACCCGGTCGCTCGGCGCCGGTGCGGCCCGGCGTGCGCTCGCCGACGCAGGCTTGGCCGCAGATGAAGTCGATCTGGTAATTGTCGCCACATCAACGCCCGACCGGACTTTCCCGGCAACCGCCGCCCAGATACAGGCCGATCTCGGCATAACCAGGGGGGCTGCCTTCGATCTGCAGGCCGTGTGCTCGGGTTTCGTCTATGGCCTGACCATTGCCGACGCATTGATGGGCTGCCGGCAGGCGGAATGCGTCCTGGTCATTGGCTCCGAGACTTTTTCGCGTATCCTCGACTGGACCGACCGCACCACCTGCGTGTTGTTCGGTGATGGCGCCGGAGCTGTCGTGCTCAAGTCTGGCAAAGGAACCGGCACCACCGCCGATCGCGGCATTCTGGCTTCGCGTATTCGCGCCGACGGGCGTTACGCCGACAAACTCTATGTCGATGGCGGCCCCTCGACCACCAGGACCGTCGGCCATCTGCGCATGGAGGGCCGCGAGGTTTTTAAGCACGCCGTTGTCAACATCGCATCGGTCATGGAACAGACGATCGCCGAAGCGGGGCTTAAATCTTCCGACATCGACTGGTTCGTGCCGCATCAGGCCAACCGGCGCATTCTCGAGGGAACCGCCAGGCGCCTCGGCATTCCCGAGGACCGCATCGTCATCACCCTCGACCGCCATGGCAATACCTCCGCCGCCTCGATCCCGCTTGCCCTTGACGCCGCCGTGAAGGATGGCCGCATCAAGCGCGGCGACCTTGTGCTGATGGAAGCCATGGGCGGCGGCTTCACCTGGGGCGCCGTTCTGGTCAGATATTGAAGCAACGGCTCTAACCCCTTGAGTTCCCGCTATTTTATATTGACCTGCCGCATCTCTCGGCATAGGCTTGGAGAAAATAAGGGGGGGAGCTCAATGATGACTGGCAAGACGCTGACCCGTGCTGACCTCAGTGAAGCGGTACACCGGCAAATTGGTCTATCGCGCAGTGAAAGCGCCGACTTGGTGAAATCCGTTCTCGATCTGGTGTCGGATACGCTGGTCGAGGGCAATTCGGTTAAACTGTCGTCATTTGGCACTTTTATGGTGCGATCCAAGAATGGCCGCGTCGGCCGCAATCCAAAGACCGGTGAGGAAGTGCCGATCACGCCTCGCCGCGTTTTGGTATTTCGTCCCAGCCAAGTCATGAAGAACGTCATTAACGGGCTCGAACGCGGTAGCAGCGAAGACTAAAAGACGACGGCACGGGGCAAACTTTGATTCGGAAACTCCATGGAAAAGGCACCAGACGCCTTTAGGACAATCAGCGAAGCCGCTGAGGAACTCGATGTTCCCCAACACGTCTTGCGGTTTTGGGAAACCCGGTTCGTTCAGATAAAGCCGATGAAGCGGGCCGGCGGCAGGCGGTACTACCGGCCGGGCGATGTGGAGCTGCTCAAAGGTATCCGCAGTCTTCTTTATAGCGAAGGCTATACCATCCGTGGCGTCCAGAAGATTCTCAAGGAGGACAGTGCTGCCTATGTTTGCGGCGTGGGCCGCGGCGAAATCGCTGCCCGTAAGCGCGACCTCGGCAGTGACGGTGCGCCGCCACCTGGAACCGCCAAGCTGGCGCCAATCGCGCGCAAAGCCCCGCCGCCGGGAAGAGCACCGCTGGCGCGCCCGGGCGGATCCGCCGAGGAGCTGGTCAAGATCGTCCACCGGCTGTCAACCAGCCATGCCGACCAGCTGAAATCCGCCTTGCGCGATTTAAGCGACGCCCGCAAACTGCTCGACCCCGCCATCCGCTAGGGGCGGCGCTTCACCACAAATTAAAACCCCGGGCGTAGAACTTCCGCAACCATTGTTTCCGGAAGGTTGTGTAGTTCCATGCCGCTGCTGCGGATGATCTTGACGGCCATCAATCTTGTTGGCGTCCGCTTTGGCGGTGCCGGTATCGGGCTCCTCAGTCAGATTATTTTGGCCCGGCTGCTGCCGCAAGCCGATGTCGGCGTGATCTTCCTGGGCATGAGTGCTGCCGCTGTCATCAGCCAGGCGGTGACAGGAGGCTATCCGCCGCTCGCCATGACCAGCCTGCCGCGCTATTTAGCACTAGGGCGGGAGAATCTCGTATGGGCCTTTCACGCCGCTTTCTGGCGCGACAGCCTGGTATTATCCGCGGTGGCCGCCGGGCTGGCCGCCATTATGGTGCTGGCAATGCCCCTTGAGTCAAGCATCAAGACGGCGATCGTGTTCGGCTGCCTCTCGGCTCCGGCTGCCTCATTGATCCGCATCAATAGTGCCACTGCCAATTCCCTGCGGCGCTTTTCATTGTCCTATATACCGGACTTCCTCTACCGGCCGGGACTCCTGCTGGCCTATCTGCTGGCCGCCTGGAGTCTGGGGCTGGGTCTCAGCGTGGCGAGCGTGCTGTGGGCCTTTGTCATCTCCAACTCCATCGTGGCGCTCGGCCAAGCCTGGGTGATCGGCAAGCAGGGGGCAATCCCGCCGCCGTTTCGCACGGTCCGGCACAATCTGGCGCCGCTGCTGCGCGGGCGCGCCGGTTCGTTGATCATCGTCGCCACTGTCGCTGGATCGTTCGCCGATCTGGTCAACATGATCGGCGGTTTCTTGCTTCCTCCCGACGACGTAGCCGTGCTTGGCATCTGCATCCGCCTCGCAGCGCTTGTCGGCTTCATTACCCAGGCGACGCAGAATTTCGTGTTGCCCGATCTTGCCGCCGCACTCACCAGCAGCAATCGCGGCGAAGTTCGCGCCTTGCTGTTGAGGATAAACATTGTAGCCCTCGCCGCCATCGGCACCTGCATTGCCGGCGCCATGGTGGCGGGCCCCCTCGTACTGCGCATATTCGGATCCCAATATGAAGCCGGTTACTGGCCGCTGGTCCTGTTCATGATCGGCCAGGGTTTCCGCGCCGCCGGCGGCATGAACCAGCATTTGCTGTCGATCAATGGCTACCAGTCCAAGACCGCGGGCTCCTGCCTGCTTGCGGTTTTGGCGTTGGCCGCAATGGCAGCACTGCTCGCCCCGCGCTACGGCGTCATGGGCATGGCGATTGCGGCGATTGCGGCGGATGCGATATGGGCCCTGCTGCTGGCATTCCAGGCCCGGCAGCATACCGGCCGCCGCGGCGACATTCTGGCGCTGCTTCGGCAGCATCAATAG
>JANLWG010000204.1:0-3434 GCA_031364405.1 Hyphomicrobiales bacterium
GGACCAATCCTTTTTGGCTCTTGGCACTATATCGTGACTGGCCTTTTGCAACACACCGGGATGGCGGACAATGTCATCGACCACCGCCTGAACACGCGGACCGTGTACCTAAATCCGTTCAGCCAGTTCGTATACTGGAACATGAATTACCATATCGAGCATCACATGTTCCCGATGGTGCCCTATCACGCGCTGCCGGCCTTGCATGAGGAAATCAAGGCCTATTGCCCGGCGCCCTACGCCAGCGTTGTCGCGGCCTATCGCGAAATTATCCCCGCACTCTTGCGTCAGGCCCGCGAGCCGGGCTGGCATATCGAGCGCCAGCTGCCGGAAACGGTTGCGCAAAGCGCCGCCGCGCAATAACACCAAGGGTTCATTCTGGAGGAAACCATGGCGCAATGGGTCGAGGCCTGTGCGGAGGGCGATGTCGACGAGGAAGATGTGCTGCGCTTCGATCATGCCGGCCGTACTTTCGCCATCTACCGTTCGCCCGACGGCAAATATTACGCGACTGAAGGCCTGTGCACCCACGAGAAAGTGCATCTCGCCGACGGGCTGGTGATGGACAACATCATCGAGTGTCCCAAACACAATGGCCGTTTCGATTATCGCACCGGCGCCGCCAAGGGAGCCCCGGTCTGCATCAATCTCCAGACCTATCCCGTCAAGCTCGAAGGCGGCAAAGTCATGATTGATCTGGGTTGACCGATGGGTGAGCCGGCAATGGTCATCATCGGTGCTGGCAAGGCCGGGGCTCGCGCCGTCATCGGCCTGCGCGAATTCGGCTGGCCGGGCGCCATCACCCTGATCGGCGAAGAAGCCCTGCCGCCCTATGACCGCCCGCCCCTGTCGAAAGCCTCTGTCACCGAAGAGAATGAACCCTCACCGGTGCTGCTCCTGGATGAAGACACCATCAAATCATTGAACGCCACCTGGATTGGCACCGCGCCCGTCACCTCCATCAACCGCGCGCAAAAAACTGTGACCCTCGCCGATGGCCGCGCCATTGCTTATCATAAATTGTTGATCGCCACCGGCGCCAAACCGCGCCAGCTGTCGATCCCCGGCGCCGAGCGGGCCCTGCTGCTGCGCGATTTCGCCGATACGCTGGCGCTGCGCCAAGTCTTTGTGCCCGGTGCCACCATTGCCATTATCGGCGGTGGCTTCATCGGATTGGAACTGGCTTCCAGTGCCGCCAAGCGCGGCTGCACGGTAACGGTCATCGAAGCCCAGCCGCGCATTCTCTTGCGCGGAGTTCCCGAACAGATCGCCAGTGTAGTGGCAAGCCGCCACGCCGAGGCGGGCGTCACCATTATCGCCAGCGCCAAAATCGCCAGCATCGACGCCGATGCCGTTCATCTGCACGATGGCCGCCGTGTCGAGGCTGGTATTCTGATCGCCGGCATTGGCGCCTCCCCCGCCATCGGCTTGGGGGAAGCCGCGGGCCTCACCATCGACAACGGCATCGCCTGCGACGGCCACATGCGCACCAGCGATCCCGACATTTACGCGGCGGGTGATTGCTGCTCGTTTCCGCACCCCGTCTTCGGCGGCCAGCGCATGCGGCTGGAAGCCTGGCGCAGCGCCCAGGATCAGGCGGGCGTTGCCGCCGAAAACATGGCGGGCGGCGATAAACGCTTTGAAGCCGTGCCATGGTTCTGGTCGGACCAGTATGACTTGAACCTGCAGATCGCCGGAGTTCCCGCCGACGGCACCCGCACCGTCACCCGTCCATTGAAAGACGGCGCCTTCATTCTCTGCCACCTCAAGGACGACGAAACACTGGTGGGCGCCAGCGGCATCGGCAAAGGCAACACCATCGCCCGCGACATCAGGCTGCTGGAATTGCTGATCGGCAAGCAGGCAAGGCCCGATGAGGGGGCGTTGAGCGATCCAAATACGCAGCTGAAGGCGTTGCTGAAGGGGTGATGTTTTTCGACACTGCTCTAAAAAATTGTCATCCCCGCACTTGTTGCGGGGACCCATGATTCAGCAAGCTCACCGTTGCCGAGTATTTAAACACAAAATTATGACACGAAAATTCCGCCCGGCATCAATCACGTGGTACCATGGGTCCCCGCAACAAGTGCGGGGATGACTAAATATTGATAGCCGCTGCCTTCAATCAATCAACAGAGAGTGAAACCTCCCCGCACTCTCCATGGCCAGGCCTGACCCGGCCATCCAGCCCGGCCGCTTTGCTTCGATGGACGAGGTCAAGGCCGAAGCCCGCCGCCGGTTTGAAAGTCGTACAAACATTGGTTCATAAGGAATTTCTGTAATTTGAAAGATATCTGCTGCTTCCGCCGCTGCAGGCGGAAGGCAATTGAATCCGGACTCGCCGAAATCATCATCGCATCAGAAAGGAACATCATCATTGACGACAGAAATGAGTCCAGCGGCCTGCTTCGCAGCTAGTAGCTTCGCAGATGTTTGATCATCCGCACTCAACAAGGCGTCGATTTCTTTTGCGATATCTTCAGCTGAGCGCTGTCGGCGGGCAAGAGCCTGCTGCTTGGAGATGAAGCCTGTCGGGTCTTCACCCATCTTGAAGGAAATGATCTTCACACCTCGACCAACGGCAAATCCAATCTCTTGTTGAGTCCAGAAGCTGGCTGAGAAACCCCTCGTATGAATTGCGATAAAGGCATCCATCACGCAGAGGGCCCGTTCAATCTCGTTCTGCCATTCTAAGGTTGGGTGAATATCTTCATGGGCAACGAATCCGTTGATTGCGTAGGGCGCAAGGCAGGTTTTGAGGCGTGTCGCCTTATCTTTGTCCTTAGATATGTGACTGATAAACAGGCGGAAATCCTTGGTTCCTTTCCAGTTTCTCGGTCCAGTAGTGGCCGCGCCGTGGGAGCGAGGGATATCGAGGTCTAACTCCTGTGCAATTCGTATTAACGTATTTGATTCAACGTTTTGGAGCGCTGTTTTGGAATAAACCCGCTTGCTGTTAAAAGAAACATTCTCAGGACGGGCAATATTGTATTCAGCAAGGAGGGTGTTAATTTCGTCATAGGTGAAACGGGCCTGTAATTCGCGGCCGACTTTGTCAATCAAAGCAAGTTTATCGGAAATTCTCATTGATCCCCGTCGCCCATTTGGAATGTATTTAATCTGGCAGCGTTCGTTGGCTCTTAGTTTACCCCTTCACTCCCACCACCATGTAATTCACCGCCATATCCCGTGACTTCCGCCACTCATTCTTCATCGGGCTGTAGGTCACGCCACTTTCGTCCTTTACCGCGACGCCATTCTCGCCGAGCCAGCCCTTCAATTCCTCGGGCGTTATGAATTTCTCCCATTGATGCGTGCCCTTGGGCAGCCAGCCCAGCACATACTCCGCACCGATGATGGCGAGGCCGAAGGATTTGAGGGTGCGGTTGATGGTGGCGACGAAGATGAGGCCGCCCGGTTTCAGCATTCCGGCA
>JANLWG010000254.1:0-5322 GCA_031364405.1 Hyphomicrobiales bacterium
TGGGCGCATCATGGGGCACTTCGACGAAATGCTGGGCCAGGGTTTCGACCGTCGAGGAGGTGCGCTCGGATTCAATGCGCACCGGATTATGCAGGAACGCCGTGGTCAGGCGCTGGATTTCATTGGGCATGGTGGCCGAGAAAAACAGCGTCTGCCTCGTGAACGGCAGGAGTTTGCAGATGCGCTCGATATCGGGAATGAAACCCATGTCAAGCATGCGGTCGGCCTCGTCAATGACCAGCATCTCGATGCCGGTGAGGAGAAGGCGCCCGCGCTCGAAATGATCGAGCAGGCGGCCCGGCGTGGCAATCACCACATCAGCGCCGCGGTCGATCTTGAGCGCTTGCGGCTCGAAGGCAACGCCGCCGATCAGCAGCGCCACATTGATGTTGTGCATCTTGCCCAGCGTCTCGAAGGCTTCATGCACCTGTGCCGCAAGCTCGCGGGTGGGTTCGAGAATGAGGGTGCGCGGCATGCGGGCGCGGGCCCGGCCTTTTTCCAGCATGGTGAGCATCGGCAGCACGAAGGCGGCGGTCTTGCCGGAACCGGTTTGGGCGAGGCCCAGCACGTCTTTGCGTTGCAAGGCGTGGGGGATGGCCTGGGCCTGAATGGCCGTCGGCGTGGTATATCCAGCAGCGGTAACCGCCTCGAGGACCTTGGGGCTTAGACCGAGATCGGAAAAGTTCATGTAGCTTTGAAAGACCGTTCTGGCGATTGGGAGATAAAGGGGCGCCCGGGGCATACTCGCCACATCCGGGGGCGCCAGGATTGAGCCAGCAATTAGGGTCTTTCCCCCCGGAAGTCAATTGTTTCAAATATTAAGCTTACGAAAGAAAGGCGGCGGACATCGCTGCCCGCCGCCAGTTTGGTACGCTTGGGAGGTTTTCGTAAACCCCATCCGGTTGTGACTGCGCTCTACCGTTCCGCCGGGATCAGGCAAGGTCGAAGCGGTCGAGGTTCATCACCTTGGTCCAGGCCGCCACGAAATCATGGACGAACTTCTTCTGCGAGTCGTCCTGCGCGTAGACCTCGGCAAGGGCGCGGAGCTGGGAGTTCGACCCGAAGACGAGGTCGACGCGGGTGGCGGTCCATTTCACTTCGCCGGTTGCACGGTTCCGCCCCTCGAACACGTCCTCGGCTTCCGATGCCGCTTTCCACGCCGTGCCCATGTCGAGCAGGTTGACGAAGAAGTCGGTGGTCAGCGCGCCGGGCCGCCTGGTGAACACGCCATGCAGCGACTGGCCGGTATTGGCGCCCAGCACCCGCATGCCGCCGGCGAGAACCGTCATCTCGGGCGCTGTCAGGGTCAGTAACTGCGCCTTGTCGATCAGCAGTTCCTCGGCCGAAATGGCGGAGGCCTGTTTCTGGTAGTTGCGGAAGCCATCGGCGATGGGCTCGAGCATGGCGAAGGAAGCGGCATCGGTCTGCTCCTGCGACGCATCGGTGCGGCCCGGTGCGAAGGGAACCTCCACGGCATGCCCGGCATTCTTCGCGGCCTGTTCGACGGCAGCGCTTCCGCCGAGAACGATAAGGTCGGCCAGCGTCACTTTCTTGCCAAACGCCTTTTGGATGCCAGCGAGCGTTTCGAGAACCTTCGCAAGCCTAGGCGGCTGATTGACCTCCCAATCCTTCTGGGGCGCAAGGCGTATGCGGGCCCCGTTTGCCCCGCCACGCTTGTCGGAGCCGCGGAAAGTTGACGCCGATGCCCAGGCGGTGGACACGAGGTCCGGAATGGAAAGCCCCGATGCGAGGATCCGGGCCTTGAGGCCTGCGATGTCCCGGGTGTCGACCAGCGGGTGATCGGCGGCGGGGACGGGATCCTGCCAGATCAGATCTTCGGTGGGAACCTCCGGGCCGAGATAGCGCACCTTCGGCCCCATGTCGCGGTGGGTAAGTTTGAACCAGGCGCGGGCGAAGGCATCGGCGAACTGCTCCGGGTTTTCGAAAAAGCGCCGTGAAATCTTTTCGTAAACAGGGTCGAAGCGAAGAGCGAGATCGGTGGTCAGCATCGATGGCGCGTGACGCTTTGACGGATCATGCGCATCTGGCACGGTGCCGGCACCCGCGCCATTCTTCGGTGTCCACTGATGCGCCCCGGCCGGACTCTTGGTCAGTTCCCAATCGAAGCCAAACAGGTTGGTGAAGAAGTTGTTGCCCCACTTTGTTGGCGTCGTGGTCCAGATGACCTCCAGACCGCTGGTGATCGTATCGCCGCCCTTGCCGCTGCCAAAGCTGCTGAACCAGCCGAGGCCCTGCGCTCCGATGGGAGCACCTTCAGGTTCAGGCCCCACATGGGATTCAGCGCCCGCGCCATGGGTCTTGCCGAAGGTGTGGCCGCCGGCAATGAGTGCCACTGTTTCTTCATCGTCCATCGCCATGCGCGCGAAGGTCTCGCGGATGTCGCGGGCCGAGGTGACCGGGTCCGGATTGCCGTTCGGCCCCTGCGGGTTCACATAGATCAGGCCCATCTGCACGGCGGCAAGGGGTTTTTCGAGGTCGCGGTCGCCGGAATAGCGTTTGTCCTCGAGCCACTTGCCCTCGGCACCCCAGTAGATGTCTTCCGCAGGCTCCCAGACGTCGGCACGGCCGCCGCCGAAACCGAAAGTCTTGAAACCCATCGACTCAAGCGCGCAGTTGCCTGCGAGGATCATCAGGTCGGCCCAGGAGATGGTGTTGCCGTACTTCTGCTTGACCGGCCACAGCAGCCTGCGCGCCTTGTCGAGGTTGCCGTTGTCGGGCCAGCTGTTGAGAGGTGCAAAGCGCTGCTGGCCATCACCCGCACCACCGCGGCCATCACCGGTGCGGTAGGTGCCGGCACTGTGCCATGCCATGCGGATGAACAGCGGCCCGTAGTGACCGAAGTCCGCCGGCCACCAATCTTGCGAGGCCGTCATCAGCGCGGTGAGGTCCTGTTTCAGGGCCTTGAGGTCGAGCTTCTTGAACTCGTTTGCATAGTTGAACGCCGTGCCCATGGGATCGGACAGGGAAGAGTTCTGGTGGAGAATTTTGAGGTTCAACTGGTTCGGCCACCAGTCGCTGTTGGACCTTACTCCAACACTTGTGTGCATGACCGGGCACTTGCCGGCACTCTTGTCAGTATTTGCGTCCATGGTTCTCCCCAATCGTGTTCTGTAATTTTCTTCGAGTTGTTGCCGGCGATGTCGCTATTGCCTTCCGGCGTGTGGAATTTGATGGCTGGCCCGCGCACGTCGCACCCGGCGCCGGCCGGACCCAGCTAACCGGTCACGGTGGAGATGCGCTGGATGAGGCCGGTTTTTGGTCATGCCGCAATTTCCATGTTGAGTATTCAATTTGGAATCATTCTAAACTTTGGCGAGGACTGATTTCAACAGCAAAATGCTGCTGCGACACTGGTATGCAGGGTATGAAAAATACAAGGCATCGGGTGAGATTGGCGGACCCGACGGTAGGGGGTCAATCCGAATTCGCGCCCCGGTTTTCCTCACCCTGAGTTGCCCGGCGATAGCCCGGCCTCGAAGGGTCTGGCGGCGGAACTTGCGGCGATCCTTCGAGGCTCGCAAGGGCTCGCACCTCAGGATGAGGGTTTAGGCCAGAAAATTCAAACTGACCCACGACCGGCCCCCGCGAGGAACATCACCTCCGGGGCCGTAATTTATTCAAGCCGGGCCGGAAACCCTGGCGCGCGGAGGGAGGTGCCGAGCGCATCTTCCAGCAGTTTGGCGATCTGGGTTGACTGCGCGCCGCCGCCGTAAACGGCTTTGCCCTTCATGAAAGTCTGATTGGTCATCGAGGCAAGATCGAGCGGCACGCCGAACTCCTTGCCAAAGCCCATGGCAAAGCCCAAATCCTTCAGCGCCAGGTCCATGGTGAAGGCGATATCGTAGCTGCCATTGAGAATGAGCTGGCCTTCGGTTTCATGGACAAAGCTCGAGCCCGAACTTGCGGTGATGGCATGCCACGCCTGGGCGAGATCAAGCCCGCCGCGCTTGGCCAGCATCAGGGCTTCGGCATCGGCAACGAGATGAATGAACGCCAGCATGTTGGTGATCACCTTGATGACGGCGGCGGAACCCAAAGGCCCCATGTGGAAGATCTTTCCACCGATGGCTTCGAGAGCTTTCCGGTGCAGTTCGAACAGATCCTTGTCGCCACCGGCCAGCACGGTGATTTCGCCGCGCGCCGCCAGATGCACGCCGCCAGTGACGGGAGCCTCCATCACCCGGATACCGCGCGCTTCGGCGACTTTGGCAAGCCGCTGGATCTCATCGCGCCCCAGTGTCGAATTCTCGATCCAGGTGCCTCCGGGTTTGAGACCCTCGAGCAATTGCGTCAGAACTTTTTCGGAAACCGCAGGCGAGGGCAGGCAGGTGAAGACATGATCAACCTGCTGGGCCAGCTCCCTGGGCGATGCCGCCCATTTGCCGCCGGCCTTGAGATGGCGATCAGCCAGCGGCTTGTCGATGTCGTTGACTGTCACGTCGAAGCCATTGCGCAAAAGGCTCGCCGCCAGATGGCCACCAAGATTGCCGAGGCCCACATAACCGTAACGCATGTTACCTCACCACCGTGTTGGTCATTTCGAGATGCAGGCGGTCGCCGGTGTAGGGATGCGCCAGCGCCACCTCTTCATTGAGTTCGATTCCGAGGCCCGGTTCGGTTGGGGGAATGACATAACCATTTTCCCACTGGATCGGCTTCTTCAGCAATTGGGCATGGAAGCCGCCAAAGGTTTCGATCGATTCAAGAATGAGGAAATTGGGCAGCGACGCGGCGTAGTGGATATTGGCGGCGGCCTCGACTGGCCCGGCATAGAGATGGGGTGCGATCTGGGCGTAATAGACTTCCGCCATGCCGGCGATTTTCTTGGCCTCCCAAAGACCGCCAACCCGGCCCAATGCCATCTGCAGAATCGAAGCGGCGCGAAGCTCAAGCACCCGGCCAAATTCATATTTGGTGGTGAGGCGTTCACCGGTAGCGATTGGAATCGAGGTGCCGCGCGCCACCAGCGCCATTTCCTCGGGCCGGTCGGGCGGTGTTGGCTCTTCAAACCACAGGGGATTGTAGGGCTCGATCTGCTTGGCGAAGCGAATGGCGCCGGATGCGGTGAACTGGCCGTGGGTGCCAAACAGGAGATCGGCTTTGGTGCCCACCGCCTCGCGGATCAGCTTGCAGAATTTGGCGCACAGTTCCATCGATTGAAGCGACGGCTGGCGCGGGTCGAAGGAGGAGTAAGGCGCTGCCGGATCGAACTTGATGCCGGTAAAACCCAACTTGACATAATGCGCCGCGCGCTCGGCCGAGGCTTCGGCGTTCCAGTAGATTGAATCGTCCTGGCCCTTG
>JANLWG010000256.1:0-5303 GCA_031364405.1 Hyphomicrobiales bacterium
GCCAATCAAGGAGCCACCTCCTTCTGGCTCCTTGATTGGCGAAGAACAGATAAAGGCAAACCACCAGCGCCATACCCAACGCGATGTTGATGGCGTGACGGGCCGGCAGCATGATCGGTGCCCCGCTCATCCGGCCATCGAGTTTCAGAAACGCGATGATCGAGCCGGTGAAGGTGACCGCACCGATGGCCGCACCCAGTGCCATTTCAATCCGGCTCTGGGCGTGAATGTCACCGCCCGTCGCAATGCCGAAGGCATCGGGCGCATAGAACGCCGCAGCCGCCACAAACACCGCGGCCAGACCCACCAGCGAATGGAACGCCGCCACCAGTTGCGGCATCGCCGTCATGGCGATGCGCCGCGCGGTGACCGCCCCAATGGCGCCGCCGATGGCGATGCCGCCGATGATCAGTACCCAGACCATCGGATTGGACGGCGCTGAAACCGCCAGCGTCGTGAGAATGGCGATCCCCATCCCAACCATGCCGTAAGTATTGCCGGCGCGCGATGTGGCGGGTGAAGAAAGCCCGCGCAACGCCATGATGAACAGGGCACCGGCGACCAGGTAAAGTAGAGCGGCAAGATTAACTGACATCGTTTACTTGCCCTTCTTCTTGTACATGGCGAGCATCCGGCCGGTGACCAGGAAGCCGCCGAAAATATTCACCGATGCCAGAATGAGCGCGAAGAAACCGAAGATCATGGCAATCGTCGACCCTGATGCGATGGCGCCAGCACCCACCGCCAGCAAGGCGCCGACCACGATCACCGAGGAAATCGCATTGGTCACCGACATCAGCGGAGTGTGCAGCGCCGGTGTCACATTCCACACCACATAGTAGCCGACGAACACCGCCAGCACGAAGATGCCGAGCAGCGACATGAAGGGATCAGCCAGATGTTCCATCACTTCGCTCCAACATAAATCGAATGCACCAGCCCGCCGTCACGGCCGATCAGGGTACCCTTGATGATCTCGTCATCAAAATCGATCTTTATGGTGCCGTCCTTCTGCACCATCAGCTCAAGGAAATTAGCGAGGTTCTTGGCATAAAGCGGCGAGGCATTGCCAGCGAGCCGCCCTGCGAGATTAACCGTGCCGATGATTGACACGCCCTTGTGCACGACGATCTCATCGGGCCTCGACAGCGGGCAATTGCCGCCGCGTTCCACCGCCAGATCGACAATCACCGAACCGGGCTTCATCGATTCAACCATTTCCTTGGTGATCAACACCGGTGCCGGGCGCCCAGGGATCAGCGCTGTGGTGATCACAATGTCCTGGCCCTTGACGTGGTCGGCCACCAGGGCTGCCTGCTTGGCCTTGTCCTCGGCTGAAAGCTCCTTGGCATAGCCGCCAGCGGTCGCTGCATCGGCCACATCGGCGAACACGAATTTGGCGCCCAAACTCTTCACCTGTTCCTCGGTGGCCTTGCGCACATCGGTGGCCGAGACGATGGCACCCAGGCGCCTGGCCGTGGCGATGGCTTGAAGGCCAGCAACACCCACGCCCATGATGAACACCTTGGCCGGCGGAACCGTGCCCGCCGCCGTCATCATCATTGGAAACGCCCGGCCAAAATGCGCCGCCGCATCGATCACCGCCTTATAGCCCGCGAGGTTTGACTGCGACGACAGAATGTCCATCGACTGGGCGCGGGATATACGCGGCATCAGCTCCATGGCAAACAGCATCAGTCCTGATTTCGCCAGCGCCGCAAGCCCCGTTTGGTCGCCATAGGGGTCGAGCCCTCCAGCGAGAATAGCCCCCTTTTTCAGCGTCTTGACCAGCTTGGCCGACGGCCGTCTGACGGTCAGCACGATGTCGGCATCGCCAAACCCGTCCTTGACGATTTTGGCGCCCGCGGCGGCGAAAGCCTCGTCGGAAATAAATGCGCCAGCCCCTGCTCCCGCCTGGACGGCAACCTCAAGACCCTTTTTCACATAGGCCTTGACGGTGTCAGGGCTGGCCGCAACGCGCGCCTCCCCCGGAAAACTCTCAGTGGGGATCGCCAGCTTCATGTGACCGACGCCCGCTTATGATACGGTGACGGCGGTGATCAGCCCGAACAACACCAGAAGGCCCCCCGACAGAAACCAGCGCGAGCCAGCCCGCGCATCGATGGCCACCGCAATCAACCCCAATCCCAGCCCAACGAAACCCGTAAACACATTCAGCGTATGGGCAAAGCGGAAGGCAACCAGCGCCACCAGAATGTAACCGCAGATAATCGTCAACGCCACCGACCCCTTGATGAAACCTTCATAGGCGTGGCGATGCGCTTCCATGTCGTTGGAATGATCACTTGAAGATGCCTGTTCTGCCATCGGAAACCCCCTCGATATCGACTGTTTAAGCTTTTCTAGCCAACCCCAACCGCCGCCGCAAGCCGGGACCCCCGGCGCGGCGATGAGTCACGTTGGAAAAACCGGGCCGGTCAAATGTCCTCAAGATGCCGCTGCCAATCCATGCCGCCACCCAGAACGCGCAGCACGAGAATGCCTTTGGCCTCTTCACGATAAAGAATGACATGTGAACCATAGGGGTGAGCGCGGATAGGTGGCGTGAATTCAGGTCTCTGGCGCGACAGCTCTGGATAAGCCGCAAGCAGACTCAAGACGCGGCCCAAGCCATCGATATATCGATCCGCGGCGCGGGTGCCAAAGCATCTGGCACCGTACAAGTAGATTTCGTTGATGTCCTCATCCGCTCGTAACGTCGTGCGGCATGAGGTCATGCAGCTTTTCCGGCCCGCCGCCGTGCCGCTGCGACGATGTCGTCAAAACTCTTGTCACTCACGCCACTCGCCAAACCCTCATCGACCGCCTTCTGAACATAGTCGATATAGGCATGCCGTTCCTGATCCTTGCGGATCAGATCGCGAACATAGTCGCTGACATTGCTGAAGCGGCCTTGCGCCACTCTGGATTCGGCCCATTCTTTCAGGGCATCCGGCAGAGAAATATTCATTGTCGCCATGGCTAGAGTTCCTTTTCCAAAAAACTAGCGCAAATGACAAACTTTGTCAAAGTTTGCCATAGTCCACTGAAGGCCTATGACCGGACGATCAGCCCTACATCCCCTCCAACTCGTCGATCATCCCCGAGATCACCAGCAGGCCCTTTTGCCAGAAACCGGGGTCGGTGGCATCGAGGCCGAAGGGTTTGAGCAGTTCCGAATGGTGCTTCGAACCGCCCGCTTTGAGCATGGTGAAGTATTTTTCCTGGAAGCCCTGCTCGCTCTCGCGGTAACGGGCATAGAGCGAATTCACCAGGCAATCGCCGAAGGCATAGGCATAGACATAGAAGGGCGAATGAATGAAATGCGGAATATAGGTCCAGAAGGTTTCATAGCCGGGCCCGAATTCAATGGCATCGCCAAGGCTTTCGGTCTGCACCTCCATCCAGATCGAGTTGATCTGGTCCGGTGTTAACTCGCCCTCCTTGCGCGCCGTGTGGACTTTGCGCTCGAAAGTATAGAAGGCGATCTGGCGCACTACCGTGTTGATCATGTCCTCGACCTTGGCGGCGAGCAGCACCTTGCGCTTGGCCGGATCGGTGGTCTCGCGCAGCAACGCCTGGAAGGTCAGCATTTCGCCAAACACGCTTGCTGTTTCGGCCAGTGTCAGCGGCGTTGAAGCCATCAGCGCGCCCTGCCCGGCGGCCAGCACCTGATGAACGCCGTGCCCCAACTCGTGGGCCAGTGTCATCACATCGCGGGTACGGCCGAGATAGTTGAGCAACACGTAAGGGTGTGCGGAAGGAACCGTGGGGTGTGAGAATGCCCCCGGCGCCTTGCCTACTCTGGTCGGCGCATCGATCCAGCGCCTGTCGAAAAATGTCTTGGCGATTGCCGCCATTTCGGGCGCGAATTCGCCATAAGCCTTGAGGACGATTTTCTCGGCATCGGCCCACGGCACCTCGCGGGTATCTTCGGCCGGCAGCGGCGCATTGCGGTCCCAATGCATCAGCTTGTCCTTGCCCAGCCATTTGGCCTTCATCCGGTAATAGCGGTGCGACAGTTGCGGATAGGCCGCGCGCGCCGCCGCCACGAGGGCCGCCACAACTTCAGGCTCCACCCGGTTTGACAGATGGCGTGCGTCGGCAATGTCCTTGAAGCCGCGCCAACGGTCGGAAATATCCTTGTCCTTGGCCAGCGTATTGGTGATCAGTGTAAACAGCCGCAGGTTTTCCTTGAACGTCGCAGCCAGAGCCCCGGCACCTGCCCGACGCTTGACCTCGTCCTTGTCCTGCAGAAGATTGAGCGTGGGCTCGAGGGTAAGCTTCTCGCCATTCACTTCAAACCGCAGTCCCGCCATCGACTCGTCATAGAGCCGGTTGAATGCGCTGAAACTCGTTTGCGATTTTTCGAGGAACAGTTGTTCAAGTTTGTCTTCAAGCTGATAGGGCCGCTCCATCCGCAGATTTTCGATCCACGGGCGATAATGCGCCAGCGCCTTCACCCGCATGGCCTTCTCGAGTGCGGCATCCTCGATGCGGTTGAGTTCGAGTTCAAAGAACAAGAGCAGCGTCGATATCTCGGTAAGCTTGGCGCTCACATCGCCATAGAACTTACCGCGCGAGGGATCGGTGGTATCGCCAACATAATGGAGCTGCGCATAGGAACCGGTGCGCCCCAGCAAATCCGATAGCGCTTCGTACGACCTGAGCGCTTCTGCCAACGCCGCGCCATCAAGCGAAGCCAGATGCCCGCGATATTTGCCGGCGAACGCCTTGGCCAACTCCTCGCCCTTCTTCATGTCGGCGGAAAATTCCGCCGCGTCGGGTGCTGCATAAAGATCGGCAAGATTCCATTCAGGCAAGTTTCCAAGGGTAGCGGCGGTCATTTCAAATCCTTTGAGATATGGCTTCCCTCATATGGCGGAGGAACGGCGTTACCGCAACGCCCTGAGCGCATTGAGAATGACAGCCACGTCGATCACCTCCTGGAACAGCGCACCCTCAACCACTTGCAGATAGCCGAAGGCCGCCGCGATCATCGCTCCTAGCGACAGGCCGAGCCCCACATAGACGCTTTGCAGCGCAATCGCCCGTGACCGCTTGGCGATCTCCACCGCCTCGGCAATGCGGCTGAGGTCATCGACCAGCAGCACCGCGTCGGCGGCTTCAGCAGCAGCAGGTGAACCGCGTGCCCCCATCGAGATGCCGACGTCGGCCGCGGCAAGGGCTGGCGCATCGTTGACACCATCGCCCGCCATCAGCACCACGCCAAGTCTTCGTTCCGCCAGCACGATGTTGACCTTGTCTTGCGGTTCAAGTGCAAAGCGCGCGTCATCGAGTGC
>JANLWG010000261.1:0-1652 GCA_031364405.1 Hyphomicrobiales bacterium
GGTGGTGGATCGCTGGCGCGGGCAAGATAGCCACCGAGCCTGGCGATTTTCGTGAGGTAGTGGGGCAGCGTCTTCGTTCCCGCGGGGCTTCTGCGGGTGTCTCTCACAAGATTGTCGAGGAGAGTGATTTCCATGTCGGACAGCGCCAGTTTGGGGGATGCGTTCTGGGTTGCCCGGTTCATCATCGTCATCCAGAACACCCGCCAGCTGAGGATGCAGAAGACCGCAATCAAATTCGCCAGGCGTTGCGCGGTTCTGAGCTTCGAGTGTTCGGCTTTGCAGCCCGATTTCAGAATCTTGTGAAACACCTCGATCTTCCAGCGCATGGCGTACCAGTTGAGTTTCTCGATGGCGTCTTTCTTCGATCCGACAGGCAAGTCGGTGAGGAGTTTCCAGTCGATTGGTTTGCGGCCCTTCGGCGCGCCGCGTTCTTGCGCATGGATCACCGTCAGGTCCAGCGCAGGGTAGCGCTTCTGCTTGCCGATCGGCGGCAGGACGTGAATGCGGCGGTATCTGATTTCAAGAATCGCCTGGCTGGCGCCGCCCTTGCCGTCGCCGACCTCGACGCGGTGCAGCCCCTTGATGGCAACTTCGGCCATTGCATCCGAGATTGTGTGGTTGCCATCGCCAGCCAGGCGATCGACACAGGTTCGCACCAGAAAATGGGTTCCTGCCGCATGCGCCGTGCAGAACAACTCGTAGATGTCGCTCTCGCGGTCGCCGATATGGACACATCTTGGCGGTTCACCGAGAAGCTCTGAGGATTGCGTCAAATTTTCAAGCCATCTCACGCTCTCCTTCTTCTCGATGGGGACCCGCGTGGGATTGATCTTCTTCTTGAGCGCGTTGGTGCCTTTGAACTTCTTGCGCGTCCAGAACTTGACTGCCGTCAACCCGAGCGGCAGCCCTTCCACCGTCACCGCCAGGCTCGAATGCATCAGGATGCCGCAAATCGTATGCGATCTCACCCGGCCTGCCTTGTCCCTGCCGCTGTTGACGCTTTTCGTCGAACCGATGAGAGCGGGCTGTGCTCTCTCATAAATGAACTCCGTGGTGTCATGGAGGATGAGCACAGGGCCATCAGTTGCCGCGAACCGATCATAGGTCGAATGGAAATGGCCGCCCAGGATGTCTGCTTCGCTGACCCTTCCATTGGCGAAGAAGCGATAGGCCGCTTTGGTGTTCGCCCAGTCCTGGCAAACCAGGGGAATGCTCTCGCCCATAGCGCTCCCGAGCCGTTTCAACAACTTTCCGAATCTACAGCCAAGCCGGGCATCTTTGAACACGCATCCGGCAATCTCCTGATCCGCCCAGTTGTCGTCGTCATGAAAAGGCGCGCGGTCCAAAAATCGTTGTTGCAGGGCCGTCGCCGCAGAAATTCCCATCGATATTTGCATGGAGCACCTCTTTGCCGCGAATCAGGTGCTCAGCAATGAATCACAAGTGATTCCATCGATTCAAGTTTTGGTCAAAAACCTTTGCTCCGCAGAGCGTGCGATTTGTGGGTAATTGAAAGCAAGGCCGGACGCTTACGGCAAACCTGTCAGGCGCTGAGCTCATTCATCAGCATAGCGCCGATTTCGGCTTCGGCTACTTTCTTCCCGTCGACATGAGCTTCGGCCCAATATTTCCACACTGGCGGCCGCTTGTGC
>JANLWG010000282.1:0-4717 GCA_031364405.1 Hyphomicrobiales bacterium
GATTACTTCAGCGCCGTTGCATTGGCATTGAAGCCCACATCAATCAGCAGTGCCCGCGTCGAAATCTACCAGTACCGCAGCGTAAGCGGGACCATTACGAACCAGTGGAGCAAGAAAAGCTCTGGCGGCACGGCTTGCAGCTCGCCCTCGACGACGGGCATGGCCAATCTCATGACCGATGGCAACGACATCATCGTGGCCACCGTCTGCACTACCTACACACCCTATATCGCGACCTTCATGGGCGATTCCATATTGGGCGCCACGGCGTTTTCAATGAGCGAGCAGATCTCGCTGCGTCCGCGGCAATCCTCGACACTGAACTGCACGGGGTGCTGACAATCGTCCTGTTGACGGCGGACTGACACTGGCATCAGGTGTCATCGCGCGCTATGCAACTCCACCTCTTGGAGTCGCATCTTGGATCTCACGGTTTTTCTTGCTGTTATAGCCGCTGCCGTCATGCATGCGGGCTGGAATGTCCTGGTCAAACTCAAGCTCGACAGCTTCCTGTCGTTATTCCTCATTCAGATTCTCATGGGGGTCTTGGGGCTGATCATGCTGGCGGTATTCATCAGGCCAAGTGCGGCGAGCCTGCCCTATGCCCTGGCGTCTGGTGTGTTGTACCTCGGCTACAACCTGTTCCTGGTGCGCAGTTACCGCACAGGCGATCTCAGTCAGGTCTATCCGATCGCCCGCGGTTCAGCACCTCTCCTGACACTGGTCATCACCTGGCTTGCCGCCCATGAGGAGATCAGCCCAACAGGTGCCGCAGGCATTGGTATTCTCGTTGCCGGCATCTGGCTGGTCAGCCTTGTTGGCCGCAAAGGTGTGAAGCTTGAGGGGCTAACGTTGCTGTTTGCACTCGGCACTTCGGTATTTATTGCGGCCTACACCGTGGTGGATGGTCTTGGCGGTCGGGTCTCCGGCTCACCATCGAGCTATGCCGCATTGGTTTTCGTCTTTGATGCGGTGTTCCTGCTGGCCTATGCACTGATGGCAAGGGGGCCGGGCATCATTTCCGCAGTTGCACCTCATTGGAAGAGCGGGCTTGCCGGTGCCGTTTTGTCTGGCGGCGCCTACTGGATTGCCATCTGGGCCATGTCCAAGGCGCCAATTGCCACCGTAGCGGCGCTGCGCGAAACCAGCATCCTGTTTGTCATGCTGATGTCGATGCGGGTGCTGGGGGAAACGGTGACCCTACCTCGCATTGCTGGGGCTTTGCTCATTGTCGCGGGAGCCGTCGTCCTGCGCGTTGCATAATACACTATCGGGTTTTCTCCAACGCCACCCAGTCACCGGATGGAATAACTCGAGCGGGCTCGTTTACTTCCCGGGTCCAGCAAAAGATGCAGAGAAACGGCTGATCGCCAACCATCGTCGCATGTGGTTTCCACGGTTCATTCCACACGGGTTCATGGGCCGGCTTCCACTTCACGCATGGCGGCCAGGTTTCAGGATGGGTGTAACCCATGCCGGTACAACGTGACACCTGATAAAATCTGTTGGGCGCAGTAACCGGCCCAAGACGAACACTCTCAAACAGGATATCGAATCGCGGATCATGTATCATTCGTCAGATATTTTCCTTTCGGCGACGTGAACCGGCAACGGGCATTCTTCCGGCGTACGCGAATACTGCCCGGTGCCGTCAACTGATTGGTTGTCTGTATCTCACCGTTCCATCACCTTGGTCAGGATCATGCCAGCTGATTTCGAACCCACTGCTGGAAGTTGAACACATCGAATTCCTGCGGCATGAGGCGGCCCGCGCGGAAGGCCGAAGAGCGCAAACCACGCTGGTTCATTTCACAGGCCGCGCCGTCTTGCTGGATCACGATCTTGGCGAATTTGACAACGCTGTCGAGATCAAGGGCAGGTGCAGCGAGCGTCTCCGTAGAAAACAGCCACTCGGCACGAAGCTCGGTGCGCTCGGAGCCCAGCGGACGAAGCGAGACCACGCGCACGTAATCCACATGGGCCACGACATACATCGTTGGCATCAGCGTCACGAAGGTCTGGCCCCTGCCGCGCTCCTCCTCTGACAATCGTGGAAACTCGATCCCGCATGGCTCACCTGTCATCGTCCATGTCTTTGCACCTGGCCTCAATGCTGTACCAGACTCGCGGCAATCCGGCGTCCAATCCGGCGCCTCATTGGCAGCCATGTAACCATGCGAATAGACCGGAACCATGCCGCAAAGTTCAGGATGAATTCCCGGGCAATGAAGACACTCATTGTAGTTTTCCCAAAAGATTTTCCAATTGCAGGCAATCTCCTTGACCATGGTGTGGCCGGTCAACAGATCGGCCATCGGCCAATTGTCGAGCGCAGTTGCACCGAGATCCGGCGCTCTCGTGAAATCGGGTGGTACATCGGCCAAGCACACGTAGATAAAGCCATTCCACAATTTCACCTGAACCTTGAACAGACCGTGATCCTCCTTCCTGAAATCGGACGCTGCCGATACAAACGGCGTGAGCACCAAATTGCCTTTCAAGTCATATGACCATTCATGGTAGGGGCACGAAATGAGCTTGGACTTGAGTTTGGTGTCATTGGCACTGCACAGCTCGGCCCCACGATGGCGGCAGGTATTATGGAAGCAGGAAATGCCACCCCGCAGATCTTTCAACAGGATCAAATTTTGCCCGGCGGCCATGAGCCGCCTCAGCGTCATTGACGGAAGATCACTCACCCTGCCCGCATAAATCCAGTTCTTAGCCCAGATCTGTTTCAACTCACGTTCATGGTGAGCCTGATCGTAATAGTAGGAAGCCGGCAGGCTCTCGGGACAATGATCCAGAAGCGGTGAGCCCAATTGCGGCATGGTGGGGGTATTCATTAATCTCATCCTCTATCGCAGATTGCCATCATCAGTTTGCACGATGACCGGCGGAATTGAAAAAGGCGGCACCATAGTGCCGGTCCCAGGCATGAGCCGATGATATTGCAACTCACGCAGCGGGTAAATCTCATTCCGGAATTCTGCCTTGCGGGCTATTTGAGTCTGACCCCGGCAAGCGCTGCCCGCTCTCTCAGGCTCTCTTGACCATGTTGTATTGCTCGACGGACTGCCTATGCGGTCGTGGCGCTGCCGTGTAAAATCTGGCCCATAGTGCCTCCTTCCATTCCAAGGACAAGATGGCAACAACAAATCCCACGATCAAACACGCCACGATTGAGCGGGTCGTATCTCTCCACACATGCCTCGGACCAGCTCAGCTAGTCCGCCAGCCTTAGCTCGACTGCATCATCCCGCACCAGATCTCCGCCACGGCGATCACCGCCGCATGGATCGGCCCGCTGGTGAGCGAAGGGAACATCGCGGCATCCACTACATAGTGCCCCGGAACGCCATGCACCGCCAAGGTAGCGTCCACCACCGACTGATCGACGTTGCCCATCCGGCATGTCCCGGCGGGATGCTGATGCGTGGAAACACTCCGGGCGATGAAGCCGTCGAGATCGCTGCCGGACGACACCGCCTCGCCCGGCAGCTCTTCGCTTTTGCGCCAAGGATCGAGGGCCGCATTGCTTCCTACCTAACGGGCGATTGCCAGCGCCTTGCGGAAGGTTATCCTGTCATGCTCCGTCTCGAGGTAACGCGGGTCGATCACTGGCGGATGCGTCATGCCGGTCAGGATTGTAAAGGCGGTGCCATAGGGCGGTGCGGTGAACTGGTCCGAAACCGAGGGCGCCACTACGCAGGCGAGAACGATGTCGGGGGCGCCCTTCGCCCGCGTGATGTCCCCACTATGCAGGTGCATCTGCGATTCTGAGTGCTGAAGCCGCGACGGCGGTACGGGCTTTTTCGCAGCATAGAGATTGCCGAGCGCCAGCATGTGGTCCTGCAGATTGCACCCCATGCCGGGCAGGGCATGGCGGCAAGCGATCTCGGCGGTGGCGAGCGTCGCCCGGTCCCCGATACCCGACCGCATCAGCAACAGAAACGTTGCAATGGCCCCTGCGGAGAGCACGATCTGGTCCCCCTGAATCGTTACGATTTCGCCTTTGTGCACTGCCGTCACGCCGGATGCCCGCTGGCCCATGAAGGTCAGATGCTCCGCCTCATATCGCATCAGCAGCGCAAGGTTCGTCCTATTCAACACGTTGGTTATCAGGTAGGCGTCCGCAGCCGTGACCCGCCGCCGGTTCTTGATGTTGAGCGAATTGGGGGCAACGCCTGCAAGCTCGAGGTCGTTGTGATCGCCGAGGCGAAGGGCGCCGGGCGCTTCGCCGGCCGCCATGTAAGCCCACACGACCGGCCCGACCTCGGCATCAGGCAAGTAGACCGGTAGCGGTCCGCCGCGGCCCCGCGTGGGACTGGGCGCGCCAGAGAACTCCTCGCATCCTTCGAAGCCTGCGAGCAGTCCCTCATATGACCAGCGCGCTCCGCCCGCTTCGGTTCAGCAGTCAAAGTCACCGGGGGTGACCGCGCACATGCGCCATGGCGTTGATGCACTATCAAAAAGAATCCCAAAAACGAACTCATCCGTTGTGCGGTGAGCCCTGGAGCGGAATGATATTTGACTGACTCGGATTCGGATTCCCAAAACAGCCAGTTTCTGATTGATGTTGGAGACTGGATTGGAGGCCAGCATGAATGACCAAGCCTTACTCGATGGAGTTGCGTGAGCGGGCTGTCCGGTTTGTGGAGGCGGGCGAAAGCCGTCATGCGGTGGCCTCTCGTCTTGGGGTCAGCGCTTCGAGTGT
>JANLWG010000290.1:0-3134 GCA_031364405.1 Hyphomicrobiales bacterium
GTGCTTTGCCGGAGACAAAAAAACGCCGTGAAAGCGTGGGCGCGAGTGGCGCCAACCGCCGGAATTCACCACCGGCATTCTGCGTCGACTTTGCGTCCACGCAACCCTTCTTCCCCGGCCGCCGGCATAACCGGCGCCATCCCCGGCGAAGCCGTGCCTGCAACCCGCCGCTGTTTGACAATTGAATAAGAATTTCCAGGCCAGACAAAACCCGGTCATCCCCGGACAGCCGTGCTTTATGCCGCCAACGGGGATGTTACAGCCACTTCACTTTCAAAATCTCATAACTCTTGCCGCCGCCGGGGGTGGCGACTTCGACACTGTCGCCCTTCCTTTTGCCGATGATGGCGCGGGCGATGGGGGAGGACACCGAGATTTTGCCCTTCTTCACATCGGCTTCGAATTCGCCGACGATCTGGTAGGACGCTTGGCCGTCGGTTTCCTCGTCAATCAAAGTGACCTTGGCGCCAAACATCACGGTGTCGCCGGAGAGCTTGCTGATGTCGATCACGTCAGCCCGGCTGATCTTGTCCTCAAGCTCGGCCACCCGCGCCTCGGCCCAGCCCTGCTGCTCCTTGGCGGCGTGATATTCGGCGTTCTCAGAGAGATCGCCGTGGGAGCGGGCTTCCTCAATGGCCTTGATGATGCGCGGACGCTCCACCGACTTCAGGTGTTTGATTTCGTTCATCATGGCGGAATGGCCTTCCGCCGTCATCGGCACTTTTTCCATGGGTCTTGTCCAACGTCTGTCAGTTCAATTCAGCACGCCCGGTCTGACCCGGACGGTTCACGCTTCAAGCGATTCGTGAAAAACGACACCCGGCCTACGTGACAACGCGTGAGGCCGGGCCGGTGCATAAGATGAACCAATATGGCGGGAAATTCAAGAGGGGTTTGAGGAGGGCAACGCCTGGGCCGGTTAACCCTCAGGTCATCGGCGTTCAGAAATAATCCTGCAGCGGTTTCACCTCGAGGGTGCCGGCGCGCTGGGCGGCAATCGCCTTGGTGACGGCGAGGATGCCAGGCAGTGTCGTATAATAAGGCACCTTCTGCATCATCGCGGTCTGGCGGATGGGTTTTGAGTCGGAATGCGAGGCGCGGGTTTCGGTGGTGTTGAGAACGAGATGGATCGCGCCATTCTTGATCGCATCGACCACGTGGGGCCTACCTTCCAGCACCTTGTTGATCTTGGTGGAGGGCACACCCTTGTCTTCGAAATAGCGCTGGGTGCCGCCGGTGGCGACGATGGCAAAGCCCAGCTCTACCAACTGGCGGATGGCGGGAAGCACCTTGGGCTTGTCGGCATCCTTCACCGAAATGAACACCGTGCCCGCCTGCGGCATGCGCATGCCGGCCCCCAACTGACTCTTGGCGAAGGCCATGTCGTAAGTTTTGTCGATGCCCATAACTTCGCCGGTCGAGCGCATTTCTGGGCCCAGCAAAACATCCACTCCGGGGAACCGGTTGAAGGGGAAAACCGCTTCCTTTACAGCTACATGGTTGAGTTTCTTGTTCTTCAACTTGAAGCTGGCGAGGGACTCGCCCGCCATCACCCGCGCGGCGATTTTGGCCACCGGCAAGCCCACTACCTTGGCGACGAAGGGCACGGTGCGCGAGGCCCTGGGGTTCACCTCGAGGACGTAGATCAAATCATCCTTGATGGCGAACTGCACGTTCATCAGGCCCACCACATTAAGCGCCAGCGCCATCACCTTGGTTTGGCGTTCAAGCTCGGCGATAACCGGGCCTTTCAGCGAATAGGGCGGCAGCGAGCAGGCGCTGTCACCGGAATGAATGCCGGCCTCCTCGATGTGCTCCATCACACCGGCGATGAAGACATCCCTGCCGTCCGAGATGGCATCGACATCGACTTCGATGGCATTGGAGAGATAACTGTCGATCAGCACCGGGCTGTCACCCGATACGACGACGGCTTCGGTGATATAGCGTTCAAGCTGGGCCTCGTCCTTGACGATTTCCATGGCCCGGCCACCCAACACATAGGAAGGGCGGATCACCACCGGAAAGCCGACGCGCTTGGCGATTTTCTTGGCCTCGGCACCAGACCTGGCGATGCCATTGACCGGCTGGCGCAGTTTCAGCTTGCGGAGCAGTTTGGCGAAGCGGTCACGGTCTTCTGCCAAGTCGATGGCATCGGGGGTGGTGCCGAGAATGGGAACGCCGGCGGCTGCAAGGGCTGCTGCAAGTTTCAATGGCGTCTGGCCGCCAAACTGCACGATCACACCTTTCAGGGTGCCGGTGGATTGCTCGGTGTGAATGATCTCGAGCACGTCTTCGGCGGTGAGCGATTCGAAATAAAGCCGGTCGGAGGTGTCGTAATCAGTCGACACGGTTTCCGGATTGCAGTTGACCATGATTGATTCATAGCCCGCGTCATGCAGCGCAAAGCAGGCATGGCAGCAGCAGTAATCGAACTCGATGCCCTGGCCGATACGATTTGGTCCGCCACCCAGGATAATGATTTTCTGGCGGTCCGAGGCGAACGCCTCGTCGCCGTGCTCATAGGTTGAATACATATAGGCGGTGGGCGAGGCGAACTCCGCCGCGCAGGTGTCAATGCGCTTGTAGACCGGACGCACACCGAGCTTGTGGCGGTGCCGGCGCACTTTGTCTTCGCTGGTGTTCACCAGTTCGGCCAGGCGCATGTCGGAGAAGCCCATGGATTTCAGACGGCGAAGATTGACGGCATCGTTAGGGATGCCACGCTGGCGGATCGCCGCTTCGGTCTGCACCAGTTCTTCAATCTGGCGCAGGAACCATGGCTCGTATTTGCAGCTATCGAAAATCTGGGCGACGCTGGCACCCATGCGGAAGGCCTGGGCGATCTTCAGAATGCGGTCGGGCGTGGGCGTGCCCAATGCGGCGCGGATGGCGTTCTTGTCGTCACCCTCGCCGGAGCCTTTGATTTCGATTTCGTTGAGGCCGGTGAGGCCGGTTTCGAGGCCACGCAGCGCCTTCTGCAGGCTTTCCTGGAATGTGCGGCCGATGGCCATGACTTCGCCCACTGACTTCATGGCGGTGGTGAGATAGGGTTCAGCACCGGGAAATTTCTCGAAGGCAAAGCGCGGGATCTTGGTGACCACATAATCGATGGTGGGTTCAAAGGCGGCGGG
>JANLWG010000325.1:0-3826 GCA_031364405.1 Hyphomicrobiales bacterium
TGACGTGTTCCCGGCGCTGTAAGTTCAATTGGTGGTTGGAACCCGAGAATTGACACGGACCTTGAGCAATGTCGAAAAACTGTCCATATTTCAAGGGGGCAGCGCAAGAGGGCGCTGCAGTTTTGGGACCCTGGCATTGGAACTCAAGTGGCTTGAAGACTTCTTGGCAGTGGCGAATAGCGGCAATTTCTCGCGTGCAGCTGAGGCGCGCAATGTGACCCAGCCAGCGTTCAGCCGCAGGCTCAAGGCCTTGGAGACGTGGATTGGCGTGCCATTGCTGGACCGCGGCAGCTATCCCATCACGCTGACGCCTGCAGGCGAGAAATTTTTGCCGGTGGCTGAACGCGTGGTGCGCGATCTTCGCTCCAACCGTGACGACGTGAGGGCAAGTTCGATGGCGGGCCGCGCCATGTTGAATTTTGCCATGCCGCATTCTCTGGCGGTCGATTTCTTCCCCCTCTGGTGGCGGGCCATCGGCGGCAAGGCGACGGCAAAGGTGATTGCCGACAACCTCCATGATTGCGTCGAGCTGCTGCTCCATGGCAGTTGCCAGTTTCTGTTATGCTATCGTAGCGAGGCAGTGCCGAATCCGGTCATTGCGAGCGGCTTCACAGGGATTGCAATTGCCAAGGATACGCTGATCGCGGTTTCCGCTCCCGACGCTTCGGGACAGCCGCGGCACAGGCTGGTGCCCGACAACAAAGCGGCCGCACCGTTTCTGAACTATGCGCCGGATGCCTTCCTCGGAAAAGTGACGGCCAGCTTGCTGAGCGCGGCGCCCAACAGGCTCAATTTGTCATTGAGCTATGAAAGCGCCTTTGCCGAGGCTGTCCGCGCCCAGACCATTGCCGGCGAGGGCATTGCCTGGTTGCCCAGAAAGCTGATCAAATCCGACTTGAGGGACGGCCGGCTTGTGAGTGCAGGAGGCGGTTTGCCTGAAGCGGCTTTGACCATCTGGCTCTACCGAGCCGAGCAGAAATCCACCGCAAATGTTGAAAACATCTGGGCCGCAGCCACAGCCCTCGCCAATGCCGGGGCGACATAGTTTCATCCCTACTGCGCATTGGATCGCTTACACTGCGTCGACTAGCTTGGCTGATGATCCGGGAAGCTCATATGAACAGAGAAATCGAACTTGTGGTCGGCGTGATCGGCGGGCTCGGGCCCGAGGCGACGCACGACTTCTTTGGCAAGCTGCTGCATCATTCCCATGCCAAGACGGATCAGGACCATCTTCACGTCATCATTGAGAATAATCCAAAAACGCCAAACCGAAATGAAGCGATCGCCGGCCATGGCCCTTCACCCGGCCCCCACCTCGCCGACATGGCGCGGGCATTGGAGCGAGCGGGTGCTGATTTCATCGTGATGGCTTGCAATACGGCTCATGCCTTTGAAGACAATATTCGCTCAGCAACAACAAAGCCGTTTGTCAGCCTCATCGACGAAGTCGTCGATGAAGTGCGGCATGTGTATCGCGCAGCAAAGCGTGTGGGACTCTTGGCAACCCAAGGCAGTCTGGACTCGAAAATCTATCACACGGCGTTTGCCCGGCACGGGATTGAAGCACTGCAACTGACTGCGCCATCGCAGTTGTGCTTCATGGAAATGCTCTACCGCATCAAGTCAGGCGATCGTGGTCGCGAGGTTCATGCCGGCATGCAGCAACTGGGCGGCGAGTTGATCGCAAGTGGCGCCGACATCCTGATCGCCGCATGCACCGAAGTGCCGCTGGTGCTGAAATCCGGCGACAATACAAAACCACTCATCGATTCAACCGACGTGCTGGCGCGGCGTTGTGTTGCTTATGCCAGAAAACAAATACCGCTGCCGGGAGGAACCGCGAAATGACCACCACTTATCTCAAGAAGGCAACAAAGACCGCGGCGACTGGCGATTCAGACACGCAGGCCACGGTGCGTGACATGTTGCATACTATCAAGGAAGGACGCGAAGCGGCCGCTACCAAATTTGCCCGCAAGCTCGATGGTTGGGACGGCGACATCATTGTTAGCCGCAAAATGATCGAGGCGGCAACCAAGGCCTTGCCTGAGACCGTGAAAGACGACATCCGCTTTGCCCGCGACCGCATATGCGCCTTTGCCGCGCACCAGCGCGATTCAGTGCGTGAGTTTGAAGTTGACCTGATTGACGGGCTTGTGGCTGGCCAGAAGGTGATTCCGATCAGCACGGCGGGGTGCTATGTGCCGGGCGGGCGTTATTCCCATGCGGCCTCGGCCCTGATGAGTGTCGGCACCGCGCGGGTGGCGGGGGTGCAGAATGTGATTGCGGCGACGCCGTCCCAGAAAGACAGAGGTATCAATCCTGGCATCCTTTATGCGATGGACATTGCCGGCGCCGATACCATTTTGGCGCTCGGCGGCGTGCAGGCCATTGCCGCCCTGACCTATGGTCTGTTTACCAACCAGCCGGCGGATATTGTCGTTGGACCGGGAAATCGCTTCGTGGCGGAGGCCAAGCGCATGTTGTTCGGTCAGATTGGTATCGATGTGGTGGCGGGGCCGACCGAAACCATGGTAATCGTCGATGAAACAGCGGATGCGTCGGTCGTGGCCTCCGATTTGCTCGGCCAGGCCGAGCATGGTCCAGACTCGCCGGTATGGCTCATCACGCTATCACGCAAAGTGGGACAGGACGTGATGGCCATGATGCCAGGCATGATCGCCGCCTTGCCCGATACGGCGCGCAAAGCAGCCGAGGTTGCCTGGCGCGACTATGGCGAAGTCTTTTTGGTGGACAGCCGCGAGGAAGCCTGCACGGTCAGCGATCAATATGCCTCCGAGCACCTGCATATTCAGGCGGTGGATCTTGACTGGTGGTTAAAGACGTTGCGCAATTATGGCTCGCTGTTCCTCGGCGAGGAAACCACCGTTGCCTTCGGCGACAAATGTTCCGGGCCCAACCACATTCTGCCCACCAAAGGCGGCGGGCGCTACAGCGGTGGATTGAGCGCCGCAAAATTCCTCAAGGTCCTGACCTATCAACGCATGACGCGCGAGGCGAGCCGCGTGGTGGCCCCCGTTGCCGCCCGCATTTCCCGCTTGGAAGGCATGGAGGCCCATGCCCGCACCGCCGACATCAGGCTCGGCAAATACTTTCCCGCCGAGAAATTCGAGTTGAACAATGGATGACCCCCGGCTTGATCTCGATCTAAGTCTTCCCGGCGCGATTCCGGAGGAGGGCATTCAGCGCGCCATTGAGGTGATGCGTGCCGGCAAGCTGCACCGTTACGGCGAAGACCGCACCGGGGTTCCCGAGGCCACTGCCCTTGAGCAGGATTATGCGGCCTATATCGGCAAGAAATACTGTGCTGCGCTCAATTCCTGCGGGGCCAGCATGTTCGTGGCGCTGAAATGCGCAGGCGTCGTGCACGGTGACAAGGTGCTGATGAACGCCTTTACGCTGGCGCCAGTTCCAGGTGCCGTGGAACACGCAGGCGCGCAGCCGGTGTTTGTCGAAATCGACGAGAACTACAAGATCGATCTCAATGACCTCGACAAGAAAGCCGCATCGAGCGGCGCCAAAGTGCTGCTGCTTTCCCATATGCGCGGGCACATCTGTGACATGGAGGCGCTGATGGTGATTGCAAAGCGCCACGGCCTCACGGTGATCGAAGATTGCGCTCACACCATGGGGGCCAAGTGGAACGGCAAGTTCACCGGAACCTTCGGAGCCATCGGCTGTTTCTCCCTGCAATCCTTCAAGCACGTCAACGCCGGCGAAGGCGGGCTTCTAGTCACCGATGATCCCGATATTGCGGCGAAGGCCATTCTCTATTCGGGAAGCTACATGCTCTACGCCCAGC
>JANLWG010000332.1:0-2497 GCA_031364405.1 Hyphomicrobiales bacterium
GATTGCCAGTTCAAGCACTGCCATGGCATTGCGCAACGCTGGTTCGGGGCCGTGCTCCAGACGCTCTGCAAGATAAAGTCCGGCAAGAAAATCGCCGGTGCCATGCGGCACCACGCGTTGCCGCGTGGAAAAATGTTCAACCCATTTGTTGGCGGTGATGGCGAGAGTGGCGAGGCGGTCAGGCCCTGCCGGTATCGAAGTGGCCAGCACTTCTGCCAAGCCTAGGTGCCGCGCCGCTAGCACAGCCGCCGCGATGTTGCTAATGCCGCCGCCGGTCAGCCATTGCAGCTCGAAACAATTAGGGGTGATGCAATTGGCCAAAGGCAACAGATCGTCACGAATCGCCTCGGCAACATCCAGCGGCACATAGAGTTGATCACCATCGCCGATCACCGGATCGACCAGGATATAGAGCTTTGGCATTGCCGCTTTCATTGGGCTCAACACCTGTGCCGTTGCCCGCACTTGCTCGGCACTGGCAAAATAACCGGTCATGACGGCCCCCACGTCGTGCAAGGCACCGAGTGCGTCGAGCTTGCCCAGTATCGCCGCGAGATCAGCACCCAGGGTGCGAAAACCTGCCGGCGGGCCGTGACCCGGATGGTTCGACAGCACGATGGTGGGAATGGCCAGCACCTCATGGCCTTTGGCCTGCATGGCGGGAACCGCGGCGCTGTTGCCAACCGGCCCAAAAGCCACTTGCGATGAGATCGACAGGATACGCATTGGCCCATGATGCCCAAGCCGCGCAGCACTCACAAGGGTCCGGTCAAAAGGTCGTGGGTCACATTGAATTTCTGCTCATGACCCAAGGCCGACTTCGTTCGCTAACGGGAGCTTCGCGCAGTGCCGCAACCATTTGCGTCATCGCGCCAAACCCTCGGCGACAGCGCTCGCCGGTAGCGGCGCGATCAGCGGCTCGCGCGTTTTGCACAGGGCTGTTCTATGGCTGACCGAGAGGCTTCGCCTCCCCCGCCTCGCATTCCGGCAGCCGTACAGGTTTGGCGAGTTTTGCCAGCGCCTCGGGCTTGGCGCACGCCGGGAAGCCGGCTAGCGGCATTGTCTCAATGAAACGACTGCGCTCCGTCGTGCTCATGCCCGGTTCATTGATCATGCTCTCGACGGTCATGTCTGGGTGCTGCTTGAGAGTTTCCCTGACCGAAGCATTCGCCTCTTCGATTCGACCCAGACCCGCAAGGGAGCTGCTAAGCACCACCCAGCTCCACTTGTTGTAGTTGTCAGGCGTCATGCGCTCCAGCATCTTCAATGCGTCCTCATACCGGCCGGCCATAAAATAAGCAGGGGCAAAGAAGCCAGACGTCCACATCGGGTAGTTCGGGTCGAGCCGGATTACCTGGTCGACCATCCGAGCGCCGCGTTCGGGTTCATCGAAGCGTGCCGCATAGCCGGAATAGAATGTCAGGATTTCGGACGAACCGGGAGCAAGACGAAGGGCCGTGTCCAGCTCGGCCTTGGCGCGGGCGTTGTCGCCTTTGTCAATAAGGCTCATGCCAAAAACGGCGTGTGCCTCGGCGTCACTTGGATCGAGCCGCACCGCGCGTTCGGCCACATCGGCAGCCGCCTTGTAGTTGCTCTCGGGATTGATACCGAAGCTAGCCAATATAACGTGAGCATGATAAAGTTCTACCCAGGCGCGGGCCAGCCCCGGGTCCAGCTCGACGGCACGGTTGAGCAGCGTGATAGCCTCCTCCTCATGCGCTATGGTGATCTTTTCAATCTTCTCGGTACCGAGCAGATAAAAATCATAGGCATTCAGGTTTTCAGGTCGTTTACGTTTGGCCGCGGCCCGCCCGGCCGCCTGAATCAGCCCTACGCCGCCGCCCAGACGGTTGGTGACCTGCTCTGCGATCTCGGTCTGGACGGCGAACACATCCTCAGCCGGCCGGTCCCAGCGGTCCGACCAAAGATGGTTGCCGGTTTTGGCATCGATCAACTGTGCGGTGATTCGCACCCGCCCATTTTGCCGCTGGATAGAGCCTTCCAGTACGAAGCCAACCTGAAGCGCAGTTGCGACCTGGCGGGCTCCACCGGCTGACCTTTGTAAACCTCCGTCGAATTCCGGGCCACGACATCGAGCTCGGGAAACCGGGCAAGGTCGGTGATGATATCCTCGGTCAAGCCATCGGCCAGACGCCCGGTGGCCTCGTCGCCGCCATAATTATTGAAGGGCAGCACCGCGACCGACGGCTTGGCTCCCAGTGGCCCCGGCTGAAAGAACCACCAGCTCCCACCACCCGCCAGAGCTAACACCACGATGGCTGCCATAGCCGTCCTGGTCCAGTGCGGCATCACCTTGCGCATGGTCCAACGCACCCGCCTGCCATCGAGCCTCAGCCGGTACATCCGTACAGGGCGGCTGATATTCTTGACCTGCTGCTCGCCAGCAAAATCGAGGGGCCAATTGAGCTTGCCCTGCAGATGGTCAAAAGCCGTGCCTGATACGATCACCCCGCCCGGCTCAGCGAGTTGCTGCAAC
>JANLWG010000362.1:0-1695 GCA_031364405.1 Hyphomicrobiales bacterium
ATTCGAACCCTCGACCCCAACCTTGGCAAGGTTGTGCTCTACCCCTGAGCTACGCCCGCACGCGTTTGCCGGTTAAACCGGCGAGGTGGCGCGTCTTATTGCGCAGCCCCGAAACAAATGCAAGAAGAACCTCGAAAACAAGTACCAAACGAAATTTCCCGTCAATGCCCGCTACCCGTGCCGATTTGCTGTGCCGTCTGGAGCATCTTGGCATCACAACCCGGACCACGCGCCTGTGTTTACAGTGGAGGAGGTCGGCGCGCTGCGTAGCGCGATTCCCGGCGGACATTGCAAGAATCTCTTTCTCAAGGACGAAAAAGCCGGAATCTGGCTAATTGTCTGCCTGGAAGATGCGCGCATCGATTTGAAGGCAACCCCAGCGAAGATAGGCTCGAGGCGGCTTACCTTTGGCAAACCCAACCTGCTCATGGAAGTCCTCGGCGTCGAGCCCGGTTCAGTCACACCTTTTGGGCTGATCAATGACATTGCGACACGAACCAACGTCGTCCCGGATGAAGCGATGATGCGGGAGGAGTTGCTCAACTACCATCCGTTGCGGAACGATGCCACGACGACGATTCGGGCGGTTGACCTCCTGAACTTCATTCGCTCATGCGGCCACGAACCAAAAATTGTCGCTGTTGGCGAGACATGATTGAAATTTTGTATGCATTGGACCAAGTAATATCTGGTTTTTGAGGATTTTGAGATGGCTCTCTCAGTTGGCGGCAATCTAGGCGTATCACCGGCCCAATCTGGCCTGATTAAGGATAGTGACACCAAGCGGTTTGTGCATGACGTAATCGAAGCATCCCGCACCGTACCGGTAATCGTCGATTTCTGGGCGCCTTGGTGCGGTCCCTGCAAGCAACTTGGTCCAGCACTGGAAAAGGCAGTGAAACTGGCCAACGGCAAAGTCAGGCTGGTCAAGATCAATGTCGATGAAAATCAACAACTTGCCGGACAAATGCGGGTTCAATCGATCCCGGCGGTGTTTGCTTTTGTGAACGGCCAGCCCGTCGATGGTTTTATGGGCGCGCTGCCGGACAGCCAGATCAAGCAATTCATCGATAAGCTCGGGGGACAAGGTGGTCTGGCCGAAGAAATCGAAGCCGCCCTTGCCGCTGCAAGCAAGGCGCTGATGCAAAATGACCTCCACACCGCCTCTGAGATTTTTCTGCAGATAATCCAGGCTGATCCCGAGCACGCCGTCGCCCTGGCAGGGCTGGCAAAGTGCCAGATCTCCGCTGGCGCACTGGAAGAAGCCGACGCCACGCTTTCCCATGTTCCGGCCACCAAGGCCAGCGACCCCGACGTTCTGAGTGCCAGGGCTGCCCTCGAACTGGCGCTCAATCCCGTCGATGTGTCGGAAGCTGCCAGCCTTGCCGCTGTAATCGACAAGGAACCCGATAATTTTGAGGCCCGTCTTACCCTCTCCGTCCTGCTCAATGGAACTGGACAGAAGGCAGAGGCGTTAGAACAGCTTCTCTATATCATACGCAAGAAACGTGACTGGAACGAAGAGGCCGCCCGCAAACAATTGGTGAAGTTCTTTGAGGCCTGGGGCCCCAAAGATGATATGACTTTGCAGGGGCGGCGAAAACTTTCATCTATTCTGTTTGCCTGAGGACCGATGGGGTTTTTCGAAAGATATCAGAGTCCGGCCGATCTGCCGCAGCGCTTGCCGGTGTTTCC
>JANLWG010000366.1:0-10798 GCA_031364405.1 Hyphomicrobiales bacterium
GATGAATACCGGCGGTTTGGCGGCAATACCGCCTGTATTGAAGTCCGCTGTGGCGCGCGCGCCATCCTGTTCGATGCGGGCAGCGGCATCAGGCCAGCCGGAGCAGCGCTGCATGGCGAGGGCATGCGCGATTTCGATGTCCTGCTTACCCACTGCCACCTCGATCACGTTGTCGGCCTGCCGTTTTTCTTTCCGCTCTATTGTTCGACTTCGCATGCCACCATTTGGTCCGGCCATCTGGCCGGGCGGATGACGACGCGCGAGATCGTCGCCGGAATTCTGCAGCCGCCGTGGTTTCCCATTGATCCCGAAGGGTGCCGGGCGGCTCTCGACTATCGCGATTTCAAAGCCGGCGATGTACTGCATCCGCGTGACGGGATCACCGTGCGCACCGGCAAGCTCAATCATCCCGATGGCTGTATCGGCTACCGGCTTGAATTTGACGGACGCTCGGTTGCCTTCATCAGCGATACCGAACACCATCCCGGTGAACTCGATGGCAATGTGCTGGAATTGATCCGCGATGCCGACCTGGTGATCTACGACAGCGCGTACACCGATGCCGAAATGGAAGATCACAAGGGCTTCGGCCATTCGAGCTGGCAGCAGGGGGTGCGCCTGTGCAAATCGGCAGGAGCCAAACGGCTTGCACTTTTCCATCACGATCCAGCGCGGACCGATACAGCAATGGAAGAAATCGAAACAGCAGCAAAGCGCGAATTCGCCAACGCCTTCGCCGCCCGCGACGGCATGAGCGTCGAACTCTAGTGATGACGGAACGAAAAAGCGGCAATACTGATCGTCGGTTGCTTAGTGGTGAAAGTCATACAGAAGCTACCCTGCGCCGGGCCATCGGCTGCCCGGTCTGCCCGGCCGGGTTTTGCCCAAGGCAACTGACGGCAGGCTCCATAATTCGCCGGCGGTCAGATGCACAACGGATATAGCGTGAGGTCTTGGCTATGGATGATTCAATATTCGGAAAAGAAGATTCCCGAGGTTTTTGGACACCGAAAGAACCCGTAAGTTATGGGCCAGCCTTTGACTGGCCGCCTCGCCCGCGGGCGCTTTTGAAGTGGTTTTTTGGATTTCCCGGCTATTTGTTGCCCTGGAACGTTTTGTATGGTGCCGCCGCAATCCTGATCTGGATGTTTCTGACACCCGCGCTGGAAACACTGAAGACTTTTTCATTCAGTTGGGCGGGCCTGATTTTGCTCCGCAACATCGTGTTGGCCATTGTGGTCTTCGGTGCATGGCACATGTGGCTCTATGTCTGGCGCAAGCAGGGCGCCACCTTCAAATATAACCGGCAATGGCCGAAAGAGTCTTCGGCCTTTCTGTTCAACAACCAGACATACGATAATATGTTTTACACCCTGGTGAGCGGTGTGCCGATATGGACCGCCTATGAAGTGCTGCTGCTGTGGGCCTATGCCAACCATATCGCTCCACTGATCAGTTTTTCAGAACACCCGGCCGGCTTCATCGCTCTTTTCTTTCTGGTGCCATTTATCCACGAGGTGGGATTCTATTTTGCCCACCGCCTGCTGCACTGGCCACCGTTGTATGCGGTGGCGCACAAGCTCCACCACCGCAATACCAATCCGGGGCCGTGGTCGGGTCTTTCCATGCACCCGATCGAGCATGTAATTTACTTCTCCACGATCCTGCTGTTCTTTTTTATCCCGTCCCATCCTATCCACATGATCAATCTTGCCTCGCGTCTGGGCCTGGCCCCGGCGCAAGGGCATACGGGATTCGACCGGGTGATAGTTGGCGAGGAGGCGAGCATGGACACTTCCTATTTCGCTCACTTCCTGCATCACAAATATTTCGAGGTGAACTATTCCGATGGCATGGTGCCGCTCGATAAGTGGTTCGGGTCATTCCATGATGGAACGCCGGAAGCCCACGAAGCCATGAAAGCAAGACGCCTGAGACGTGGTGTTTGAGGGTGGCCCAGGGATCTCCGCACGAGCGATAGATGCCGTTGATATCCGATTACGGCCCTTCGCCAGTATCGCACCAACCTAAGATGATCTGGCCCTAGCGGACTTCAGGCCTCCATCGCTATTGACGCATCTCTGGCGCCCGAGAGAGCCGGCTTTCAAGGCTTGTTCAGGTGATTCTATCCACTACCCGCCGTGTTTGTCGAGAAACGCCTCGGCACTCAGCACCAGCATGTCGGCCACGGCTTGCGCCAGCCGGTCATGTTGCCAGTCCCACCAGGCGAGGGCGATGATCCGTTCACTGATCTTTGGTTCGAAGCGCCACTTGAGGAAGCGGGCGGGAACGCCAGCGACGATCGCATGGGGTGCGACATCCCTGGTCACCACCGCACCCGCCGCCACTACCGCGCCATGGCCTACTTTCACGCCGGGCATGATGGTGGCGCCATGGCCGATCCACACATCATGGCCGATCCCGACGACGCGGGACCGGCGTTTCTCGCGGAAGGCCTTGTCGAGTTTGGCGCCGGCAAAATATTCATTGGGCCGGTAGGTGATCTTGTGCTGGCTCACCCGGTCAATCGGATGTTCGAGCGCATTGATGCAAACGCCCGATGCGACCGCGCAGAATTTGCCGATGCTGGCGTAGATCACTTCGGCGTGGCGCTCGATGTAGGAATAATCACCAAGCTCGGAATCCCAGAACTGCACGCGCTCTTTTAGCTCGGTGAAACGCCCGAGTTTGGCATTGCGCAAGCTCACCGAGCCGTGCACCTTGGGCTCGCCGTCGCGCCATTGGCGTTTGGATTCATTCATCGCCCGAACCTAAAACAAAAGCCGCCCGGGAAGGAGCGGCTCTCTCGAAATATTCTTGCACCCCGGCGGATCAGGCGGCTTGCGGAACCTTTTGGGCTTCGAGCTTCTTGACGATCGAGCGCTTCAACTTCAGCGCCTTGGCGGAGAGATCGTCATTGCCGGCCTTCAGCAGGAAGGCATCGAGACCACCGCGGTGTTCAACACTCTTCAGCGCGATGGCGCTGACGCGGAGGCGGTAGGTCAGGCCCATCGCATCGCTCATCAGGCTGACGTTGCACAGGTTCACCATGAACCGCCGCCTGGTTCTGTTGTTGGCATGGCTGACATTGTTGCCAGACTGCGCGTCTTTGCCGGTCAATTCACAACGGCGGGCCATTGTTACGCTCCACTTATAAATAATGAGGGCCGGAAACCATCAGGGCCCGGCGCGTTCGGGCAGTCTATAGAAGGGCCGAACCTGCCGGTCAAGCCATGGTCCAGGGTTTTCTCAAACGCCGATGAATTTTAGCCGATCCCGATTTGGCACAATCAGGTTAACCGCAGGCTCGAATTTCACCGTTGCGACAAGCGAGGAACGCCCGTCACTTGTGGCTGCCAGATGTTCAACCCGCAACCGCTTGTGTGAACAAAGCAGGAATCCCGGTGCATCTATGATTCGGCCATGGTCCGTTCCGGAAAGGGAACGCTTCCTTAACAGACATCAGATGATTTTCACCAAGCCAGTAACCGGCCGTTAGCCATTGGCGCTAAAACCTTAACAGCCGGGCTGGCATGCGGGCACCCGGGCCAGCAACGAGCCGGACCCGCAAGCCCGCGGACGCAGCGTTTGCTGATGGAACAAATGCTGAATCAGCCGGAGTCAGCGATTCGGGCGGGGTTCGTTCTGCTTTGAATCCATTCGTCAATGGCGTGTCCCAAACAACAGCGTTTCCGCTTGACCTCGGCCTGTCCCGCCCCCAGATGTTTGTTAAGATAGCGACACGATAGTTCCGCGAATGCCGCCCGCCCGTAATGTTACCGCCGTGCTGGGTCCAACCAACACCGGCAAAACTCACCACGCTGTCGAGCGCATGCTGGCTCATGGCGGCGGCATGATCGGTTTGCCGCTGCGCCTTCTCGCCCGCGAAATTTATGACCGGGTCAGGCTGCGGGTTGGCGATGCCGCCGTGGCGCTGGTCACCGGCGAAGAAAAAATCATTCCGGCCACCCCGCGCTATTGGATCGCGACCGTCGAGGCGATGCCGGCCGACATCGATGTTCCGTTCATGGCCATCGACGAGGTGCAGCTGTGCGCTGATTTCGAGCGCGGCCAGATTTTCACCGACCGGGTGCTGCATCGGCGTGGCCGCGAGGAGACCATGCTGCTGGGGGCCGCCACCATGCGGCCGATCCTCGAAAAACTTCTGCCGGGAACCTCCTTTGTATCGCGGCCACGGTTTTCAAAACTAACTTATGCGGGCCAGAAAAAGATCACGAGACTTCCCGGCCGCTCGGCCATCGTCGCCTTCTCGGCCGAGATGGTCTACGCCGTTGCTGAATTGATCCGCCGGCAGAGGGGCGGCGCCGCGGTGGTTCTGGGTGCTCTCAGTCCACGCACCCGCAATGCCCAGGTGGCGCTCTATCAGTCTGGCGACGTTGATTATATCGTCGCCACCGACGCCATCGGCATGGGTCTCAACATGGATGTCGACCATGTGGCCTTTGCTTCAACCCGCAAATTCGATGGTTTCCAGTACCGGCAACTGAATCCCGGTGAATTGGGCCAGGTGGCGGGCCGCGCCGGACGCCATCTCAACGATGGTACATTTGGGGTGACCGCCGAGGCCGAGCCCTTCGATGCCGAAATGGTCGAGCGCCTGGAGAGCCATCGCTTCGACAGCGTGCGGATGCTGCAATGGCGTAACCGCGATCTCGACTTCAGAACCCTCGACCGCCTGCGCCTGTCGCTTTCGGCACTGCCAAAACTTGAAGGTCTGACCAGAGCCCAGCCGGGCCCCGATGTGATAGCGCTTGAAGCGATGGCGCGCGATGAGGCCATCGCGGCACTCGCCGTCAAGCCCCGCGATGTCGAACGCCTTTGGGAAGTTTGCCAGATCCCCGACTATCGCAACATCTCGAACGCCGAGCACGCCCACCTGGTTGGCCGGGTTTTCCAGTTCCTGCAAACCGGTCCAGGCTTCATCGGCGAGGACTGGTTCTCGCGCCAGCTCAAGCACTGTGATATTTCCGAAGGCGATCTCGATACGCTCTCCAACCGCATCGCGCATGTGCGCACCTGGACCTTCATCGCCAACCGCGCCGATTGGCTCAAAGCACCCATCTATTGGCAAGCGCGCGCCAGAGAGATAGAGGACAAGCTGTCGGACGCCTTGCATGAACGGCTGACCCAACGTTTTATCGATCGCCGCACCAGTGTCTTGATGCGGCGCCTGGCCCAGAAGGAAGAGTTGATGTCGAGTGTCGAGGAAGATGGAGCCATCCGGGTTGAAGGCGAATACGTGGGGCGCATCAAGGGATTCAACTTCGTGCCCGATGGCGGGGCCGAAGGCACCGAAGCCCGTACCCTGAAGGCCGCAGCCCTTGCTGCGGTGGCCACCGAGATCGCGGCGCGCGCCAAAGCGGTGGCGGTCTCGGCTGATCCTGATCTCAAACTCGCCCGCGATGGCCAGATTATGTGGAACCATGCGGGCATCGGCAGGATCGAGCCGGGGCCAGCGCTGCTCAAGCCCCATGCGGTGGTTAATGCCGGCGATCAGCTGTCAGGGGCTGGCCGCGACGAGGTTCAGGCGCGTCTGCAGAAATTCCTCGACCGCCATGTGGCGGCACTGCTCGAGCCTTTGATCAAGCTGGAAGAAGGTGAGGGCCTGGAGGGGATCGCACGGGGCATCGCCTTCCGGCTGGTTGAAAGTCTTGGCGTGCTGGCCCGCGATCAGGTGGCGGACGAAGTGAAAGCCCTCAGCCAGGAGGAGCGCGCCAAGCTGCGGGGCTTTGGCGTGCGGTTCGGTGCCTTCCATCTTTTCGTGCCGCTGTTGCTGAAGCCCGCTGCAACCGAGTTGCGCCTCATCCTGTGGGCGTTGCGGTTGCAGAAAGACGGCAAGTTCGAACTGGCCAACCTTCCGCCATCACCGGGGCAGGGCTTGACCTCGGCTCTCTTCGACCGGTCAACGCCACGTGGCTTTTACGGGGTGTGCGGCTACCGCATCTGCGGTGCCCGGGTGGTTCGCATCGATATGCTGGAACGTTTGGCGGACCTGATCCGCGTGCGGGTGTTCTGGCGTCCGCGCTTTGCCGCGGAGCCACGGCCGGCTGGTTCGGCTGAAGGTGGCGGCTTCATTATCGTGGCCGACATGATGTCGCTGGTCGGGTGTTCGGGCGAAGAATTCCAGGGCATCCTGCGCAGTCTCGATTTCCGCATGCAGAAGAAGAAAGTGAAACGGCCGGTCACCGTGGTTGGCGCAACCGCCGCGGCGGGCGTGGACCTCGCAGCGCCTGCCGAAGAGACCGCCGCCGAAATCGCCGCAGTCGACACCGCACCGGTGGCTGAAGCTCCGGTTGAAGCGGCACCGGCGCAAGAAACTCCGGCCGTTGTCGAAATTGCCGTGGCCGAGCCTGGGCCCGGACCCGTGCCGGAAGAGATCGAAATCGAAGTATGGTGGCCCAAGGATACCGGCCCGTTCCGCCACCGCCAGGAGAACAAGGAACCGCGCCGCGCCGCTTTTCGCAGGCCGCAAGTTCCGGCCAGCACCGAAGCCGCGCTGGCAGTTGGTGCCGAGGCAGCCCCGGTTGCAAGTCCCGAAGCCAACCCCGAGGGCCAACACAAACGCCGTCACGACCGCCCGCGCCGCGATGATCGCAAGGCCGCGGGTGACAGCCACAAGGCCAAGCACGGCGAACGTCCGCCCGAGCGCGAGGAGCGCAAGGCCCGGCCCGAAAAGCCGATTGATCCCGATTCGCCCTTCGCCGTTCTGATGGCCCTGAAACTGAAGATGGCGGGTAACAAGAGCTGACGTGACTGCGAATACCGCCCAGCGTGTCGATAAATGGCTGTGGTTTGCCCGGGTGGTGAAAACCAGGGTTCTCGCCGCCGGGCTGGTGGAGGCGGGCCGGGTGCGCATCAATCGCCACAAGGTAAGCAAACCAGGCTACGCGGTCGGGCCAGGCGATGTGCTTACCGTGGCGCTGCATGGCCGCATCCGGGTGCTCAAGGTTTTGGCCTGCGCTGATCGCCGCGGGGCCGCCTCTTTCGCCCGGGTGCTTTACGAGGAGCAAGACATGTCGAATTCAGATGGCGCGGAACCGCAAAAAGAGGATGCAAGGAAGCCTGGAACTTGCTAGATACTTGTTCGGTTTAAAGAACGGCTGGACCTTCATGACCTACATCGTCACTGACAATTGCATCAAGTGCAAATATATGGATTGCGTCGAAGTCTGCCCCGTGGATTGCTTCTACGAGGGCGAGAACATGCTGGTGATCCACCCCGATGAATGCATCGATTGCGGGGTGTGCGAGCCTGAATGCCCCGCCGATGCAATCAAGCCCGATACCGAGCCGGGTCTCGAGTCGTGGTTAAAGCTCAATACCGAGTATGCGGCAAAATGGCCCAACATCACGGCCAAGCGTGAAGGTCCAGCCGACGGCAAAGACTTCGATGGGCTCGCCGGAAAGCTTGAGAAGTACTTCTCGCCGGAGCCAGGCGAAGGCGACTGATCCTGCGTTATTGCCGGGGCAGTCATGCCTGCATTGCAAACATGGCTGTGGAAATCCTTGACCAATCAGACCTTTCCACCGGAATTGTCGGGGTGCGATGCAATATTATGCCGTACACGGACATGTTGCACTTTATATTAGGCTAAATCTGTGTTATATATAGTGCGATGGACATAACGACCTAATTGGATGTTGAACCCGGGCCGCAAAGCTCGGATTTTTTTCGCCCTCATAGCAGAATTCACCATGTGCGAATGGAACCGGTGGGCGCCTTTGCGGTGGATTAGCGGAATTTCGGCGAAATAGCGTGCACAACGTTGGCGTAGCGGTGGTTCTACCGGGATCCTTCGCGGCTCGTCGTTTCGCCGCAATATACTGATAGGTTTGTGAAATTGGAAAAGGCGTAGGACGGAAAAATGACAAAAGCCAAAAAGAAAACCCCTGCCAAAAAACCGGCCGCAAAAGCCAAGACCAAGACGGCGCGGAAAAAGCTTTCAAAGCCAATGGCGAAATCCAAGGCCGCGCCCGCCAGGGCAAAAGCCGTGAAGGCAGTTGCCAAGCCGGCGGCAAAGCCCGCTGCTGCAAAACCTGTTGCTGCCAGGGCCGCCAGCAAGTCCACCGCGACAAAATCCGCAGCTGCCAAACCTGTTGCTGCCAGGGCCGCCAGCAAGTCCACCGCGACAAAATCCGCAGCTGCAAAACCAGCCGCCACCAAACCTGCGGCAACCAAGCCGGCCGCAACCAAGCCTGCTGTAACCAAGCCTGCTGTAACCAAGCCGGTTGTCACCAGGCCCGCGGTGAATCCCGCCGCTGTAAAACCGGTGGAGAAGCCCGCGGTTACCCAGGTCAGAACTCCTCCGGCGGCAGTTGCCATGCCGGCAATGCACCAGCGCATTTCGCATGTGCCTCAGTCGGCCGCACGTTCCGCCATGACCGGCCCGGTGGTTGCTACGCCCGCCTCCAAGAAGCTGGCTTTCAAGATCAATGATCTGGTAGTTTACCCGGCTCACGGTGTGGGCAAGGTCACGATGATCGAGGAGCAGGAAATCGCCGGCGCCAGGCTTGAGCTCTATATCGTCGATTTCGAGAAAGAAAAGTTGCGCCTCAAGGTGCCGACCGGCCGGGCCGAACAGAAGGGCATGCGGCGGTTGTCCGACCGGGCCCAGATCGAGCAAACCCTCAGGGTCCTCAAGGGCCGCGCCCGCATCAAGCGGACGATGTGGTCGAGGCGGGCCCAGGAGTATGATGCGAAAATCAACTCGGGCGATCTCATCGCCGTCGCCGAAGTGGTGCGCGATCTCTATCGCTCGGAACGCCAGCCCGAACAGTCCTACTCGGAACGCCAGCTGTTCGAGCAGGCGCTCGACCGGATGGCCCGCGAAATTGCCGCCGTCAAGAAGATCGACGACGATCAGGCGATCAAGGAGCTGCAGGAATTCCTCTCCAAGAATGCCCGGCGCGTGCCGGTGCCCGGCGAAAAGATCGAAGAGGAAATCGCCTCCGTGAAAGCCGCGTAAGCTACCACGGCGGAACCACAACAAGGCCCGGGCTAACCACCCGGGCCTTTTCTTTTTGCCTCGCCACAGTATAAACACCAAGCCAATGGTCCCGTAGCTCAGCTGGATAGAGCACCGGTTTCCTAAACCGGGGGTCGCAGGTTCGAATCCTGCCGGGGCCGCCAATCTTTTCAATGTGCCGATCGATGCCGATCGCCTGAATTTAGTATTAACAGGCCGTTAATGCTTCCCGCCCAAATTCGGGCGAAGACGAATCAAGAGGTGGCGGTTTATGCCCCGCGATGAACTGCGCCAACCCCTGCATAGGCGAAGCTGGGGTGAACGGCTTTGGGCTAAACGCCCGGGCGCGCTGATGCTTGCGTCGGTGCTGGCGGCAACGGTTTTTGCCGGTGGCGCCACCTGGCTTGCCAGCCAGCCTTATCCCTTTGCTGGTGAGCCGGTCGTCGTGCTGGCGATCCCGCCGCTGGAGGAAATGAAAACCGCCGCCACCGAACCTCCACAATCAGAGCCCGCGGCCGAAGAACAGGCAACGCCTGAAGCTGAAGCGCTTGCCAGCGAAGATCAGGCAAACCAGCTGGCGCCCGAGGCCGATCAGGAAGAAGCCACGATCATCGTGTCGGCGCACCGCCCGCTCAAGGCGGCCCCGGTTGCCGCTGTTGCCGAAGCAACCAGCGACGGACCCTTGCCGCGCATATCGGCCAAGGGCAAGAAGCCGGCGGATGTCTATGCCCAGACCACGCCGATGGCGGTGCTGGCCTCGGACCGGCCCAGGATCGCCATCCTGCTCGGCGGCATGGGCCTTAACGCAAGGCTTACGCGGAAAGCCATCAACCAGCTTCCCGGCGATGTGAGTTTCGGTTTTGCACCCTATGGCAATGATCTGCAATCCCAGGTCGATGGCGCCCGCGTCCGGGGCCACGAAGTGATGTTGCAGCTGCCGATGGAGCCCATGGGTTATCCCGCTGGCAATCCCGGCCCCAACACGCTGCTGGTGGAAGCTTCCCAAGCCGACAATCTGAAGGCGCTGCGCTGGCACATGAGCCGGTTTTCCGGTTACACCGGCATCGTCAATTATATGGGCGGCCGCTTCCTGTCAGCGCCCGAAAGCCTGCGCCCGATGATGGCGGAGATGAAGGAGCGCGGCCTGGTGTTCCTGCAGGATGCCAGCGTCGCCAATGGATCCGCCGGTGACGTGGCGAAAATCACCGGATTGGACCTGCGGCACGGCCAGGTGGTCATCGATGTGGTTGCCGATGCGGCCGGCATCGAGGCGGCCCTGGCCCAGCTTGAGGCGATTGCTCAAAAAAATGGCTTTGCCATCGGCACCGGCTCGGGCCTAGAAATCACCATCGACACGGTGGCGGAATGGGCGAGACAGCTTGAAAGCCGGGGTATTCTCCTTGTACCAGTCAGTGCTGTGTACAAGGGACGCATGAGCTGATGGCATTGAAAAGACCCGAGATCACCCAATACCGGCGTTGCGCCGGTGTGATGCTGTTGAATGCCCAAGGCCTGGTGTGGATCGGCCGCCGGCATGACAAACCCAATGACGAGGGCAGGGGCCAATGGTGGCAGATGCCCCAGGGCGGTATCGACAAGGGCGAAGAACCGCGCCAGGCCGTGTTGCGCGAACTCGCCGAAGAAACCGCGATCACCTCAGCCGAAATAATCGCCGAAGCACCGCGCTGGTATGCCTACGATCTCCCGGCTCATCTGATTGGCAAATCGTGGAACGGCAAATATCGCGGCCAGACGCAGAAATGGTTTGCCTTAAGGTTTGTCGGCGATGAGAGCGAAATCAACCTCGCCCC
>JANLWG010000372.1:0-3493 GCA_031364405.1 Hyphomicrobiales bacterium
TAAGAACTTCGCCAAGCATGACAAATATGATGGTGAGCGCCAGAACCTTGCCGGAGAGGCCGGTGATGAGTCCCGGTTTGAAAGTGCCGGTTCCGTTGATTTTTTCGGGCATGCGGATTTCTACATCATCCCAGCCTGGCGGCCAATCCAATAACGCCGCTGACCCCGGGGTTTGGACCGGCCCTCCGGCCGCCGCCGAAGACGGCGCGTTCATCGATCAAGCTGGTTTCGCCGATTTTTCCAGTGTTTCAGACCGATGGGAATGAGGCCAACGAAGCCGAGGATGACGAGGGCGGCCATCAACTCTGGCGTCAACAGCGCCCCGGCATCCAGTTCGAAGCGGCAGCTGGCTGATTCATTGCGGGCGATGCAGGCCTGATGAGCCTGCATTTGGGCGGCGATGATGCTGTCGAGCCCGGTTCCCAGATAGGCGAAGGCGAGTGCTCCCGGAATGATGCCGATCACCGTCGCCGCGATGAAGGTCTTGAGGCGGACGCTGCACAGCCCGGCAACCGCATTGACCATGAAGTACGGAAACACCGGTAAGAGCCGGAGGAACAGCAGATAGCTGAAGGCGTCTTCGGCAAAGCCCTTCGACAGTTTCCGCACCATCGGTCCAGCGCGCTCGGCGAGCGTGGCGCCCAGCGACGTCTTGACGACGTGGAGGACGATCACGGCGCCAATTGTCGCCGCCACCACGGTGACCGGCGCGCTGATCCACCAGCCAAAAAGAAATCCGCCGAGGATACTCATGAGCGCGGCACCGGGCAAACACAGCGCCACAACGGCTATGTAGACCGCCATAAAGATAAGAATGGCAGCCGCGAGATGCTCGGCGGTGAAGTGCTTCAGCCATTCGCGGTGTTCGGCAATGGCTTCCAGCGAGAGATAGTGACCGGCTCCGGCGAGGTAGGCGGCGGCTATCAACAGCGCAAGGCCGGCAACCGGAAGCCAGGCCCCGGCTCTTGCGACGCGTCTTGCCAGCCGATCTTGCCCGGATTTCATCTGCACTGCCTTCAGCATCCTGCCAAAGCCTTGAACTTGAGAGTATACATGGCCAATCTGGCCGCCTCTGGATAGGGGGTCTCACTGCCTCGTGAGAACTGTTCAGAGGCCGTGTTGGGCGCTTGGGCAGGCACGCGTTGACTTTCCGGCTGGTTTCACCCTATAAGCCCGGCAATTCCTGAAGCGGCCCAAAAGCCTCTCGGGGCGCGCCCTCAAGGTTTTTTAGTCCTTGGGTCATGTCTTTGAAAACATTGGCGTCTGCAAAAGCATACGGAGATTGAACGTGAAGCGTACTTACCAGCCCTCGAAACTCGTCCGCAAGCGCCGTCACGGCTTCCGGTCGCGCATGGCCACCGTTGGCGGCCGCAATGTGCTGGCCCGCCGCCGCGCCAAGGGCCGCAAGCGCCTGTCGGCCTGAGGCCGGACGTCCACGAAAATGGAGCGCCTCAAGCGCCGGCAGGATTTTGTTGCCGCCGCCAAGGCGCGGTATGCGGCAATGCCCGGCATGGTGGTGCAGGCGCGTGACCGCAAGGACGATGGCGAACCTCGCGTAGGCTTCACGGTGACCAAGACGCAAGGCAACGCCGTGGCCCGCAACCGCATCAAGCGGCGCTTGCGGGAAATTGCCCGGCTTCATCTGGGCCCGCAAGCCCACGCTGGTTTCGATTACGTGCTGATTGGCCGGGCACAAGCCATCACCCGCGAGTTCACCGGCCTCGAGCAAGACCTCAATTCGGCCTTGAAACGGCTGCACCGCACGCCAGATGAGGCTTGAGGACAAGGGACGCCCATGAAATACGACAACAAGAACTTCATCCTCGCCATTGTCCTCTCGATGCTGATTATCTTCGGCTGGCAGTATTTCTATGCGGGGCCGATCGCCAAGAAGCAGGCCGAACAGCAGGCGGCGCAGCAAACCACGGCGACATCGCCAACGACCACCACCACCGCGGGGGGGCAGGTTCCAGGTGCTGCCATTCCCGCCGCCGTCACCCCTGACGCGGCCCTCAAGGCGACACCGCGGCTTCCGATCAAGACCGATTTCGTCGAAGGTTCGATCAATCTGCAAGGCGCCCAGATCGACGATCTGCATCTGATCAAGTATCGCGAAACCATCGATCCCGGCAGCCCGACGATCGCTTTCTTGTCGCCCGCCGGTACACCGGGTGCGCTGTTTGCCGAACAGGGTTTTATTCCGGCGGCCGGAACGCTGGCGAAACTGCCCGGTCCCAAAACCTTGTGGACGGCCCCGGCGGGTGCAGTTCTCGGCGAGGATACCCCGGTCACCCTGAGTTGGGACAACGGCGAGGGGCTGGTTTTCTCGCGCACGATTTCAATCGACGATGAATATGTATTCTCGATTACCCAGAGTGTTAAGAACAACACGGCGAACTTGGTTGCGCTCATCCCCTATGCCCGCATCCAGCGTCAGGATACGCCGAAGATCGCTGGCTGGTGGGTTTTCTACGAAGGCATGCTGGGCTGGCTCGACTCTGGTTTGCGTGAAGTGCAATACAAAGACGTTGTCGATGCCAAGGAGCCCACCAGATACGACTCGACTGGCGGATGGCTGGGATTTACCGACAAATACTGGGCGGCCGCGTTGGTGCCCGATCAGAAGCTGGCTTTGTCCGCCAATTTTGTTCATCAGAAGCAGGACAATCGCGACATCTATCAGGTTGATTACTTGGCCAAGGACGCCGTGACGATTCCGCCGGGCGGCACAGGCAGCTATCGCGACGAATTTTTTGCCGGCGCCAAGGTTGTCCAGACCATCAACGCCATCGGCGAAAAATACAAGATTGAAAGCTTCGATTACATGATCGATTGGGGCTGGTTCTATTTTCTCACCCAGCCGATGTTCTATCTGCTCGAGTGGCTCAAAAATCTCGTCGGCAATTTCGGCATCGCCATTCTTCTGGCCACCGTTCTGGTCAAGGCGGCGGTGTTTCCGCTCGCCAACAAATCCTATGCCTCGATGAGCAAGATGAAGAAGCTGCAGCCGGAGATGACCAAGCTCAAGGAGCTGTTTCCCGATGACCGGGCCAAGCAGCAGCAGGGCATGATGGAGCTTTACAAACGCGAGAAAGTCTCGCCGCTGTCGGGCTGCCTGCCGGTATTGGTGCAGGTGCCGGTGTTCTTCTCGCTTTACAAGGTGATTCTGACGTCAATCGAATTGCGCCATGCGCCGTTCTTTGGCTGGATCCACGATCTCTCGGCGGCTGATCCCACCAGTTTCGCCAACCTCTTCGGTCTCATACCCTTCACGCCGCCCGCCTTCCTGGCGATCGGCGTTTGGCCGCTGCTGATGGGCATCACCATGTGGGTGCAGATGCGTCTCAATCCGACCCCGCCCGATCCCGTACAGGCCAGCCTGTTCAACTGGATGCCGGTGATTTTCACCTTCATGCTTGGCACCTTCCCGGCGGGTCTGGTCATCTATTGGGCGTGGAGCAATCTGCTGTCGATCATTCAGCAATCGATCATC
>JANLWG010000390.1:0-1794 GCA_031364405.1 Hyphomicrobiales bacterium
GCCCCGCTGCCCCCGCCTCAAGTGCAACCCGCCCCAGCCCTTCGAGCGATGGCCACGGCAGATCGCGCCGGTTACGAAGGTAAGCGATGGCATTGACATTAACCGACAATTTGCACGGCACGGGCGGAACTCCTGAAACGAGCACCAGCTATAGCCGCCAACTGGACCAGGAAAATGGTCCGGTTTAGAGAAATAATGCCAGACCGTTTCGTATTCTACCACAGAGCGGGAGAAGAAAGAACCCCATGATCGCCCACCCTCACCTTTCCCACCGCTTCGCGCCGGGCCCCTGTCCTCTCCCGTTTTGCGGGCGAGGAAGATTTTGTAGTACATCGATGATCAAGGTCAGAACCTCGTCCATGCCATTGAGTATTTCGTCATTCTGAAATCGAATGACCCGATAACTCTCGACGGCAAGAAAAGCTGTGCGCCGACTGTCATATATGACTTCCGCATCGGTCGAATGGGTCGCCCCGTCTGTTTCGATGATGAATTGATGTTCGCGATTGAGAAAATCAATAACGTCGGGGCCGAACGGTGCTTGCCGGACAAATTTTAAGCCATCGAGCGTCCGGTTTCGCAACTGCTCCCACAATCGCTTTTCCGCCAGCGTTTCAGTCCGCCGCAAATTACGGTCAACCCGAAGTTTGGCGCCCTTTCTCAACTCCTCTCCCTATGTTTTCTCCCGCAAAGCGGGAGAAGACGGGACCCGTTGCACCAGCAGCGGGGAGATGAGGGTCCTTGGTCACATTCCGTCGCGTTTCAAACCTTCATCCCCTCGGCACCGCGTGCAATACCCGCGACACCGGTACGTGCCACTTCAACCAGGCCCAACGGCACCATCAGCGCAATGAACTGTTCGACCTTGTCGGTCTTGCCGGTGATTTCGAAAATAGAACTCGTGGTGCCGGCATCAATGACGCGGGCGCGGAAGGCTTCCGCGAGGCGCAGCGCCTCGACGCGCTTTTCCCCTTGCCCTGCGACCTTTACCATCGCCAGTTCGCGGGTGATCGAATTGCCCATGACGGTGAGATCAGCCACCGAATGCACCGGCACCATGCGCTCAAGCTGGTGCTTGATCTGCTCGATCACATTGGGCGTCCCTGTCGTCACGATGGTGATGCGCGAGACATGCGCCTCGTGCTGGGTCTCCGATACCGTGAGCGATTCAATATTGTAGCCACGCCCGGCGAACAGGCCGATGACGCGGGCCAGAACACCGGGTTCATTGTCGACGATCACGGCCAGCGTATGGGTCTCGACCACCGGCTTTGTGGTATCGAGGAAATAAGCCGAGCCGGTAGAGGGAAGATGAGCGTTCATTTAACGTGCTCCTTAAACCAGCATCTTGCCTTTGGTATCGATCGCGGTTCCAACTTCTTCGTCGGAAACATCCTCGCCCAACAGCATTTCATTATGCGCCTTGCCCGATGGGATCATCGGGAAGCAATTGGCCAGACTCGACACCCGGCAATCGAAAATCACCGGGTGCGGCGCGGCGATCATTTCCTTGATCTTGCCGTCAAGCTCGGCCGGTTTTTCGCAACGCAGGCCCACGCAGCCGTAAGCTTCCGCCAGCTTGACAAAATCAGGCAGCGATTCCGAATAACTTTCGGACAGCCGGTTGCCATGCAGCAATTGCTGCCACTGGCGCACCATGCCCATGTACTGGTTGTTGAGAATAAAGATCTTGACCGGCAGGCGGTATTGCACGGCGGTGGACATTTCCTGCATGGTCATCTGCACCGAGGCATCACCGGCAATGTCGATGACCAGCGATTTGGGATGCGCCAT
>JANLWG010000025.1:0-4148 GCA_031364405.1 Hyphomicrobiales bacterium
AGGAGTCAGTCCTCATGTTCGGCGATAAACCCAAACAGCTGCCCCAGCATTTTGCCCTCATCATGGTGCCGGAATTCACCATGATGCCGGTTACCTCGGCCATTGAGCCCCTGCGCCTGGCCAATCGGCTGTCGGAGAAGGTACTCTACAAATGGACCATGCATTCGGTCGATGGCAAGCCGGTGGCGGCTTCCAATAACATTCTGGCGATGGTCGATGGCGACCTGACGGTTATTCCCGACCATGCCACCGTCATCGTGTGCGCCGGCCTCAATGTGCAACATCATTCCGACAAGCGGCTTACGGCGTGGCTGCGCAAGGTGGCGCGCAAGGGTGTTGACCTCGGCGCTGTATGCACCGGTGCTCATCTTCTGGCCGAGGCCGGCCTGCTCGATGGTTACCGCTGCACCCTTCATTGGGAAAATCTGCCGGGCTTCACCGAAGCCTTCGACGACATTGTTGCAACGGGGGGGTTGTTTGAAATCGACCGCGACCGTTTCACCAGCGCTGGCGGCACCACAGCACTCGACATGATGCTGACGATGATCGCCAGCCAGCACGGCCCCGATCTCGCATCGGCGGTGGCCGAGGCGGTGCTGCATTCACCGATCCGCCATCACAGCGAGCACCAGCGCATGTCGCTGCCCGCCCGCATCGGGGCGAGGCACCCCAAGCTCGTCGGCATCATCGAGCAGATGGAAGCCAATCTCGAAGAGCCGTTTTCGCCCAGCCTGTTGGCCAAGCAATCGGGCCTCTCCACCCGCCAGCTCGAACGCCTGTTCCGCCGCTACCTCGACCGCAGCCCCAAGCGCTATTACCTCGAACTCCGCCTGAAAAAAGCCCGCTCGCTGCTGCTGCAGACCGAAATGTCGGTGATCAACGTCGCCCTGGCCTGTGGCTTCTCATCGCCATCGCATTTCTCGAAATGCTACCGCGCGTTTTATGGCAGGACGCCGTACCGCGAGCGCGGCATACCGGTCATTCAGCAGGTGGCGGGGTGAGGGCTCGTTGAAGTGAGTTACGGTGACAGTGCACTCAATTAACTCAAAGTGCGATCAAAGCGCATTCAGTTGCCAATCGCGACATCTATCGCATTGCATTGGCGTGTCTGCCAACCACCCCGCTCACGCCGCCGCCGGGAGCCTCAGTTGTATCCTGAGGCCCCCCAGTGCGGCATCATCGAGCACCACGCTGCCGCCATACATGCTGGCGGTTTCGTTGACGATCGAGAGGCCGAGGCCGGAGCCTGGTTTGGATTCGTCCAGACGCCCGCCGCGTTTCAGGGCTTCGGCGCGTTTGCCGGGGGGAAGGCCCGGGCCATCGTCGTCGACGGTGATGGTGAGCCAGCTGCGGCCGTCCTGGCTTGGTTCTCTCAGCAATGCCGCGCGCACGTCAACCTGGCCATTGGCCCATTTGCAGGCGTTGTCGAAAAGGTTTCCCGCCATTTCCTCGAGGTCCTGCTTTTCACCGCGAAATTTCAGGCCGGGGTCGCAGGTTATGGAAATCTTGACGCCCTTGTCGCGGTTGATGCGCTCAAGCGTGCGCCCCAGAGCGTCAAGTACTGCTTGCACTTCGGTCACGGCACCCAGGCCCTGCGCCCTCGCCGCGCGTCTGGCACGGTCGAGATAGAGGCTCACCTGATCGCGCATCACCTGGGTCTGCTCGGCCACCTTGAGCGAGAACGGCCCCTTGCGGGCGCCCGCCTCGTTGGTCAAAACGCTCAGCGGGGTTTTCAGCGCATGGGCCAAGTTGCCCACTTGCGTGCGGGCGCGGTCGATGATTTCGGAATTGGACTGGATGAGGAGATTGAGTTCATCGGCGACGGGCTGGATTTCCGAAGGAAATTGCCCTTCAAGCCGTTCGGCCTTGCCTTCGCGGATGGCGGTCAGGCCTTCTTCCATGCGCAGCAGGGGCCGCAAGCCAAACTTCACCTGCACGAACACCGCCACCAAAAGGCCAGCGCCGAGCAGCGCCAGCACGGTGAACAGCGTATGGCGGAAGGCCTGCACTTCCTGGCGCAGCTCGTCAAAATTGCCGGCCACCAGAAACGAGAATTCTTCCGCGCTGCCGGGCAGCGTGAAGGCCTGCTCGATGGCCCTGAGCTTGACGGCGCGGTCCTCGATCACCTGAGAATCGCTGAGATAGAAGCTGGCGATACCCTCGGCGTTGCGGCTGGCCAGAAGCGAAGGATCAGGTTTCAACCGCTGCTCGAGCAGTGATTCCGAAGCCAGATCGGTCAGATTTTTTCCAGTCGGCGGCTCGACCTGCCAATACCAGCCCGACAGCGGCAGGCTGAACCGGGTGTCGGCCAGTTGCTGCGACAAGACCGGGGCACCATCGGCACCGATCTCGACATTGGCCAGCAGGCCATCAAGCACCGCCCTGAGGCGCGCATCGAAATTGCGTTCAAGGGCGGCGTCAAATAGCCCTGCCAGCAACAGCGCCGCCGAAACCAGCAGGATAATGCTGAGCGCGGCAGAGGATAGAATCAGCCGGAGAGAAAGTGAGTTAGCCCGCATTATCCGGCTCGGACACGCAGTATCCCATACCGCGGATCGTGTGCAAGACATCGACACCGAGCTTCTTGCGCAGGCGCCCGACAAACACTTCGATCGTGTTGGAATCGCGGTCGAAATCCTGATCGTAAAGGTGCTCGACCAATTCGGTGCGCGAGACAACCTTGTCCTTGTGGTGCATCAGATAGGACAGCAGCCGGAATTCGAGTGAGGTCAATTTGATGGCGGTGCCGTCGACAGTGACCTTGGCGCTCTTGGTATCGAGCAACAGTTTGCCACAGCTGAGTTCGCTGGTCGCGTGGCCGGCACTCCTGCGCAACAGGGCGCGGATGCGGGCCAGAACTTCCTCCATGTGAAAGGGCTTGGCCACATAATCGTCAGCACCAGCGTCAAAGCCCGCCACCTTGTCGCTCCAGCGGTCGCGCGCCGTGAGGATGAGCACCGGCATCTTCTTGCCGGCGCGGCGCCATTTTTCCAGAACGCTAACCCCATCGAGCACCGGCAGGCCCAAATCGAGAATCACCCCGTCATAGGGTTCGGTATCGCCGAGAAAGTGCCCCTCCTCGCCGTCGGTGGCCTTGTCGACCACATAGCCTGCATCCTGCAGGGCGGAAACCAGTTGCCGGTTGAGATCGGGATCGTCTTCGACAACGAGCAAGCGCATTTTTTGTTCCTGAGTTAAGGCCGCCGGCAGCTACGGCACCACGGCCCCGGAGACCGCATTCACCCGCTTCTGCACGATCTCCTTACCTTTTTTCACTTTGACAATATAGAGGGGACCCTTGAGCTTGACACTTAGGGCCTGGGAATTAGGCATCAGCGCCATAACCCTGCTCAAGGCCAGTGAAGGCGGAATGATTTTGATAATGGGAGCCCTGACCACCGGCGCCATCTGGATTTTCGGCGTCACAACAATGTTGGGCAGTTTCGCCTGCGCAGACGCCGGGCCGGCCGCCAAAACGGCGGCAGCAGCAATCGCCACGGCTAAAAACACTCTGCGCATAAACCCAATTTCCTTTCGTGCCGCCTTTGTAAGGCCCACTGGCTGAACCGGAGATGAATGGGCTTGTGATGTGGATCACAGTGTAGCGCGGTAACGGCTAAGTGGTTTGACAGGATCGATTTTATTATACTTTATGACGCGGCGTCGCATCAGGAACCTCGCCTTGTCCGCTTCGTGCCCGTTTCCGGAAACGCCAGTCCTGCCACCTTTTCCAGCGACCTGCCGCCGATGTAGCCGCCCATGCCGATCGACAGCCGGGAGAGCGCACGGTGTCAAGGATTATTTTCCTAGGTCGTAATTACACGAACGGATTTACGATCCTCACACCGCCGGCGACCTGGCCATGCGACATATCTTCGGTCAGCAGCACTGTGCAGCCGGCGTTTTGTGCTGCGGCGATCACGGCGCAATCCCAGTAGTGGAATCGCGTCATGGTTTTCAACTTGAGAGCCCCGTTCATGATAGCCACGGTGTTGGGCTCGATGTGAAATCTGCGCCAGGTGTCGATAAAATCCGCGGCCAGCTCATGCGGCAGTGGGTCTGGCCGCGAAGCCCGGGTTGCCTGGACATAGAATTCCTGCAGCACCTGCACCGACAGGACGAGATCATCGCGGTCAAGAATATTTCTG
>JANLWG010000090.1:0-18290 GCA_031364405.1 Hyphomicrobiales bacterium
CAAGAAATTCAACATCGACATCAATTTTGGTGGCGGATATGGCGGCGGCTACGGCGGCGGCTATGGCTATGGCGGCGGCTACGGCTACTCCGACGACTATGGTTACGGCGATTACTGCGGCTGGCAGTGGGTCAAGGTGAAGCAGTGGAACCGCAGCCACACTCACTTCTGGATCGTCAAGAAGAAGGTGTGGAACTGCTACTAAGCCCCCGCGTGAATTGACTGTGGGCTCCGGACTAAGCCTCCCCCGCGGACCTCCGGAACAAACAGTCAAAGGAACCGGCCGCGCGCCCCTCCGCAGCCGGTTCCGTTTTTGCGCATGACGTGTCGTGAATGCCGGTCTGGGTCGCGGGAGAGGCGCAAACAGTCCTCAACGCAGTGTCGGGCATACGGTGGCAAAACCGGCTTGTCAGCGGCGTTTCAGGTCCACGGCAAAGATGTGGCGGCTTAGCCCGCGGCGGCTTCGATGGCTTCCATATCGCTATCCGACAGGCCGAAGTGGTGACCGATTTCATGGACGAGAACGTGGGTAACGATGGCACCAAGGGTTTCATCATGCTCGGCCCAATAGTCGAGGATGGGACGGCGATAGAGAAACACCATGTTGGGCGGGCGGCCACTCTCCGGCACCGCGCTGTCGTGGGCGAGACCCACGCCTTGAAACAGGCCGAGGATGTCGAAGGGGGTTTCGGCCCGCATTTCGTCCAGTACGTCGCCGGCGGGAAAATCTTCGATGCTGAAGACGACCTCGCCGCACAGGCTTCGAAATTCTGTTGGAAGCCCGCGAAAGGCTTGCGCCGCGAGTTGTTCAAAATCCGCAAGGGATGGCGCGCTGAGTCCCGAGAGGGATCGCTTCGCCATTGCCGCCGGTTATTGGCAGAAGAGGACGCAGTGTCCGGTTGTTTCGGTCATCGCCTGAACCGTGGTGAGGCCGGCCATGGCGCCCGTTGCAAGGGTCAGCAACACCAGGCCGAACAGTACGCGGCGCAGAAACTTGGCATCGGCTTGAACAGTAGTACCCACTTCGATATTCCTTTGAATTGTGGCAGTCGGTGAACTTGACAAGCACTATATCGCCGCTGCGGTGACATAAGCCTTAACGCACTGTTCATCAGCCGTTAATGATGTGCATCACATTTTTATGGCGGGCCTAGAATAATTTTCCCGGCCTATCCGGTCTTGCGAATATCGACGAAGCGGCCGGCCAGTGCCGCCGCCGCCGCCATTTGCGGGCTCACCAGATGAGTACGGCCCCGATAGCCCTGACGGCCTTCGAAGTTGCGATTGGAAGTCGATGCGCAGCGCTGCCCGGGCTTCAGCTGATCGGGGTTCATCCCCAAACACATGGAACAGCCGGGTTCGCGCCATTCGAATCCCGCCGCCTTGAAGATTTGATCGAGCCCTTCGGCTTCCGCCTGCTCCTTGACCAGCCCGGAGCCCGGAACAATCATCGCATAGGCCAGCGAACCGGCGATTTTCTTGCCTCCGACGATCTTCGCCACATTGCGCAAATCCTCAATGCGGCCATTGGTGCACGAGCCAATCCAAATGACATCCAGTTCAATATCGGTGATCTTCTGGCCGGGCTTGAGACCCATGTATTCGAGGGCCCGCCACTTGGATTGGCGCTTGCCTTCCTCGGCAATATCATCGGGATTGGGAACGCTGCCCTCGACCGAGACGACATCTTCGGGACTGGTACCCCACGAGACGATAGGCGGCAACGAGGCCGCATCGAGTTTCATCACGCGGTCGAAATGAGCGCCTTCATCCGTGTGCAAACTATCCCAATAAAGCCGCGCCGCATCCCATTGGGCGCCCTTGGGTGCCTTGGGGCGGCCGTGGAGGTAGTCATAGGTCTTCTGATCGGGCGCGATCATGCCGGCGCGGGCCCCGCCTTCGATCGTCATATTGCACACCGTCATGCGGCCTTCCATCGAGAGATCACGGATCGCCTCGCCGGCAAACTCGATGACCGAGCCAGTGCCGCCCGCCGTGCCGATCTCGCCGATGATGGCGAGAATGATATCCTTGGCGGTGGCGAAGGGGGCGAGCTTGCCGTCGACCTGAACCCGCATGTTCCGGGCCTTTTTCTGGATCAGCGTCTGGGTGGCCAGCACGTGTTCCACTTCCGATGTGCCGATGCCATGTGCCAATGCGCCGAAAGCGCCATGGGTCGAGGTATGGCTGTCGCCACAGACGATTGTAGTACCCGGCAGCGTGAAACCCTGCTCGGGACCAATCACATGGACGATACCCTGGCGCTTGTCGCGCTCGTGGAAATATTCAACGCCAAATTCGCGGGCGTTTTCAGCGAGTGTTTCGACCTGGATGCGGCTTTCGGGTTCGGCGATACCCTTGCTGCGGTCGGTGGTCGGCACATTGTGATCGACCACCGCTAGCGTGCGTTCGGGATGGCGCACCGTGCGCCCGGTGAGGCGCAGGCCTTCGAACGCCTGCGGGCTGGTCACTTCATGGACGAGATGCCGGTCGATATAGAGAAGGCAAGTACCATCATCGGCCTCATGGACCAGATGATCATCCCAGATCTTGTCATAAAGTGTGCGCGGCTTGGCCATGGTCTTACCCGGATATGAACTTCGCCGGGGTATTTAACGCTTGGCGTCCCCAAGTCAAATGGCATTCGGACATCGCATTGTTGTGGCCTTGGCATGGCGGCACTCTCCCGCCCGATGCCAAAACTCGTCCGCAATACGCCTGTCAGATCGCCGCCTCGACCATGATCTCAACATCGAGCCCCGGAGCTGCCAGTTTCGATTCGACGGTTGCCCGTGCCGGTGTCTGGTTGGGAACCACCCAGGCATCCCAGGCTTCGTTCATCTGCGCCCAGGTCTTGATGTCGGTGAGCCAGATGTTGGCCTTGAGAATTTTGGTTTTGTCGGTACCCGCCTGTTTCAGCGTCGCATCGATCTGCGCCAGGATATCGGCGGTCTGTTCCTTGACTGATTTGCCCACGGTTGTTTCGGCGACGAAGCCCGCGAGATAAACCTTGTTGCCGTGGATGACGGCTTCGCTCATGCGCTTGCCGGCGCCGATCCGCTTAATGGTCATGTAATGCTCCCTTGGTGAATTGAACGAAGCTGTCTAGCCCCTCTTGAATACCGCTTCAATGACCGCCAGCAGGACCTTGGGCAGGGTCTCGAATGCATAGGGCGCATGGAGCCGCTCGAGCCAATGGTGATAGTCGCGCCCCCATGGCCCGATATTGATGCAGGGATATCCCGGCGACCCGTCCAGGTTGAAACTCGCGCCCCATATCGGCGTATTCTTTTCAGCCTCCTCCAGTCCACCCGGTCCCTGGCCAAAAAAGCTCATATCCGAGATGCCGGGGAAGTACTGGATCGCGCCAACCGGAAAGCCCGCATTCTCGATGGCACCCATGACGATGTCCCGCAATCGCGCAGTGCAAGTGACCGGCTGATAGGGAATCGAGGCAAAACCGAAAATGATCACCGGTCCATGCAGGCCGCTGTCCGCATGCGCGGTTTCAAACAGAACCTTCGATCGGGTCGGGAAATCGACCTTGTGCTCGCCGGCTTGACTGGCCTTGTAGGCGAGAAATTTCTCTTCAAAGACCGGGGTGCCCCTCAGCAGACCGATCAGTTCCTCGAAATCCATGATCTGGACGTTTGACCAGGTCTCCGAATTCTCCGGCCTTCCCGTCACGGCGCGGCGCTCGTCCAGACGCGCCCGCGCCCGTGCCACGGCCCTTCCGGCAAGCTCACGCGCGATGCGCAGAATTTCACCCGGCTCGCGCCGGTGGCTCAGGACATTCCAGTAGATCCACACATGGCCGGGCGTGGTGACATTGTATCCCTGCTTGAGGTCCCGCATTTGTAATATTGTGGGAGGCGCCGCGATTTCCGGGCCCGTGATCTCGGCAAGCTCGGGCGCGCACTCGAACTCCGCCACCAGCTCCGCCGCAAGATAGGCTGCATTAACGCCGCTAAAGGGATAGCAAGCGTGCGACTCCTTGCCGGTGACGTAGGCGCACAAAAGGTACTTTCCGATGCTCCCGAAGGCCGCCGATTGGCCAAACCGCCCAACGCCCTGATCGGCTATCGCATCGAGATTGATGATCAGTTCGATGTCGAGGCCATGATCTTTGGCGATCTTCGGGATAAGCGGCACGGCGGCGCGCGCGCCGGCCGAACGATCCTCCTCGTCGGCGACGGCGATGAACAGCAGATTGGCCTCGCCGCGATAGCTCTCGATCACCGCAATCCCCGCCGCCAGCCCCGCCTTCATGTCGAGAAGCCCACGACCCGGCAGGAAATCGCCGGACTTGAGATCGGCGAGCGCCAGCGGATGTTCGCCCGATAGCTCGAGGCGTGCGATGATCGCGGGGCGCAGTTCCTCCGGACACAACGCAAGGCTGTACAAATCGCCATAGTCGTCGCGCGGAACCGTGTCGAAATGGCCAGTGAGCACGATGCTGCGGCGGCCCTTGCCCCGCTTCAGGGCGAAGACATTGCCGCGCCCTGCCGCATCGCCGGGAATGGCCGCAGTCCACACCTCGTCGAAACCCTGGAGATAATCGGCCAGCCGCGCCGCGAACGCCGCTTCATCGGCCGACCCGGTCACCGATGGCCACGCCGTCAGGGTGAGCGCTATCTCCCGCGTCCGCGCCGCGAGATTATTTGTCATGCAAATTGCCGGTCGTAGTCGAGTACAGCGTTGAGCAGCACTTGGCTGCCTGCGCCGCATTCGCCGAACGTCGTCGATTCGGCCTCGTTGTGCGATATGCCACCAAGGCAGGGCACGAAAATCATCGTCGTTGGCGCCACCCGCGCGATATAGGCGGCATCATGCCCGGCACCTGATGCCATATCGCGCGTGGTGTAACCCGCCTGTGCCGCACCATGGCGCACGCAGTCGATGAGATCGGCGGCAAACTTCACCGCCGGTGATTTCCAGATGCACTTTTCGTCGAATTCGAGCCGCAGTTCCGTGGCGATAACCAGCAGCGCTTGCCGGTATTCCTTCTCCATCTTGTCGAGCACGGTCTCATCCGGGTGGCGCAGATCAATGGTAAAGAACACTTCGCCCGGCACCACATTGCGGCTGTTGGGCCGGTTCTCGATCAAGCCAACACTCGCCACGCCCGGCAGATGCGCCATGCCCACTTGATGAATAGCCTCGATCATTCGCGCCGCGCCAAGCAGCGCATTCTTGCGCAGGCCCATCGGCGTTGCCCCGGTGTGCGATTCCTGACCGCGCACCGTCGCCTCATACCAGCGCATGCCTTGAACCCCGGTAACGACGCCGATCGCCTTGGCCTCCGCTTCGAGGATCGGCCCCTGCTCGATATGCAATTCGAACATCGCCTGAAACTTGTGGGTCCCCACGGACTCCGTACCCAGATAACCGATGCGCTTCAATTCATCGCCAAGCTTGATGCCGTCGCGGTCCTCGCGCGAATAGGCAAACTCCGCCGTGAACACGCCAGCATAAACGCCCGAGCACAGCATGGCGGGCGCAAAACGCGAGCCTTCCTCGTTGGTCCAGTTGACGATCATGATCGGCGCATTGGTTTCATAACCCATGTCAACCAGGGTGCGCATCGCCTCGAGTGCGCCGAGCACGCCCAGCACACCATCGAACTTGCCGCCGGTGGGCTGGGTATCGAGATGCGAGCCAAGGGCGATGGGGAGCTGGTCCCGGCGCTTGCCGGCCCTTGTTGCAAACATATTGCCGACCGAGTCCACTTGCACGGTGCAGCCCAGCGCCTCGCATTGCGCCTTGAACCAATCGCGCACCCGCTTGTCCTCATCTGAAACAGTGAGCCGCTTGATGCCGCCTTTGGCTGTTGCGCCAAACTTGGCGGTTTCCATGAGACTGTCCCACAGGCGTTGGGAATTGATGGTAAGATTGGTTTTGGGTGTCATGATCAATTCTCCTTATTCGCCGTCGATTTTCCTGCCCATGATGGCGATGGCTTTCTGGTAAACCGTTGCCGCATTCCAGCCCTGGATGGCGCCGAAATTGGCTTGCCCCGGCTGATAGCCAGCGCCCGCCGACCAGCCATGGCCTTGCAGGAACTTGGCGGTCGAGGCCAGCGCGTCGGCCTTGGAATTGAGATTGATGCCGCCATTGCCATCGCCATCCGCACCATAGAGCAGAATGTTTTTCGGCAAAAACTGGGTTTGCCCAACCTCGCCATGCATGGCGCCTTTCGAGGCGGCTGACAGCACTCCACGATCGGTCAATTTCAGCGCTGCATAAAGTTGCTCGGTGAAAAACTCGGTGCGGCGGCAATCATAAGCCAGCGTCGCCACCGCCGAAAGGGTGTTCTGGTTGCCGGTGTTGCCGCCAAAGCCCGACTCCATGCCCCAGATTGCCAACAGCGGCCCCGGCGGCACGCCGTAGCGCTTGTGAATCGAGGTAAACAGCGCCGCGTTGGTGGTCTTGAGTTTCCGCCCCTGAGCGACAATTCCCGCCGACCCGCGCTTGGCCATGAAAGCCTCGAGCGACAATTTGAAACTGTGCTGGCCACGGTCGGCCTTGATTGTGCCGGTCGAATAGACCGTGCCCATGAGTGCCGAGATCGCCTTGGACCCCGCGCCATTGCCCTTGGCTTCGACCGCAAAGGCGGATTTCCACGACTCGAATCCAGCACCCGTCTTGCCGCATTTGGCGGCTTCAGCACCACCGGCCATCAGCGCCAATAACGCCGCGGCGGGAGTCAATTTTCCAAACAATCTCGCCATCACGATCTCCAGCCCTAAACAGTCCGGGGCAACTTCACAACAAATCGATCAGATGGGCAATAAGCGGAATGTCGGCGGGCGGCATGGCATAATCGCGCAGCTTGAGCGGTCTGACCCAGGCCAATTCCTGTCCTTCCACACCGAGCGCCGTACCCTTCCAGCGGCGACAAACATAAAGCGGCATCAAGAGGTGGAAATGCTCGTAGGCATGACTGGCAAAGGTAAGCGGCGCCAAACAGGCCTCGGTCACATCGATCGACAGTTCTTCTTTCAGTTCACGGATCAATGCCGTTTCCGGGCGTTCTCCCGCCTCGACCTTGCCGCCAGGAAATTCCCACAAGCCGCCAAGCTGCTTATCTTCCGGGCGTTTGGCAATCAGCACCCGGCCATCGGCATCGACCAAGGCAACGGCTGCGACAAGGACGATCTTCATCAGCTGCGATAGGAGCCGTTGATATCGATATAGCGGTGGGTGAGATCGCAGGTCCACACCGTCGACTTGCCCTTGCCCACGCCCACATCAGCCGCGATCATGATATGGCGCCCCTGCATATGGGGCATGATCGAGGCTTCGTCATAGGCGGGATCGCGCATGCCGTTTCGCGCTACGTTGACACCACCAATTCTGATGCGCAGCCTGTCGCGGACCGCCTTCTCGCCGGCCTTGCCGATGGCCATGACAATGCGGCCCCAGTTGGCGTCTTCACCTGCAATCGCGGTTTTTACCAGCGGCGAATTGGCAACCGACATGGCAATGCGGCGGGCGGCGGCATCATTCTCGGCACCGGTAATGGCGATCTCGATGAACTTCTCCGCACCCTCGCCGTCCCTCGCCACCTGTTGGGCCAGATCAAGGCACAAGCTGTCGAGCTCCTTGGCAAAACCCTTGAGCCGCGCGTCGTTGGCCGATTTCAACGCAGGCACCAGCGAGCCGCCACGGCCGGTGGCAAACATCAGCACGGTGTCGGATGTCGAGGTATCGCCATCCACCGTAATGCAATTGAAGGTCTTGGCCACGCTTTGCGTGAGCAGCTTCTGCAAGATGCGCGACGGCACCGCGGCGTCGGTGAAGATGAACACCAGCATGGTCGCCATGTCGGGGGCAATCATCCCCGAACCCTTGGCGATGCCATTGATGGTGACAGTCTTGCCGCCAAGCTTTGCCGTGACCGTCGAGGCCTTGGCGAAGGTATCGGTGGTCATGATGGCGCGGGCAGCCTCGGCCCAATTTTCAGGTGCTGCCGATGCGATCAACGAGGCCAGCGTTCCGGTGATCGGCGCGGGATCGAGCGGCTCGCCGATCACCCCGGTCGAGGCCTGAAAGATTTCCGTGGGCGCGCACTTCAGCAATTTCGCCGCAGCACTTGCCACCGCCTTGACCGTACGGACACCAGCCTTGCCGGTAAATGCATTGGCGTTGCCGGCATTGATCACCACGGCGCGAGCCTTGGCCCCGGCGAGCGCATCGACGCACCAGTCGACCGGCGCCGAGCGCGATTTGGAACGGGTAAAACAGCCTGCCACCGTCGTACCAGGATCAACCACCGCGATCACTACATCAGGACGGTTCTGGTAGCGGATACCGGTGGCGGCGGAGGCCAATGCCACGCCATCAATGGCCGGCAATCGCGGAAACCCTGCCGGTGCCAACGGCGATACGGCGTGCGCCATGATAAGCCCCCCCGAGCTTTGCCGGTCTGGTTATTGCGGGATCTGCAAGTCGCCCTTGCCGCCGCCTTCAGGCTCGCCCTCGACGGCGGGAAGCGTGATGCCCGATTGCTTCTCCTGGAAGGCCTTGGCCGCCTTTGCTGCTTCTTCGGCGTACTTCTTCAGATCTTCGTCGACGATTTCAATCTTGGAAGCCTTGCGGATGCTTTCCATGGTGTCCTGCACTTGCTTGCGCAGCAGCACGTTGCGGATCGCCGCCTTCACCTGATCATAGGGCTGGGCAGCTCCCATCTTGCGGTCTTCGAGGCGGATGATGTGCCAGCCAAAATCGGTCTTCACCGGTTGCGAGGTTTCACCGGCCTTAAGCGCGAAAGCGGCCGCGGAAAACTCCGGCACCATTTCGGGGGCGGTAAAATAACCTAAGTCGCCGCCGTAATCCTTGGACCCGTCGAGGCTGTATTTCTTGGCGATATCCTCAAACTTTTCGCCCTTGGCGAGGCGGTCGAGAATGTCTTTCGCCTCTTTTTCGGTGGCCACCAGAATGTGGCGGGCGCGGATGCGCTCGGTCTGGGCAACCTTGGCCGCTTCGGCATCATAGGCGGCCTTAACCTGTTCCTCGGTAACCAGCGGCCGGATCTTCTGGAAGAAATAGGCATCGCGCAGAGCCTTGGCCTGATAGAGGGCCAGGCGGCGCTTGTATTCGTCTGTATCGGCAACGCCTTCCTTGACCGCGAGCTGGGCCAGAAGATGGCGTTCGATCAGGTATTCGACGACAAACGGATAGCGCAGCTTCGGCGACAGGTCCGGCAACTGGCCGATGATATCTTCGGTCGCCATCTGCACTTCCGAGACCTTGATCTCGTGCCCGTTAACGATGGCAATCGTCTTGTCCTCTTTAACGGTGGCATCCTGAGCCTGGGCTACCGCACTGAATGCCAGCCCCAGTGCGGCGGCGAGGATGGTCGAGTTAAGCAGGTTTTTAAAGCGCAACATTATATCCCACCGTTTGCAAGGCCGTTTGACGAACCACCCGGTCAAGTGCGGTGCTCAATGATCGTGAATCAAGGCGAGAATATGCCGTGCGTGCGCTCAAAGGAGGGTGTCGGTTGACGAGGACCATTGATCCAATCGGCGTGCCGATGCAAGGGGTTGAGGCCACATTGGAACACATGTTGCCGTGATGCAACACATTGAAATGTCATGCCGCCAAGCCTATGTCGTCGGATTCTCTCGGTCTGCTGATTGCCCCGGCACGGCAAGTTGACTAAAAAGCGGCACATCCCGGGGCGCCAGCGCCCGCTCTTAGGAACGAATCACATGCTCGGACTGCGCTCCATAGCGGCAAAAATCTTTGGCACCACCAATGACCGCAAGGTCGCCAAATACCGTGGCCCGGCGGCCGAGATCAATACCCTTGAAGCCGAAGTTGCGAGCCTGACCGACGAGGCCATCAAAGCCCGGACCGCGATGTTCCGCGAGCAATTGAGCGGCGGCCAGACCATGGACGAGATCCTGGCGCCGGCTTTCGCTACGGTGCGCGAGGCGGCCAAGCGCACCTTGGGCCAGCGCCATTTCGATGTGCAGTTGATCGGCGGCATGGCGCTCCACGAAGGCCGCATCGCCGAAATGAAAACTGGCGAAGGCAAGACCCTGGTGGCAACCCTTGCCGTCTATCTCAATGCCCTCGAAGGCAAGGGCGTCCACGTTGTCACCGTCAATGATTACCTGGCCCGCCGCGATGCCGGCTGGATGGGTGAAATCTACGGTTTCCTCGGCCTCACCACCGGCGTCATCGTCCACGGCCTCAGCGATCCTGAGCGCCGCGCCGCCTATGCCTGCGATGTGACCTACGCCACCAACAACGAGCTGGGCTTCGATTATCTGCGCGACAACATGAAGTACCACCTCGAAGAGATGGTGCAGCGCGGCCATAATTTCGCGATCGTCGACGAGGTTGACTCGATTCTCGTCGATGAAGCCCGCACCCCCCTCATCATCTCCGGCCCCGTCGATGACAAGTCCGACCTCTACAACACCATCGACAAGTATATTCCCGAACTGGTTCCCGAAGATTATGACCTCGATGAAAAGCAGCGCTCATGCACCTTGACCGAGAAGGGCAACGTTCACCTTGAAAATGTGCTGGGCGCGGCGGGTCTTCTCAAGGGTGACAATCTTTACGACGCCGAGAACGTCACCATCGTGCATCACGTGCAGCAGGCGCTGCGCGCCCACCGGCTGTTCCAGCGCGACAAGGATTATATCGTCAAGGATGATCAGGTCATCATCATCGATGAGTTCACCGGCCGCATGATGCCGGGCCGGCGTTACTCGGAAGGCCTGCATCAGGCCCTTGAAGCCAAGGAGCATGTGGCGATCCAGCCGGAAAACGTCACCCTGGCCTCGATCACCTTCCAGAATTATTTCCGCCTTTATGGCAAGCTTGCCGGCATGACCGGCACGGCCTCCACCGAGGCTGACGAATTCATGGACATCTACCGCCTCGACGTGCTCGAGATTCCAACCAACGTTCCTGTCGGCCGCAAGGATGAGGACGACCAGGTATTCCGCACCGCCCGCGAGAAATACGCCGCCATCATCGACACCATCAACGAAGCCCGCGGCACCGGTCAGCCGGTTCTGGTTGGCACCACATCCATTGAAAAATCCGAAGTGCTAGCCGCCATGCTGGCGGCCAAGAATGTGCCGCACAATGTGTTGAACGCGCGCTACCACGAGCAGGAAGCCACGATCATCGCACAAGCGGGCGTGGCGGGCGGTGTCACTATCGCAACCAACATGGCGGGCCGCGGCACTGACATCAAGTTGGGCGGCAATCTCGACATGCGGATCGCCGCTGAATTGGCCGAGGTCACCGATGCGGCCGAGCGCAGCAAGCGCATCGAAGCCATCAAGGCCGAGATTGACGTCAACAAGCAGAAGGTTCTGGCGGCCGGCGGGTTGTTCGTCATCGGCACCGAGCGCCACGAGAGCCGCCGCATCGATAACCAGTTGCGTGGCCGTTCCGGCCGCCAGGGCGATCCCGGCCGTTCGCTGTTCTATCTCTCGCTCGATGATGACCTGATGCGCATCTTCGGTTCCGAACGCATGGACTCGATGCTGCAGAAATTGGGCCTCAAGGAAGGCGAAGCCATCGTTCATCCATGGATCAACAAGGCCTTGGAAAAGGCCCAGCAAAAAGTCGAGGCACGCAACTTCGATATCCGCAAGAATCTTCTCAAGTTCGACAACGTGATGAACGAACAGCGCAAAGTCATATTCGAGCAGCGCATCGGCATCATGAAGGGCGAGGACGTGGCCGAGACCATCGACGACATGCGCCATCATGTTATTGATGACCTGATCACCAGGCATATGCCGCCCAATGCCTATGCCGAGCAGTGGCAGACTACCGCCCTCCGGGACCGTCTGCGTGAGGTGGTCGCGGTTGACTTCCCCATTGAAGACTGGGCCAAGGAAGAAGGCATCGCCGATGAAGAAATCCGCGACCGCGTAACCAGGAAGGCAGATGAACTTTATCAGGCCAAGCGCGAGAAATATTCAGGAGAGATCATGAGCCAAGTCGAGAAGGCGGTGCTCTTGCGCACTCTCGACAATCTCTGGCGCGATCACATCGTGACTATCGAGCACCTGCGCCAGGTCATTCATCTGCGTGGCTACGGCCAGCGCGACCCGCTCAATGAATACAAGACCGAGGGCTTCTCGCTGTTTGAAGCGATGATCGCCAAGCTGCGCGAAAACACCACGGCCCAGGTGATGCGCATCGAAATCCAGACCCGCCCGGCCGGCGACATGCTGCCTGACGAGGACGATCTGCCGGATATGGAGGTCCACCATCTCGATGCCCTGACCGGTGAAGATGATTTTGGCGATGCGCTGGCCGTTGGCGTTGCACCGGCGGCAGTCGCGGCAGTTGATCCAAACGACCAGAAAACCTGGGGCAAGATCGCCCGCAACGACACCTGCCCGTGCGGCTCAGGCAAGAAATACAAACACTGTCACGGGACTTTTGCATGATGCATGACGGCGAATGTCGTAATAAGATGCACTGCCGCTGAAATCGACCCCGTGCTGGTGGCAGAGCGACAACAGGAGTACGATTGTCATGATTGTAAAGCTGCTGAAACCTGTCATCCTTCTCGCGCTGGTTGCGGTATTATTGACACCGCTGACTGGCACTTCACTGGCCAAGAAAAGATCCGACGCTGATGAGCAGTTCTTCCTTGAAGTATTAAGGATCTGCCGGTTTCGCGAAACCAATTTCAAATATGCCAGGATCAACTACGAGAAACGTACCTTCAAGTGCTACGCCGACCGTTACAAGAACCCCCACGGCAGAGACTGACGACTCATGCCGCAGTGGTATAACCGACCGTGCCCATCATGCCGGCGTTCATGTGATAGAGATGATGGCAGTGGAAGGCCCAGGTACCGGGATTGCCGGCGTCGAACATGATGGTGACCGCTTGCATCGGCGGCACCAGAACGGTATCGCGCAGGGCGCCGTCAATTCGCGCCGCTCCAATTGCCACGACTTTGAAATAGTGCCCGTGGAGATGCATGGGGTGCGCCATGGTGGTCATGTTGTGCAGCATCACTTCGATGCGCTCGCCGGGTTTCACGGTAAACAGGATATCGTGCATCGAGGCCTTGCCGTTGAGGCCCCAGCTGTAGTTGGCGTCACCGCCGGTCAGCATGAGCATCTCGGAGCGCGTGACAGGTTCGTCGGGTAATTTGCCAACGGGGCGCAGGCGTTGTTCGAGCGCCAGATCAAGTGCTGGCGCGGCTTTTCCGGCATCACTGATTTTGCTGATCCGGGCCCCGGCGGTTGCCAGTATGAGACCGGTTCGCGCGGCAATACCTTCCGGCTGAAACAGCACCGGAAAAGCGCCGCCCCGCGGCGGCAGGCGCAGCCGGATGTCGGCGCGCTGGGCGATGGCCAGCGGAAACAGCGATCCGCGCACCGGGTATACAGCATTGCCATCAACCGCGATCAATTCGCCTTCAAGTCCGCCCAGATCGATCCACATGTTGCTGGCAGCGGCCCCGTTGATGATGCGGAGCCTGACCTGCCCGCCTTTCTCGACGTTGACGATTTCAGGGTCGTCCAGGGTGCGGTCGTTGGCAAGATAGGCATCGAAGACGACGTCGTTGAGCATGGCATCGCCAGCCATCGTCATCTTGGAATGATCCATGCCCTGCATGCCGGCGTGCCCGGCATGCGCACCGCCGCCACCTTTCAGTTCAGCGAGGATTTCAACAGGATCACGGAAAGTGAAATCATGCAGCATCACCACATGATCCTGCTCATCGAATATGGGTTCGGCGGTTTCGCGCACGATGAGCGGGGCTGCCAGCATGAGTTGCTCCTGCAACCCCACATGCGAGTGCATCCAGTGGGTGCCGGATTTTGTATTGACGAAGTCGTAACCATAGGTCTCGCCCGGCTTCAGCACTGCCTGCGACAGCATCGGCACACCGTCCTGATCCGAAGGCGGCGTCAGACCATGCCAGTGGATCAGGGTCTCGACGCCCGTTTCATTTTCAAGCCTGGCGCGGAACGGCTGGCCCAGCACCAATTCCATGCCGGGCTTGCCGTTCGGACCTGCCAGTCCAAAAACCTTGGCCGCCCGGCCCTTGACTTCGATGACCCGGCTGAAGGCGCGCAGCACCGGCAATTCAGCGGCCTGCACCAACTCCCGGCTGAGGCCGCCCATAGCCGTAGCCGCCGCCAACCCCTTGAGCAACCCGCGCCGCCCGATCCTGCTGTTCATCGTTCAATCTCCAACAACATTCGAATTTATCGCCGGAAGACCGATAGTCCCGTCGATGTTTGGAAAACTAGTTAACGTCTAACTTCGGCACAAATGCGTCATCGCGCGCCGGTTCAACGCTCAAGGCAAAACAGAAAACACCTTTATTTCAATATATTAGGAATTTCACTCCCGGCACTCCTGCGCCCGGACAAACCTGGTGTTTCCCAGATCAACTCGCCTTCGGCTGCATTGCCGCAAATCTTAAGAACCCGATTAACACCTTATTTGAAGGCCTCGTGGTCTAGTGGCCAAGAAGGCCGCAGAGGAACTTGTGGCAAACCAGGAGCGCACCTGCCGTGCATACCATTGCCAGACATTTTCGCCGCTTGATCCGCGATGAGGCCGGCGTCACTGCCATCGAGTATGCGCTGATTGCCTCGATCCTCGGCATTGCCCTGGTGCCGGTTCTCGTCAATACGACATCGGGCGTGGCATCGCTGTATACGCGCCTCGATGGTTATTTCGCCATGTTCTAAAGTGGGAAACCGCGGACCTGTTGGTGCATGCGCCTGATTTCATCGGCAACCAATTTTTGCAGGCGCCACAAATAACTATCGTGAATACCCAATTCCCCGAGCTTGACGATGGTATTGTGCAGATATTCGGCACCGGTGCCCACATGGCCCGCCGCCCGCGCCAGACGGATGGCCTGCTCCTCCAGCGAAAGTTTGACATAATAGCCATCGGCACGAGGGGCCGCCCAAAAGGCCAAGGCACGAAATTTTTGACTGCCCGATGTGACGGTAATCCAACGGATCGACGAAAGATCAGTCTTGTAGCTTGTCTCCCGCCGCAACAGGCGCAGCATCTGGGCATGATCATTGCCAGCGGGAAGCCGGTAGGCGACACCGTGGCAACAACCGCCATAATCGAGCGCCATCATCAGCCCGGGCTGTTCGCGCGTTGCCCGCCAGCGCACAATATCGAGACTGAAAGACCGCCGCCAGCCGTGAGCTTTGCTGGCCCGGTGCTCGACATGCTCGAAATCCGGTTTCCAGATTAGCGATCCGTAGGCAAACAGCCACAGCGGATTGCCGGCATTCTGTTGCAGAATGTCATGCGCGGCTTGCCCGTAGTCATCGTCTGAAAGTTCAGCCAGGCCGAATTCCGGACCCGAATCCGGTTCCTTCCGGTCGACCAGCGCGATCAGTTCGGCGGTCAATGAGAGTGGTTGCCGTCTCCGCGCCATGAACAAATCCCGGCGGCTAGAGATTTCTGCCAATGGCCAGGAATTTTTCCCGCCGCTGGGTTCGCAGCACATCGCCCGATACGCCGGAAAAAGCCTTCAATGTGCGGGCGATGGCTTCACCAGAGGCGGCAGTGGCTTCCTTCCGCCCGCGGTGCGCGCCACCCAGGGGTTCAGGTATGATTTCATCGATGATGCCGAGTTTTTTCAAATCCTGAGCGGTAATCTTCATGGCGGCGGCGGCATCCTTGGCCCGCGCCGGATCGCGCCACAGGATGGAGGCGGCGCCTTCGGGCGAGATTACACTGTAAATCGCATGCTCAAGCATCAGCACCGTATTGGCGGTGGCAATGGCGATGGCGCCGCCCGAGCCACCTTCCCCGATGATGATGGAGACCAGCGGCACACCCAGACCAAGGCAGCAATCGGTTGACCGGGCGATGGCTTCGGCCTGGCCGCGCTCTTCGGCATCAACGCCTGGATAGGCGCCCGCCGTATCGACAAAGGTAATAACCGGAATGCCGAAGCGGTCGGCCATTTCCATCAGGCGCACCGTCTTGCGGTAACCTTCGGGCCGCGCCATGCCCCAATTGCGTTTGAGCTTTGCTGTAGTGTCGTCACCTTTTTCCTGGCCAATGACCATGACCGGATTGCCACGAAATCGCCCCAGGCCACCGACCACGGCAAAATCCTCGGCATATTTGCGGTCGCCGGCCATCGGCGTGAATTCGCTGATCAGGTCCTTGATATAATCAAGAGCGTGCGGGCGCTCGGGGTGGCGCGCCACCTGGGCCTTCTGCCAGGGTGCGAGCTGCTGATAAAGATCGGCCAGACTCTTTGCTGCCTTCTTCTCAAGCGCCTTCACTTCATCGGCGATCGACACCGTCTGGTCGGCTGCGGCCAAAGCCCGCAATTCGGCGATTTTGCCTTCGAGCTCGGCAACCGTGGTTTCAAAATCGAGATATGAGGCCATGACTTCTCAAGAGTTTATCAGGAAGGCGCGAAACTGGCGATCCGGGAGGTTAAAGTCAACGTTTCTTGGCGAGCGGATGACGGCTTTCCACCGCCTCGCGAAGCCGGTCTACCTGCACATGGGTGTAGATTTGTGTCGTCGAAATGTCCGCATGACCCAGCATCTGCTGCACGGCGCGCAAATCCGCTCCACCAGCCAGCAAATGACTGGCAAAGCCATGGCGCAGCACATGCGGCGAAATGCGTTTGCGGTCGAGACCGGCCACGGCGGCGAGTGCCTTGAGTTCCACTGCAAAATGCTGGCGGGTCAGGTGGCCGCTTGCTCCAAACGATGGAAACAACCATTTGGGTGGGCCTTGCGAAGCGGCGTTCAAAGATTTGAGATAGTCCTTGACGCTGGCCCGGGCACCGCTGGAAAGCGGCACCAGCCGTTCACGCCCGCCCTTGCCCTTGACGGCGATGAAGTCGTAGTCAGCCACAGCCGCCCGCACCGTGAGGCCAACAAGTTCAGATACGCGAAGGCCAGTGGCGTAGAGCAATTCCAGCAGGCACGCCATGCGCCAGGCTTTCAACCCCTGTCTGCCCTTGGCCTGTTTGGCTTTCATCCGTGCCGCATCGAGCAGCAGGCCAACTTCACTCTCGGAGATGAGTTTCGGCAACGGCCGGCCAGCGCGCGGGCTTTCAATCGATGTTGCGGGATTTTCCCGAACCAGCCCATCACCCAGCAAAAATCGGTGAAACTGGCGGATCGCCGAGAGCTTGCGGGCCGCCGTGCTGCGCGCCATTCCGCTGGATTCCAGTGTCGCCAAATAACCGCGGATATGTTCGGGCCCGGCGGTCTTAAGGCCGGCCCTGCCTTGCTGCAGGAAGGTTTCGTAATTTTCGAGATCGCGCCGGTAGGCGGCGAGCGTGTTTTTCGCGGCACCGCGTTCGGCCGCCATCATTTCGAGAAAGCGCTCGGCCAGCCGCCGGTCGCGGCGGGTCCCAGTCTCATCATTTTTGCCGGAGTTTTTCATGGGGCAGCGCTTTCACGATCTCCGTCTGCTCCGGCGGGAAATTGGCGAGCCCCCAGGCAGTTCCATACACCGCCCCACCCAAACACGTGATGATTAACAGAAAGCGAATACTGTCCGGCATGGCGTCTACTCCTTGAGCTGCAAGTCTAGCCGCTCGACCCTGTTTCGGAAAGCCTTTGCGATGAACACTCCGCCGCGATAGAATCCGCGCAAGTTTGAGGTTTAGAAAAGTATGGCGCGCCGTTCTATTGCCAAGGAGGCCCAATCCGTCAGCGAACGGCTGGGGCGTCACCCGATCGTTCTGGTGGGGTTGATGGGGGCTGGAAAATCCAGTGTCGGCCGCAGGCTGGCCGAAAAGTTGGGATTGTCCTTCGTCGACGCCGATCATGAGATCGAGGCTGCGGCCGGCAAATCCATCGCGGAAATATTTGCCGACCATGGCGAGAATTATTTCCGCGAAGGTGAGCGCCGGGTGATCGCCCGTCTGCTCGCCAACGGTCCCCAGGTGCTGGCGACCGGCGGCGGCGCCTATATCAACGACGAGACCCGGGCCCGCATTCAGAATGAAGCTGTTTCGGTCTGGCTCAAGGCTCCTCTGCCGCTGTTGATGAAGCGGGTGATGAAACGTCAGGACCGGCCTCTCCTCAAAACCAGCGATCCCGAGGCCGTGATGCTTGATCTTATCGACAAGCGTTACCCGGTCTATGCTGGCGCCGACGTGATAGTGGAAAGCCGGGACGTACAGCATGGCCAGATGGTGAAGGATGTGATCAGGGCTCTGGCTCAATGGGATGGTTGGGAGCGTTTGCACAATGACTGAACCAGCCAAGATGGAGCGCCGCGACATCGTGCCCGTCGGGCTCGGCAACCGCAGCTATGA
>JANLWG010000091.1:0-11610 GCA_031364405.1 Hyphomicrobiales bacterium
CAAGAAATTCAACATCGACATCAATTTTGGTGGCGGATATGGCGGCGGCTACGGCGGCGGCTATGGCTATGGCGGCGGCTACGGCTACTCCGACGACTATGGTTACGGCGATTACTGCGGCTGGCAGTGGGTCAAGGTGAAAAAGTGGAACCACAGCCACACTCATTTCTGGATCGTCAAGAAGAAGGTGTGGAACTGCTACTAAGCCCCCTGATGAATTGACTGCGGGCTCCGGATCACTCCTCCCCCACTGAAGCCAGCAGTCCAAGAAACCGGCCGTGATATCCTTCGCGGCCGGTTTCGCCGTTAGTTACCGCCGTGCTGGATGGGCCGGCCAATGGCTGGCAGCAGGCCGCCCTTGACCAGATCATCGGTCACTTCTTCGATTGCACCGTGCAATGTGTCGACGAGAAAGTCGGCTTCCTTGATCGAAAGCGTCAGCGGCGGTGACATCACATCGAGATGGCCAATGGGGCGCACCAGAAGACCGCGCGCCTCGCACAGATTGGAAATGCGCTTCGAGATGTTGATCTCGTCTGGAAGATGAGCCTTGCTGGCCTTGTCGGCCACATATTCAACGCACATCATCAAGCGCTTGCCGCGCACTTCGCCAACCAGGCGCAGGTTCGCCAATTCCCGCAAGCGTTTCTCGAAATGATCACCAACCCTGGCGGCATGCGCCAGCAATCCCTCGCGCTCGATAATCTCGATGTTCTTGTTGGCAACGGCACAGCACACCGGATGCCCGGAATAGGTGAAGCCGTGGGCGAACCAGACATCGGGTCCGGGCTGGCTGATCGCTTCGTAGATTTCATCGGAAAAGATAGTGGCGCCGAGCGGCAGATAGCCCGAGGTCAGACCTTTGGCCGAGACGATGATATCGGGTTCGATGCCGAAAACATCCTTGCTGGCGAACCAGTGGCCGACGCGGCCGAATGCCGTCACCACCTCATCGGCGATGAACAGGATGCCGTTTTCCTTGGCCACCTCCCACATGCGCTTGAGGTAGCCCCCAGGCGGCATCACCACGCCACCCGATCCTTGAATCGGTTCGGCGATAAAGGCGGCGATGTTCTGAGATCCCACCTCGCGGATCTTGGCCTTGAATTCCTCAACCAGATAATCGGTGAACTGATCTTCCGACATGCCCTCGGGCCGGCGATAGGGATAGGGTGCCGACAGATGGTGGATGAAATCGGTGATATAGTGGAACCCCGGCCCCCGGTCGCCCTCGCGGTTGCCTATCGACATCGCCAGATAAGTCGAGCCGTGGTAGGAGTTGTGGCGCGAGATGATGTGCTTGCGCGCATGTTCGCCACGTCTTGAGTGATAGAAGTGGGCAAGCCGGATCGCCGTGTCATTGGCACACGAGCCCGAGGTTGAAAACGCCACATGGTTCAGATTGCCCGGAGCAATCTCCGCCAGCTTCGCCGCAAGCTCGGCAGCAGGCGCATTGGTCATGTCGACAAACGGATTGGCATAGGCCAGGAGTTTGGCCTGCTCGGCCATCGCCTCCGCCATCTCAGCCCGGCCATAACCCACATTGACACACCACATGCCGCCAAGGCCATCGAGGTAACGCTTGCCGTTCACATCGGTGATATGGCAGCCCTCGGCCTCGGCGATAATCAGCGAGCCGTCTTTTTTAAAACTGTCAAAGTGGGTCCACGGATGCAGAAAGTGATCATGGTCCTTCTGCCACAAGTCCTGCGCGTTAAACCGGTTACTCGGCTGCTGAAGCACGGAGTTCTCCATTCTTTGATTGAATGTTTATTCAATATACGATTTCAGGAATTCCGGCAAGTCCGCCAATGATTCGTTCGTGACTCAGTTCGAATATTCTTCATCCCACACCCTCCTCCTCCCGAGCGGCTTTCGCCGCTGGTGGAGGTGCTTTGCGGAACGCAAAGCCTCGAGGGACCAGCCACGAGTCGTGCTGCTGGCGGACCCTTCGAGGCCCGGCCCGCGCCGGGCACCTCAGGGTGAGGACCTGGGGGATTTCAAACCGAAACAATGCTAGCTGGCTTGGACTTTCATTCGAACCCCGCGCCTGCCGGTGTTCCCGGTGCTGGTGAAAACCTAAACCAAAAGCTCCCGGCGGTTCTTGATGAAGCTTTCGACAGTGGCCACCACGCGCTTGCAATCATCGCCGGTCACCATCAGCGACAGCGCCATGAAGCCGCGCTCGGCGATGTAGATGCCAGCGTCGAGAAGATCGAGAAAAAGCAGGCGCTTCAGCCTGGAGTCAGCCCCCTCGACATCCTCCGGCGAACGGATGTCGCCGGCCACCGGATGCAAGGTGATCATCGAGCCCATGCCGGTTGCCTTCATCCGCACCTGGTAACGCATGAACAGATCGTTGAGCGCCGCGCGCAGAGCATCGCCGCGAGCATTGAGCGCCACGCAAGCCTCGGGCGTGAACACTTCGGTGATGCCGGCAAGACCCGCCGTCATGGTCAAGGTGTTGTTGTTGAAAGTTCCCGCATGTGGCAGGGCATTGGGTTTCGAAGGGTCGAATTGCTCCATGATCAGGCGGGTGCCGCCAAATGCGCCAAAGCTCATGCCGCCGCCGATATATTTGCCCAGCGTCTTGAGATCGGGTGCGATGCCAAACTGCGCCGACAATCCACCGGGATGAAGCCTGGACGACATCACTTCATCGAAGATCAGCACGATGCCGCGCCTGGCCGTCTCCGCCCGCAGCATGGCGAGGAATGCCGCATCGGCGGGCAGGCAACCGCCGCCGAGCATCGGTTCGACAATGATCGCGGCAAGTTGATCGGCATGCCGAGCAATAAGTTCCTGGGTATCACCCACACCGTTGAAATGGCCAAGCACGCAATCGAAGGGCGCGTTGACCGGCGAAGCACCATGGCTGAAATACAGCATGCCACCGTGATAACCACCATGCATCGGCATTATCTTTTTGCGGCCGGTGAAACAGCGCGCCGCCGCCAGCGCCATCATATTGGCTTCGGTGCCGGAGTTGGTGAAGCGCACCAGATCGAGGTTGAAGCGCTTGGTCACCGCCTCGGCAAACAACACCTCGTGGCCATGATGGGCGCCGAAGTTGAGCCCGGTTTCGAGGGCTTGCGCCACCGCCGCCTTGATGCGCGGATGGGAATGGCCATAGATGCCGGCCGAATATTCGCCGACCAGATCGAGATAGCTGTGGCCATCGATGTCAACAATCTCCGACCCTTGCGCGGTGGCGGCGCGGATCGGGAAAGGGGCATTATACAGGATGGTACGGGTATTGCCGCCGGGCATCACCCGGGCAGCGCGGGTTTGCATTTGCGCGGTCCTTGGCCGTTTCGCGGTGAACCGGGCAACGGCCTCGTCGAGCGCCAAATCAATGCTTGTCATGTGAACCGCCTCTCAAGCCGTGGATTTCTCACCGATCGGCGGAGTGAATTGCAATCCCATATCCCACGGCAGATAAATCCAGGTATCCTGGCTCACTTCGGTGACGAAGGTGTCGACCAGAGGCCGCCCGGCGGGCTTGGCATAAACCGTGGCAAAATGTGCCTTCGGCATCATCTCGCGCACCACCCGGGCGGTGGCGCCGGTATCGACGAGATCATCCACGATCAGTACGCCAGCTCCGCCATTTTCCCCGGCGATGGCAGCCGAAATGGGTTTCAGGACCTGGATTTCACCCTGCTTGTCATAGTCGTAAGACGAGACACTCACCGTCTCGACGACCCTTATGCCGAGTTCGCGGGCTACCACCGCCGCGGGCACCAGTCCGCCGCGGGTAATACCCACGACCGTATGGAAGGGTCCTGCCCCGCTCAAACGCCAGGCGAGCGCTCGTGCATCCCGGTGAAACTGCTCCCACGATACCGGAAAACTCTTCTGCCACTTCTCTTCCATAGCACCAATCTCCGAAATGTTAGCTGATCCTATGCCGCGAAAGCCTCTACGTGCAATCAGCCATTAACTATCAACTGTGTATTCACCTATTCAGGCCAAAGTCGGCGATTGAAGTCAAGGCAAGTTACAGGAGCGCAATCAATGATCGCGGCTACGGGAGTCATTTCCGAACTGACCAGGGCCTTCGAGACAGCGAATGTCGAGATGATTGCCGTAAAATTGCCTGAGGTCGAAGTCGCCGCCGCCACCAGTGCGGTGTTGCGCCGATGGAACTCGTCGCGCGAGGAGATTATTGGCCGGCGCCTGGCAAATTTTGGAACCGGCCCCCTGTCCGCCCGTTTTGTGCAGGAAGAAACCCCCGAAGGCCCGGTTCAAAAGATTGAGGTCTCCTATGTGCCGCCGCTGGGTGCCATGCGCTCAACAAAGTTTTTATCACAGAAATGGGATGATGGCCCGAACCACTACATGGTGCTGGTGGGACAGCACGCCAGTGTTGAGCAAGCCGAAGAGGCGATTCAGAACGAACGCCGGCTGAGCCTGGCGCTGCGCTCGGGTGGTTATGCCGTCTGGGACCACGACTACCGCACCGGCCTCACTTACAATTCACCCGAGATGTATGATTTGGTCGGGTTTGAGCGTGGCAGCCCCGATCTCAACTTCAATAGTTTCAATGAACTGGTTCACCCCGATGACCGCGACAAAACCCTTGATGGCCATATCCAGACCGCCCCTTTCGGCTCCGACATGTTCCAGACGCGCTACCGGGTAAAGACGAAGTCCGGCGAATATGTCTGGATTGAATCGATCGCCGGAGTCATCCGCAATCCGATCGACGGCAAGCCGATGAAATGTGTGGGCCTGTCGCGCAACATCGGCGAGCATATGGCGGCGCTGGAGCGGATGCAAGCCTCGGAACGGGTTTTGCGGCGGTCCCAGCAGGCCGCCCGGCTCGGCAGTTTTACCATCAATGCCGAAACCGGCGCCAACCGGCTTTCGAGCGAGATGATCGCGTTGATCGGCATGGACGAGGCAATCGTCCAACCCAATCTTGCCATCTTCAGGAAAATGATAGAGCCGCAGGACCTGCCGCGATTTGAAGAGGCAATCGAACTCACGAAAAACGGCCATAACAGTCCCATCTTCGAAATTGCCTACAAGACCCTGATCGGCAGTGAACTCAATTATTTTGAAGTCAAGATCGAAGCCGACCGCAACAACCAGGGTAATGTCGAGACGATCTTCGGTACCTGCCAGCGCATCACCGAGCGCAAGACACTGGAACGCAAATATCTCCAGGCCCAAAAAATGGAAGCAGTGGGCCAGCTCACCGGCGGTATCGCCCACGACTTCAACAATCTGCTGATGGTGGTGCTGGGCAATTTGCAGCTCGTCGAACAGCTGGTGAAAACCGACGAACGCGCCTTGAAACGTATCCATGCCGCTGCCGAGGCCGCCGAAAAGGGTTCGGAACTCACCAAACGCTTGCTCGCTTTCTCACGTCAACAGAACTTGCAGAACAAGACTCTTTCGGTGAACGGCCTCGTCTCCCGGATGAGCGATATGCTTGGCCACGCAGTCGGTGCCGATGTCGAACTTCAGATTCATCCGGGCACCGAACTGTGGCCCGTCAAAGCCGATGCCACCATGCTGGAAACGGCAATCCTCAACCTCTGCATCAATGCCCGGGACGCCATGAAGCCCAAAGGCGGCCAGTTGACCATTGAGACGGTGAACCGCACGTTCGATGCCGCCGCCTGCAAGGAACTGGAGGACGTGCAGCCTGGCGACTATGTGGAAATCGCCGTCACCGACACCGGCTCCGGCATCGCGCCCGAGAACATCGAAAAAGTGTTCCAGCCGTTCTTTACCACCAAGGGTCCGGAAGCCGGATCGGGACTCGGCCTGTCGATGATCTATGGTTTTGCCAAGCAGTCAGGCGGCCACATCAAGATCTATTCGGAAGTGGGCCACGGCACCACCATGCGGTTGTTCCTGCCACGCCTCAGGACGATGGCCCAGGCACTGCCCGAACCAATCCTGGCCGCGCCAGAGTTGCCGCCAAGCGTTGTCGAATTAAAACTGGTTGCCGCCGATGCCGAGGTCAGAAAGCTTCTTGTTCTGGTGGTCGAGGATAACCCTTCGGTCCGCGACGTGGCTGCCGCCATGATCGAGGAAATGGGCTATGATGTAATGGTCGCATCAAGCGGCCCCGAGGGCCTCAAGGCCATTGTGGAACACCCCCAAATCGATCTTGTTCTGTCGGATGTCATCATGGCCGGTGGCATGAACGGCCCCGAAATGGCCGAAAAGGCGCTTGGCGTAAGGCCCGAACTCAAAGTGCTATTCATGTCGGGCTATGCGCCGGGCTCGCTGCGCCAGATGCAGGAAGACCTGCCGAACGCCATAGATTTCGTCAACAAGCCGTTCACCCGCAATGATCTGACCGAAAAGGTAAAGCGCGCCCTGGCCGCGTGAGATCACGACCAGCCGCGCGCCTTGCCCTGACCGGTCAACGCGGCCGCCAGCGCCTGAACGGCGTCAAGCGCCTGTTCGAGGGCTAATCCATCGCGCGAACGCAGCACGAGGTTGGTGGCAAAACCATCGGGCGCCTGAAACGGGTATGAACCGATGATCACCGCCGGAAACCTGTCCTGTATTTCCGAGAGCGGTTTGGCAATATCGCCTTCGCCGCCGAGAAATTCCACACCGCGCGACAGCATCACCACGCCTTTGGCCAGACGCGGACTGATCTCATCGATCATCGCCTGCATGATCCGCGGCACGCCTGCCATGACGAATACATTTTCCATCTGGAAGCCCGGGGCTTTCGAAACCGGATTCTCGATGAGAACCGCACCTTTGGGGATCCGCGCCATGCGCATGCGGGCTTCATTGGGCTCGCGGCCGATCTCCGTGAAATAGGCAAGCAGAATATCAACCGCTTTCGGATCATGGCCGATTGCGACGCCAAAGGCCTTGGCAACCGAATCCGCGGTAATATCGTCATGGGTGGGGCCAATGCCACCAGTGGTAAAGACATAGGTGTAGCGCGCCCTCAGCGCATTCACCGCCGCAATAATATCAGCCTCGGCATCGGCAACCACGCGGGCTTCCTTGAGGTCGATGCCCATGGCTGCAAGATAATCGGCGATGAACCCCAGGTTCTTGTCCTTGGTGCGGCCCGAGAGAATTTCATCGCCAATGAGCAGAACGGCGGCGGTGGGAATCGAAGCTGTCATTTGTGCAAAGCCTTTGCTTTATGCTGATGTGCCACCGGACAAGAGGACTGTCAAAGCCATGCAATTTACGTCTCCGCTGATATCGGGAACACTGATCAGGCGTTACAAGCGGTTTCTCGCCGATGTAACCCTGGCAACCGGGGAATTGATCACCGCCGCCTGCCCCAACACCGGCGCCATGCTGGGGTTGAACGAGCCGGGCTCGACGGTCTGGCTATCGCGCTCGGCAAGCCTCACCCGCAAATATCCCCACACCTGGGAACTGATCGAAATCCCCGGCCTTGGCTTGATCGGCGTAAATACCAACAGTCCCAACCGCATCACCGCAGAGGCGATCAGCGCCGGGCTGCTGCCCGGGCTGGCCGGGTATTCGTCGCTGCGCCCGGAAGTTAAATACGGCCGCAACAGCCGCATCGACATGCTGCTCGAAGGCGAAGGCATGAAACCCTGCTATGTCGAAGTGAAGAACGCCCATTTGTTCCGTCAGCCCGGCATGGTTGAATTTCCCGATTGCGTGACCGAGCGTGGCCGCAAGCATCTGGTTGAACTGGCCGGCATGGTCCGTGCGGGTGCGCGCGCCGCCATGGTCTATTTGATCCAGGCCCGCTTCCCTGACCGCTTTGCTCTTGCCGCAGACCTCGATCGCACCTATTTCGAGGCATTCCACCAGGCGCGAAAAGCTGGAGTTGAGGCTTTCGCACTTTGCTGTAAAGTCACCACATCCGAAATCATTGCCGAGCGGGCCATCCCGGTCATGGAGCACTGAATGGGTTACGTTGCCGCCGACGAAGTTACATCGCCCCGCTCGACCAAAATCAAGCTGCACGGAGCCGCTGATTTCGAAGCCATGCGCAAAGCCGGCCGCCTTACCGCCGAAGCTCTCGATATTCTGACAGCGCTGGTCGAGCCCGGAGTCACCACCAGTACGCTCGATAACCTGATCACCGAATTTGCCCGCGACCACAAAGCCGTTCCGGCACCGCTCAATTATCGCGGCTATCCCAAATCAATCTGCACCTCGATCAATCACGTCGTCTGCCACGGCATTCCCAGCGACAAGCCGATGCGCGAGGGCGATATCGTCAACATCGATGTGACCTTGATCGTCGATGGCTGGCATGGCGACTCAAGCCGGATGTATTGCGTGGGCGAGGTGAGCCGCAGGGCCGAACGCCTGATCGAAGTGACCCATGAATGCCTGATGCGCGGTATCGCCATGGTGAGGCCCGGCGCCCATCTCGGTGACATCGGCCATGCCATTCAGAGCTTTGCCGAAGCCGAGCGCTGTTCGGTGGTGCGCGATTTCTGCGGCCATGGCCTGGGCCGGGTGTTCCACGATCACCCCAACGTGCTGCATTATGGCCGCATGGGCGAAGGCGTGGAACTGAAAGCCGGCATGTTCTTTACCATCGAGCCGATGATCAATCTGGGCCGCCCGCATGTAAAGGTTTTGGCCGATGGCTGGACCGCCGTCACCCGTGACCGTTCGCTGTCGGCCCAGTTCGAACACACGATTGGCGTCACCGCTGCGGGCTGCGAGATCTTCACCGCGTCGCCCAAGGGCGTGTTCTGCCCGACCTTCAAGGTTTGAGCGATGGCGGGCTTTGATGATGCGGGCAGCAAGCCGCCAGCACATTATCTGGGCCACCGTGAACGCCTGAAAGACCGCTTCAGGGACGGTGGTGCCGGTGCCATGCCCGATTACGAGCTGCTTGAAATGGTGCTCTACCGCGCCATCCGGCGTGGCGATACCAAACTCCTGGCCAAGCAACTGCTGGCGCGTTTTGGAACCTTTGCCGAAGTGATCAGTGCTGAACCCGAACGCCTCATGGAGGTCAAGGGTGTGGGCGAAGCGGTCGCCACCGAATTGAAGATCATCCACGCCGCCGCCATGCGCCTGATGCGCGGTCAGGTGATCAACCGCCCGGTGCTGGCCTCGTGGAGCGCCATTCTCGAATATGTCCGCGCCGCCATGGCGTTTGCCGACATCGAGCAATTCCGCGTGTTGTTTCTCGACAAGAAGAACCAGTTGATCGCCGACGAGGTGCAGCAGGAAGGCACTGTCGATCACACCCCGGTTTATCCGCGCGAAGTGGTCAAGCGCGCGCTGGAGCTGGGCGCCTCCGCCATCGTGCTGGCGCACAATCACCCCTCGGGCGATCCAACCCCTTCAATGGCCGATATCGAGATGACCAAGAAAATCGTCGACGCCGGCCAGCGCCTCGGCGTCGCCGTGCACGATCACATTATCGTCGGCCGCAAGGGCCACGCGAGCTTCAGGGCGCTGTCCTTGCTCTGAGTGCCGCCAGGGCTTCTGGTGTATCGGCATCCATCACCACGCCCTCGTCGGGCGTTTCGATTTCGATTACCTCATCGGCAAATTGTTCGATCAGCGGCCTGGCACCCTGATCGCCGGTGAGTGCGGCCATGGCGGCGAGATGCATTCTGCCCCACAGCACCGGATTGCCGCGCCGACCCTTGTACACGGGAACACAAATCGTGCGGTGCTCATCGCGATTGAACGACGCGATGAGCCTTCGCACGGTGCCGGCTTCGACCACCGGCATATCGCCCAAGCAAACCAGCACCGCATCGGCATCATCGGGTACGGCTTTAAGCCCGCGCTTCAGCGATGAGGAAAGTCCCGTCGCATAGTCGGCATTGTGGACAATGTTGATCGCCAATCCCTCAAGTGCCGCGGTGATCTTGCCGGCCTCGTTGCCGGTGACCACGATTGTGTTGTGGAGTGACCATGACAGCACCGACAAGACAGTGTGCCGGATCAATGGCTCACCGTGGAAATCAGCCAGCATCTTATTGGCGCCCATGCGGGTTGATTGTCCCGCCGCCAAGACAATCGCCACCACGCGCGGCGCCCGTTGCACCGTGGATTTTCCTTCACGCGGGCTGGGCCTTGTCGGAATTTCCGCGAGCAAACCCCCGGCTCCCATGTCCATGATATCTTCGCGCGTCACCGGCACCTCTGCCATCACCCGCTCTAGCACCCAGTCGAAACCATTAACCTTCGGCGAGCGCGCGCACGAGGGAACCCCGATGACCGGAATATCGTCAAGTCTCCCATACATCATGAGATTGCCCGGATCGACCGGCATACCGAGATGCACGACTTCACCTCCCGCCGCCGTCAACGCCGCCGGAATGACATCGCCCCGATCGACAATGGCGGAGGCACCAAAGACCAGGATGGGATCACAGTGCTGTTGGCGCAGATCGGCAATCGCCTCCCGCACCGCCGCGATAGCGTGATCGACCACCAGCACAGCACCCAGTTCACCATCCAATTCCGAAATCCTTTGGCGCATCGCGGTTTCCGATTTAACGATCAGCGACGGCTTGCTTTGTGGCAGCCTGGTGATGATCAGCCCGGCGCGCCGGTGGCGAAAAGCCGCAACGCGGATCAGCGGTTTTGAACCGACGATGGCCAGCGCTTTCTCCAGAATTTGGCGCGGCACGGCAAACGGAATGATCTTGACGGTCGCCACCATCTGGCGCGCTTCGATCACCGCATGTTGCGCGGCGGTGGCCAGCGTCAGGCTTTCGTGCAGCCGGTTGAGCGCCCGCACCCGTTCAACATCGACTAGTGCGAGCCCATGCACGGTCGAATGCAGATTGGCGCGGCCGGTGAACGCCGCCTGCGCCACGGTGCCCTCACCGCCGGCCACGCCGGCGATTGCCGATGCCGCAGCATCCTCGGGAATATCACCGGGGCCAAAGCGGGCGGCGAACACTTTGGTTATGCCCGCCGCCAGCAATGTTGAAATATCATCGGCCGAAAGCACCCGGCCTTTTTTGAACAATCCGCTGGCGTGCTTGACCGAGTGGGCCAGAGTGGCGCCCTCCGCCTCGCTTAGCAATATCTCGCCGAACCTCATGTCATGTGCCGAGACGCAAGCCCTTGGTCATTTCCGCCATGATGGAAATGGCGATTTCGGGCGCACCCTTGGCGCCGATGGAGAGGCCGATGGGTCCGTGAATGCGAGTGATCTGGGCCTCGGTAAAACCCTTGGCCTTGAGCCGTCCGGCGCGGGCACTTTGGGTCTTCGTCGAACCCAGCGCGCCGATATAGAACAATTCGGACGCCAGTGCCGCGAACAGCGCGGGATCATCGATCTTGGGATCATGGGTGAGTGCGATCATCGCGGTGCGCGCATCAAGGCCGATTTGGGCGATGATTTCATCGGGCCACTCGACATGGAGCGCTATACCGGGAAACCGCGCGCCGGTGGCAAAGGCGCCGCGTGGGTCGATGACGATCACATCATAGCCCACTTGCTGCGCCATCGGGATCACCGCTTGGGCAATGTGCACAGCTCCGATGATAACCAGACGCAGTGGTGGATTATGAATGTTGATAAACTGCCCGTCATGCATGCCGGACTGATCGAAGCGGAAGGCCTCATCAAGATGGGTGGCAAGCGGATCGTTGGCGGCGGCGGCCCGCGTCACGATGCGCTGCTCACCGCTGGCGATGTTG